>NZ_LT907975.1:3177440-3507928 GCF_900217235.1 Pseudodesulfovibrio profundus | reverse complement strand
ACCTAGTGTACAATATACCATATTTCACCAGGAGAATGGTCATGAAAACAATCACTGCCTGCACCATGGATTGCGGCGACGCCTGTTCGCTTCTCGTCGATGAGAACAAGAAATCCATCAGAGGAAACCCCGAACATCCAACCACCAAGGGATTTTGCTGCAAAAAGGGTAGACGTTACTTCGACCGAATCGATGCTGAAGATCGAATCATCACGCCTCTGATCAAAGAATCCAGCAAGTTCCGGAAGGCATCATGGGACGAAGCCCTGACCCTGGTTGCAAGCAGACTTGATGCCGCACGCAAGACTCCTGAATCCGTCCTCCACATCCACGGGCACGGCTACCGCGGTCTTTTAAGTAAGGCGAGCAGGATTTTCTTCAAGCGACTGGGCGCCTCAAGCGACTATGGCACCATGTGTGAAAAAGCTGGTGGCGAAGCATCCTTCCGTGATTTCGGAGGTCGGGATCACAATGATCCTGAAGATATTGTCAATGCCAGCCGTGTTATCAACTGGGGTCGCGATTTGACGCGTACTTCCATCCATCAGCTCGCCCTCATCCAGAAAGCGCGCAAGAACGGGACCAAAGTGCTGACCATTTCACCCGGTGGCGACGACACTCCCAAGTTCTCTGACGTCAATGTGACCATCAAGCCCGGCACGGATCGCTTTCTGGCCGCTGCCGTGCTCAAACTCTCCCTGGACACTGACGACCTCGACTCGCAGAGACTCAACCGATGTGCCAACTGGCCCGTTCTGCAGGAACTTATCAACGGCTTGAGTTTGAACGACCTGACCCAAGTGTGCCAAGTGCCGACAGAAGACGTTGCAATGATCCACGACTGGTATTTGGACTCAGGCAACGTGGCCACGGTTATCGGGTGGGGATTACAGCGATATCTTCACGGCGGTGAGAACGTCCGCTTCATCAACGGTCTCGCCATGATCTCAGGCAACATCGGCATTTCGGGAGGCGGTGTGTACTACAGTTGCCCCACGGGACGCCATTTGGGTAGCTGGGAACACTTGGTCGAGGGTGCATCCGGTGACCGACGAGAACTCTTCATGGGTGACATGGCCGCAGAAATCTCAAGGGCGGACCCGCCGATAGAGTTCATCTGGGTGGACGGCCACAACGTGGTCAACCAGGTGCCTGACTCCCGGGCCATGGTCGATGCATTTCGCGCTCCCTTCGTGGTCGTGGTGGACGGATTCATGAACGACACGGCCCTGTGCGCCGACGTCATCCTGCCGCCAGCATTCATGTTTGAGCGCGAAGACGTGCTTGGCTCCTACTTTCACAATTGCGTCAACCATTGCGCCAAGGTGATGGAACCGCGCGGAGAGTGCCGCTCGGATTTCGACATCCTGTCCGATCTGGGTTCCCGGCTTGAGCCACCGCTTCTCCTGCCGGATGCGGAAACCTGCCTCAAGGAAGGACTCAAGAAAAAGAATATCTCCATTGATGAATTGCGAGGGAAGGGATTCGTCAAAGTGAATCACCCTTCCATTGCCTTTGAGAATATGCAATTCGGGCACGCTGATGGGTTGTATCGGTTCCCGGAAACCCTGTCGCCCGAACCGAAGTCGAATCAGGAATATCCGCTGCAGCTTCTGACGCTCATCCGGGGCTCGTCCATGCACTCGCAAATACCGGAAAAAGACCAATGCGGCATTCCCACTGTCTGGGTATCAAAACAGAATCCAGCCTGTGAACAGCTCTCCTCTGCCCGGAATTCATTCTTGATCACTCTCCAAGGGGCCATGCAAGTGAATGTGGAAAAGGCCAACAATCTCCATCCAGACGTGGTGATCATCCGCCGCGGTGGCTGGATGAAATGTGGACATAACGCCAACACCCTCATCAGACCCATGAAAACCGATATGGGCGACTGTACGGCTCTCTACAGCCAGACGTGCCGCCTTGAGAGTCGCTGAAGAAACCATTGCCTCCAAAAGAAATGACCCCGCGAAGCGAACTTCGCGAGGCCAAATCGGAGAGGTATGATTGTTTTCTTATACAAAACGTCTTCTGAGAATACCGCACATGTAGTCGATGATCGTCACCGACACGATGACCAGGATCATCATGGTGCAGACCTCGCGGTAGAGATACCCCGTGATCTTATCGTACATCAGGAACCCGATGCCACCGGCCCCGACAAAGCCGAGAATGGTGGCGGAGCGCACATTGGATTCGAAACGGAGCAGCGTGTAGCTGACGATGAGCGGCATGACCTGCGGAATGACAGAGAACGCCATGACCTGTGCCGGGCCGGCACCGGAGGCGGTGACTGCTTCCACCTGGCCTGGTTCGATTTGCTCGATGGCCTCGGAAAAGACCTTGCCCAGGATGCCGAAGGTGTGAATGGCCAGAGCCAGGACGCCAGCGTAGGGACCCAATCCGATGACCGCCACGAAAATGAGTGCCATGACGAATTCGTTGAATCCTCGACAGAAATCGAGCAGGCGGCGTGCAACGAACTGGCCGAACCAGCGTACACAGCGTTGGGTGATGCCATCCCCCTGAACCATGAGTTCCAAGGTGTTCTTGGCCGCAAACATGGCCATGGGGATCGAGGCAATGAACGCCAGAAGCGTTCCCCAGATGGCAATGGCGATGGTTTCTATGAGTGAAGTGAGATATTCCTTGAGGTGGGGCCAAGCGGTTTCAGGCGGAAAATACCCTCCCCGCTTCTCCTCTGAGATGCGATCGAACTCATCCTGAACAATGACGTCCCTTTCCTCCGGGGACATGGCTGCAACACGTGCGTTGGCAAGCTGTTTTGCCTCACGTTGGATGGCGACGTTGTTCAATTCCTTTCCGGTCGCAACATACTCAGCCTTGACGTCCTGAAACGCCTCCTCAAAGGCAATGATCTCCGGCAGCCTCTCGGCCTGTTTCATGGCCGACTGCTTGTCCATGTCATTGAGTTGGCGCCCGAAGAGGTACTCAAAGGCATTCTGGCGTTTATCATATAGCTTGAATGGATCAATATCCGTATAAATGTATGATGATACGAGGACCGTCAAGACCAGTGTCAGAAGGCCCCCCAGGGCGAGCTTCTCGGTGAAGCTCTTCCTGGGGGTGACCTGTGCGAGTGTCAATTCATGGTTCATGACTACTTCTGGGCCAGCTGCTTCTTGAGGCGCTTGAGGTAGCGGATGATGTCGTAGTCGGCATCACTGGTGTGCTTGTAACCGCCGGTCTGAAGGATCTTCAGGGCTTCGGGGTCGTCGTTGATCTGGAGCAGAGCACCGGCAAAGGCGGCCTTGAGGCTGGCGGGCAGATCGGCGCGAGCGCACATCGGGGAACCAGGAATCAGGTCCGACTCCTTGATGATGATGAAGTCGTCTTCAGCAACAGCGCCTTTCTGGATCATGCGATTCATGTCGATGTTGTTGGTGGCGGCAACCTGGATGGAACCATTCTTGACGGCCAGAATGGACGCGCCGTGGGACCCGGAGAATTGGATTTCCTTGAAGTACTTCTTGGGGTCGATCTTCATGTCGCGGGCGAAGATGACGTTGGGAACCAGAAAGCCGGAAGTGGAGTTGGGATCGGTGAAGGCAAAGGTCTTGCCCTTGGCCTGCTCCATGGAAGTGATGCCGGAGTCCTTGCGGGAGATGATGATGCCGGTGTAGCCGGGCTGGCCATCCTTGTTGACTTCCATGACAATGGCTTCGGCGTTAGCCTTCTCAGCGGCCTCAGTATAACTCTTGGGCCCGAAGTAGGCGAAGTCGATGTGCTTGTTGGCCATGGCGGTGATGATACCGGCGTAGCTGGAAGCAGTGAAGATTTCGACCTTCACGCCGAGAATGTCTTCCATCTTTTTGGCGATGGGACGGGCGCGTTTGGCTGAGTCGGCAGCCCCTTCAGTAGGGATGAAGCCGAGTTTCACGGTTTTGGGCCAGGAGTCGGCACCGGCATTAGCCAGGCCCGGCAGGGCAAAGGCCAGCACGAGGGCGGCCACGACAAAAACTCTGGATAATTTACTGAACATTGGGATTCTCCTGTAACATTTGTTGTTTGATGGTTTAGCCTGTAACTCTCTTAGAATTCTCAATTATGCTTAAGCGGCTGACAGCTCTTCCAGAGCCTCTTCCGCTTCGTCGCCATAAATGCAGGATACGGCCTCGGCTGTGAGATCGTTTGCCGTACCGTCAAAAATGAGTTCGCCCTTGGACATGCCGAGGATGCGTTTGCCGTATCGTTGGGCAAAATCGATGTGGTGCAGATTCACCAGAACAGGGATGCAGTTTTCCTCATGGATCTTTGAGAGAATCTGCATGACTGTTTCCGAACTGCGTGGATCGAGGCTGGCGATGGGTTCGTCTGCCAGGAAAACCTCAGGCTCCTGGGCCAGAGCGCGGGCAATGGCAACACGCTGCTGCTGCCCGCCGGACAATGCATCAGCCCGGCGGTATGCCAGGTCCGCGATACCCACCTGCTGCAAACAGTGAAAGGCGAATTCCTTCTCCTGCTTGGAAAACTGCCTGAATATGGAACTACACCGCTTCAGGGGACTGGAGTTGAATCGCAGACGACCAACCAGGACATTATCCAGAACAGTCAGTCGGCGAACCAAATTGAATTGCTGGAAAATCATGCCCACCCGACGGCGGACTTGCTTGAGATGGGAACCGTTGACATTGGTGACGTCTTCACCAAACAGGGCCACCTGCCCACTGGTGGGCTGGATGAGCCGATTCATGCAGCGGAGCATGGTTGATTTACCTGCACCAGACAAACCGATGACGACACAAAAATCGTTGGAATCCACGGCGACGGATACATCTTTCAGGGCGACGGTGCCATTGGGATATACCTTGCAAAGGTCGGTCACCTTGATCGCTTCTGTTTGGCATTTCTGGGCCATTCCTATGGTTTTCATTGTCAGCCTCCTGGACTGTTTTTTGTGTCGTTTGCTTGAGGGAGGCACGGATGAAAGTGAAAGGTTCTCCCAGTGTGTAAGGACTACATCAGCCCTGCAACGGCATTATTATGGACATGTAACGATTTTCAGTTATTTAAACGGCGCCCTGTAACATTCAGGCAGCGCTTTTTGCAGGTATTTCAACATTCTTTGCAGTTCCGACGGCCCAGGTCTGTAACACAGCGGGCAGAGACTCGATTTCCCTGACACGAACCATGTCTCCACGCAGGCCGGGGCGGATTTGACCGCGATCATTCAAGCCGATGGCGTTGGCCGGATTGACGCTGATTTTGGCTATGGCTTCGCTCAGCGGCATGTCGAGTTTTCGATGCATGATGAAGGCCCCGGAGACGAGACTGCCGGGAACGTAATCGGACGACAGGATGTCCAGCAATCCGGCTTCGGCCAGATCCAACGCCGAGACATTGCCTGAATGCGAGCCGCCGCGAACCACGTTGGGGCCGCCCATGACGATATGAATTCCAGCCTCCCGTGCCAGGGAAGCTGCCGCCAGGGTTGTGGGAAATTCCGAGATGGCTATCTGCTCGGTCACGGCCTGCCGGATATGATCGGCAGTGGTGTCGTCATGGCTCGCCAGGGGAATGTTACGGCCATGACAAAGCGCGATGATGTGTGCTCGCTGGTCCACAGCACAATTTGCCTGCGTGGCGATCATACGCTGAGAAATTTCTGCAAACTCCTCGTCACTCCACCCTTTCTTGTAATATTGTCGGTATTTATCCGTGTCCGTAAACTGCCGCTGACCAGGAGTGTGGTCCATGAGCGAAACCAGCATCAGGACATCGTCGTCGATGTGAGGCATGAATACATCCATGACCTTGGGGTCGGAGTACTCACAGCGCAGGTGGAGTTTATGATCCGCCTTGAGGATGCCGGTGGAGCGTGCCTTGCGCAAAGCGCCCAAACTCATGTCCAGAATCTGCATCCGCTTGGGGCCGTCATGGTATTCGCCAAGGGAGACCGCATCCAGGACCGTGGTAATGCCAGCGCTGACCATGGTGGCGTCATGGGCCAGTGCCGAGGCGAGCGGGTCTGGCCAAAACACGCCGGGGCGTGGTTCGATTTCCTGTTCCAGGTTGTCGGTGTGCAGTTCAACAAATCCCGGCAGCAGGTAGTCGCCTTCAAGATCAATGGCACCGGTCGTATTGCACGGCCCCTGATCCACAGAATTGATGATGCCGTCCACCACCCGGACAGAGCCCTGGATGATCTCGTCCCTGAGGACGATACGAGCGTTTTTTATGACACAATTCATGATTATGCAGCCTCCTTGAAACTGCGCATTTCAAACAATTTGTCAGAAACTTCGTCGCGAACTTCCTCATCATGGAAAATCCCGACAACGGCAGTGCCGCGCGCCTTGGCTTCCTTGATCAGCTTGACCACCACCTGGCGATTGCCCGCATCCAGAGATGCGGTGGGTTCGTCCAGAAGCAAAATGGGATATTCAACGCTGAAGCCACGGGCGATGTTCACCCGCTGTTGTTCGCCGCCGGAAAAAGTGGCAGGCGGCAGGGACCACAAAGTCGGGGGGATATTGAGACGCTTGAGAAGAAAGGCGGCCCGGTCACAGGCCATGGCCTGATCACCGGTCAGGGAAAACAGCGGTTCGGCAACCACGTCCAAGGCACTGACTCGCGGCACGACCCGCAGGAACTGGCTGACGTAGCCCATGGTACGATTGCGGATGTCGAGGATTTCACGCGGGGTGGCCGTGAGGATATCCACGGTCTCGCCATCGTGCAGGATATCGATGGAACCGGATTGGGGCTTGTAGTTGCCGTACAGGGAACAGATCAGGGACGATTTGCCTGAGCCGGACTCCCCGGCAAGAGCCACGCACTCTCCGGCCTTCACTTCCAGATTGAGATCGGAAAAGACACCGATGGAAGTGCCGCCCTGGGTGTGCAGGGTAAAAGTCTTGTTGAGGTCTTTAACTGATATTCTGACGGACATTTGCTTCTCCTAGGCTTGCAAAATGGATGAAACCAAGAGCTGGGTGTACGGGTGTTGCGGATCGTCAAGAACCTGATCGGTCAACCCGCTTTCCACTACTTGGCCGCCTTTCATGACCATCAGCCGGTGGGCCAAAAGGCGGGCCACGGCCAAATCGTGAGTGACGATGATGACTGAGAGACCGAGCCGGGCAACCAAGTTTCGGAGCAGGTCGAGGAGTCGTGCCTGTACCGAGACATCGAGGCCGCCGGTGGGTTCGTCCATGAAAATGACACGGGGTTCGGTCACCAGGTTGCAGGCGATCTGGAGACGCTGCTGCATACCGCCGGAAAAGGTTTTGGGGAAATGATCGATGCGGTCGGCATTGATCTCCACTTCGCCCAGCCAATCGATGGCCTTGGAACGGATGTTGCCGTAATGGCGTGCGCCGGTGCCCATAAGCCGTTCACCCAGATTGGCTCCGGCAGTGACGCCCAGGCGCAACCCGTCGCGCGGATTCTGGTGAACAATGCCCCATTCCGTGCGCATGAGCTTGCGGCGTACCGGTTCCAGGGCGCTGTGAATATCCACCGGACCGAACTCGCGGGACACATAGCTGACATCCCCTTCGGACGGTTGTAGCCTGCCGGAAAGGCAACTCAGAAGCGTGGATTTGCCCGATCCAGACTCTCCCACGATGCCCATGACCTCGCCCGGCCACAGGTCGAAGCAGACATCCTTGCAGCCGATCATGTCGCCGTAATATTTGGTCAGCCCTTGTGCGCTGACTAATGGTTTGGAATTATCTTGCATTGTATCCTCTATGCGGCCTTCGGGCCGGTTCCCTTGAGTTCGCTGATGTCTTCCCGGGCTGCCATGGGACCACGGTGTCCCTCCTGTTGCCGGGTGGTGCAGTAGTCGGTGTCGGAGCAGACAAACATCCGTTCCCCCTGGTCATTAAGAATAACCTCGTCCAGATAGCTGTCTTTGGCTCCGCACAGACCGCAGCAGTCGTCCCATGTTTCCACGGAAAACGGGTGGTCCTCGAAATCGAGACTCTTGACCTCGGTATACGGCGGCACTGCATAAATGCGTTTTTCACGGCCAGCGCCGAAGATGTGCAGAGCCGGGCTCATGTCGAGCTTGGGGTTGTCAAATTTCGGGATGGGCGACGGGCTCATGATGTAGCGATCGTCCACCTTCACCGGGTACATGAAGTTGGTGGCAATGCGGCCATGGCGCGCAATATCCTCATAAAGTTGGACATGCATGACGCCATACTCTTCCAGGGCGTGCATCTTTCGCGTTTCGGTCTCGCGGGCCTCGATCCACCTGAGCGGCTCGGGGATGGGAACCTGATAGACCATGATCTGCCCATCCGTGAGCGGCGTCTCCGGTATCCGGTGCCGGGTCTGTATGACGCTGGCCTCGGTGGTCTTTTCCGTGGTTTCGACACCGGTAACGCGTGCAAAGAACTTGCGGATGGAAACCGCATTGGTGGTGTCATCCGCGCCCTGGTCAATAACCTTGAACACATCATCCGAACCAAGGATGCTGGCGGAGAGTTGGATGCCGCCGGTTCCCCAGCCATACGGCATGGGCATCTCGCGACCGGCAAAAGGCACCTGATAGCCCGGAATGGCAACTGCCTTGAGGATGGCCCTTCGGATCATCCGCTTGGTCTGCTCATCCAGATATCCGTAGTTGTATCCCGTGTCCTCGGTCTCCCGGGGCGTATTCTCGGTACCCGCGGCGGATTCCTTTATGAAACTCATGCGGCTTCCTCGCTGTTATCAGCCTGTTGTTTTTTCAGGATTTCCTCACGCATGCCCCGGACCATGACCAGATCGGCCTGGAAGTCGACATAGTGGGGTAACTTGAGGTGCTGCACAAAGCCCTGCGCCTCAACATTGTCGCTGTGGTAAAGGACGAATTCCTCATCCTGGGCCGGTGCCTCGATTTCCTCGCCCAATTCCCGGGCCTGGAGCGCCCTGTCCACCAGGGACATGGCCATGACCTTGCGCTCGTTGTATCCGAACGACAGGCCGTAACCGCGGGTGAATCTGGGCAGTTCTGACTTGGACCCCTTGAAACTCGTGACCATCTCGCATTCGGACAGGGTGATGTCGCCGATCTCGATTTCGAATCCGAGTTCTTCGGGTGCGATGGATACGGCAACCTCGCCCATGCGTATCTCTCCGGCAAAGGGATGGTTGTCGCCGAATCCACGCTGACTTGAATAGCCAAGGGCCAGAAGGAAGCCTTCGTCGCCCCGAGCCAGGTTCTGCAAACGGAGATCCCGGTCAGCCGGAAAGGTCATGGGATCACGGGTGATGTCGCCCACAGGATCGTCATCATCGACGACAACGTCTTCCACCAATCCTTCACTCTCAAGGAGGTCCATGACCCGGGCAATGCCGTTATCCCCTACCTGTTCATCATGCGCTGCAGGTTCCACCGATGACTCGGCAGCCAGTTTGAAGTCGAGAAGGCGGTGGGTGTAATCAAAGGTGGGTCCGAGCATCTGACCGCCCGGAATATCCTTGAAGGTGGCGGAAATGCGCCGACGCACATGCATGGCCGTGGTATCGACCGGCTCGGTCGTATATAGCCTGGGCAAGGTGGTGCGGTAGGCACGAAGCAGGAAGATCGCCTCCACCAGATCGCCTCTTGATTGCTTGATGGCCAAGGCAGCCAGTTCGGGGTCGTACAATGAGCCTTCACTCATGACCCGGTCCACAGCCAGCCGCATCTGCTGAAGGATCTGTTCAACAGATAACTCCGGGACAGCGAGGTCGCCTCGCCGCTCCTCTGCCATGAGCCGATGGGCGTTTTCGATGGCCTTTTCGCCACCTTTGACAGCTACGTACACGTTATATCCCCACCTGAACCGTTCTCGGAAGCGAGACGATTTCCGTTTGAGTTGCCAGGATGACATCCACTCCGAGCGGGAACTGGCGGTTGTTGTGTTGGAGGAACTGCCAGAAACTCGTGTCCAGCCCTTCAATGCCAATCTGAACTTGTCCGTTGATGCCGGGACCGGTCAGTAGAACGCCGCTGCCCACCTGTATGTCTTTGACCTGGATGATCAGAGTGGCCGAGCGATCGGGATATTCAATGTCGCCCATGTTGAACTCGGAAAGATCGGGCAAGTCGTTGCCGTCGAGAATGAGACCGAAGGCTCCCCTGTCCTGTTTTCTGACGACGGGGCACCCGCAATGGAATCGAAGGTATGTCTGAATGTCGTTGGGGGTATTCTTGCCGATCCACAACGGCGTATCCATATCCACCAGCGTCAAGCAGACTGCGGCTGCCGCCGGATGGAGGTTCTCAGGCGGGTTGGGCCAGTTGCCCAGGGCGGTCACGGAGCCGGGTTGGGACATGGTCAGCAGGATGGCTCTGAAAATACGCTGATTGTCGTGGGCCGGGTATCTTTCATTTCCAGCAGTCATGTTTATTGCGTGTCCTTGCATGATACTCCCTAGTCTTCGCCGCGAACCATGGTAAAGAAATTGACCTTGGTCGCGGCTGTTTTTGCTGAGTCGGTTTGACGTTTTTCGACCTGAATCGCGTGCAACGGTTCAATGACGCTTTCAGTGAGAACCGGACCGTTGCCCGGTGCTTGGAGCATGGCGTCGAAGAGGGCAGCGAGTTCCGCGTGTCGCTTATTTCTCCCGGTCACGTATCCATGGCCCACGAGTCCATCCTCCAGTCGGATGGAGCACCGCGAAATCGTCATCTCGCCAAGATTGAACCGATCACCTTTGGCATCCGCCCGACCACGGACCATGGCCATGCCGATTTCCGGCGGACGCAGGTGCATATATTTCGGTGCGGCTTCGAGTTCGCTGAGAGCCTGTTCCAATTGAGAGGCTTCAGCGCGCGCAAGAACACTCATCCAGTGTTTTCTGGCCTGAATATTCTCGTTGTTGGAATCAAACGCGTTGCTGTCGAGTGTCATTTCTGTGAAATCCTTTCAGGCTGTCTAGACAACTGCAGTTGCCTGTGGTTTCAAGTGGTTTCCGTCTGGAAAATGGAGGTGCAGATGCTTTCGCGAAAAAACGGGATGCCCTTGTGGCGCCAGATCTATTTGAAAATTGAGGCGGACGTGACTTCCGGTGTTTTCGAGCCGGGGCAGAAGCTGCCGTCCGAAAGCGAGTTCACCAACCTGTTCTCCGTCAACCGCCACACCATTCGCAGGGCAATGGGTGCTTTGACCGATGACGGCCTCGTCCGTGTGGAGCGTGGCAGAGGAGCTTTTGTCCGCGAACCGGTCATCAACTATCCGGTGAGCAGCCGAACCCGATTCAGCGAGAACCTGACCCGCCAACACCGCGCTCCGGGTAATGTCCTGCTCATGGCCGTGGACACCGAGGCCGATGTCGCGGTGGCCGAGGCCCTGGACATCAAGGAGGGGGAAATCGTCACCCGAATTACCAGCGCCGGTGAAGCGGATGGTCGCAGAGTCAGCTATTCCAACTCTTTTTTCCCGCGAACATTGTTCCCCGGCATAGTCCGCATTTTTCGGGAATTCGGATCGGTGACCCGAACACTCAGCCACTTCGGCGTTGACGACTACTCCCGAAAGCGCACGCGAATCATTTCCAGAATGCCGACCAAGGAGGAAGCTGGGGAACTTCACCAACCCAAAAGCAGACCAGTCCTGATCACTGAAAGCATCAACGTCGACGAAACCGGCACACCGGTCGAATTTGGTATCTGCCTCTTTGCCAGCGATTGGGTGCAGATTCTTGTTGAGCCTTCCTGATAAAACCATTGTCTGTTCCACGACTGTTTTTTGCCTGGACCGAGTCGGCCCCTTGCGTTGATGCCGTGATTAGGGCAGATGGCCTGATGGCACACTAGACAAGCTCTCAACTTGTCCGCTTTTGGCTGTCATTTCACCTTGTTGTAACGTCATCGCCATGTTTGTTTCAGAAAAGACGCCCTTTCGTGCTTTTCCCTTCATGGCCCCTCTGTATGTCCAGAGTCATGAAAACAGATATGATCAACGACACTGGCAAAGGGCTTGGAGTGACACCCGCGGTACACCCCTCCGCAGAGGTAACGGATTCCACACTGGGCATTTACACTGAGGTGCTTGAGAACTGCACCGTTCTTGAAAGTGTGGTGGGAGATTACTCCTATCTCAGTCCCGGCTGCGACGTTGCCTACACGGACATCAGTAAATTCGTCTCCATAGCGGCCCAGGTCCGTATCGGCCCCACCAACCACCCCATGTGGCGAGCCACCCAGCACCATTTCACCTACCGAAGCGAGAAGTTCGGGTTCGGCCCTGATGACGACTGGCTTTTCGATTGGCGCAGGGAACAGCGGACAGTCATCGGTAACGATGTCTGGCTCGGCCACGGAGCCATTGTCCTGCCGGGCGTAAGGGTTGGTCATGGCGCAGTGGTCGCTGCCGGAGCCGTGGTCTGCAAGGATGTCGAACCATACTCCATAGTCGGCGGGGTCCCGGCCAAAAAGATCAAGGACAGGTTTCCGGTAAACATCCAGGCACGCCTCGTCCAGCTGGCCTGGTGGGACTGGGATCACGATCGCATCGGCAATGCCCTTGAGGACTTTCGCATACTTTCCATCGAATCCTTTCTGGACAAGTACGAGAAAGTGGAACTGTAAGCCATGCCAAAGAGATACGCCATTTACTATGCGCCGGAACGAAACAGCATGCTCGACGTCTTCGGCAAACGCTGGGTAGGCCGCTGCGCAGAAACCGGCAAAAGCCTGGACCAGCCGCAGTTCCCAGGCATTTCTCCCGAAGTCGTTTACGAAAACACACGCTCACCTCGCCACTATGGATTTCATGGCACCCTTGTTCCCCCCTTTGAGTTGAAGGAGGGATTCTGTGGACATCAACTCATCGAACACGCGGAGAAGCTTGCAAGGAGCCAATCTACATTCGTCATGGAACCTCTTTCCGTCATGGAGATCGGTTCTTTCATAGCCCTTGTTCCTGCCGGACAGGACACCCTTGCCCGACTGGCGGAAGCGAGCCTGCGTTGGTTGGAACCCTTTCGTCAGCAACCCAGCCTTGCCGAACTGGAACGCCGAAGGGCGAAGGGACTCACACCGACTCAGGAACGATTTCTCGTCAACTGGGGATATCCATATGTCCTTGAAGAATTTCGGTTTCATCTGACTCTGACGGATTCCATCAGGGACAAGCCCACTCGAAAGAAATTGTTCAAACTGACCGTCAACCACGCAGCAGCGGTGACACAATTGATCCACCCTGTTCGTGAACTGTGTGTGTTTCGGCAGGAAAATAGGGAATCCTCGTTCATTCTCATACACAGGGCTCAACTCGGAACATAAGGAGATCGTCAATGACACATGGAAAACTGATATACGTGATCGGCCCCTCGGGCTGCGGCAAGGATAGCGTCATGGGGTACGCACGAGAAAGCTGTCCTGGCAGCGAGGCAATCTTTACTCACCGCTATATTACCCGATCAGCCGATGCGGGAGGCGAAAACCATATTTTTCTTCACCCTGATGAATTCCAGGCGCGACTTGAACGAGGATTGTTTTCACTGAACTGGGATAGTCACGGCTTCCGTTATGCCATTGGTCGCGAAATCGACATGTGGATGGAAGCAGGTTTCAACGTTGTCATGAACGGCTCCCGCGCCTACCTGCCAGAAGCCTCATTGCGCTATCAGAACATCATTCCGGTTCTCATTAATGTTGAGACACCCATCCTCAAGGAACGCCTCATTGCGCGTGGCCGAGAATCAGAAACCGAGATAGCCAGGCGCCTTGAACGGGCTGGTGCTTATGAAGTGAATCATACCAACCTTGAGCTTATCGATAACAGCGGCGAGCTCCCCCATGCCGGTCAACAGATTCTGCAAATCATACGCGGTAAACGAATGGCAATGAAGGAAGCGGTTTAAAAATGGCATGCAACTATCAGAAAAGTATAACTGCTGACGTAAGAGCTGCCTTGCAAAATTTGCTTAAGCCATTTCGGCGTCATATGATTGGGTATATCCATCAGATATGTCAGTAACCAGAAGGAGGTAAAACGCACTTGATGGGCGTCATAAGTTCTGCACGTAGTCAGAACTGATGACGCATACGGAAGCCTTTGGCTTCAAGACCTACCGCGCCGTTTTCCAAACAAACGGCCATTTCCAAATCCAAACACACCGGCTGTAACGCAGCACCCGCCACTGGTGGAATGGCAGGACATCTAGCGCCTGTCATTGCAACACTTCCCCTATGGCTGCCATCTAATCCGCAAGACATAATCGCTTGTGGGGCAGCACCCTTTATTGACTGGGCTTTCCGGAATCTTCTTCCAATGGGAAACAGGCATTCATTCTTCCCGTGACTGGTGATGCGTGGCGGGCTTTCCGCCACAGGCAGGTCATCTTCTGGCTAACAGAAGAAGTCCGACCTGCTTTGCTCTGGGGCACTGCCCCGAACTTATAACGGAAGGAGCATTCCATGCGAAAATCCAACAGCCTCAACTATGGTGTGAACCGGGCAACCCTGTCCGGGAACAAATCAAAACAATACCGAATCCGTCAGAACGCGCGATACTTCGTCAAAGTCTTGCGCCAGGCGGGAATGCGTGCCCAGAAATGGACCAAGGTAACGAACAAACATTTTCAACGCGTGGCAAATCACATGCTGGCCGACGGGATTGGACACGGCAGGATTGCTGAAGTCTTCAGTGCTGCCCGCCACATTTGCCGCGCATATGAAAACAGTCGCATCAGCGACAGCAATGCAACATTTGGCATCAAACGTGGGGCCATCACCAACCAGACCCCCCGTGCTGCTAAGCCGGAAAAGATAGAAGAATCCCTGACCAACATGCGGAACGACACGTCGTATCCGCATGCAGGTCGGGCGGCTACACAAATCGAAATCATGTATCAGCTAGGACTTCGACGGGAAGAAGCTGCCAAGCTCGACCTGCCCAATGACTGGAATAGTGAAGAGCAGACTCTGCTTGTTCAATACGGTACCAAAGGCGGCAGGCCCAGAACACTGTATGGGCTGTCTGCAAAACAGGAAGCCGCCCTTGAACGGGCCCAAGAATACGTGTCCCCATCGGACAGAAAAGGCATTAACAATCTCATGCCCGAGCATATGGGCGATGAATGGCTGCACCGAGTGGACTACGCGGCCAGAAAGCATGGCCTGACAGCCAAAGAAGCAGGTGGAACTCTGCATGGCCTTCGCCATGAACGATTCCATCAAATGTATGTGGAGCACACAGGCTTCGAACCGCCCAATCAGCACGAAAGCGTTCAGGTGTTCCAAGAAGCTGCTTGCGAAATCGCTGGTGATGAATGGTCCCGGCTCGACAACGAAGCACGCGACCAGATCGAAGAGACTGCGGGCCATTCCAAAGGCCGCCGCGATATATCGAACGCCTATCTGGGCAGTTCATTTTAAGAAAAATCCCGCCATTTAGTGCGGGATTTTCACTTTTCTTGCCCATTTCACGCTCAAACTTCAAATACCCGTTGTCTCTTCCTTGCAGTCAAACATCTCGCTGTGCTTAAACTAAAGAGTTGGCTGAGTTCACGCAGATCAAACCTAAAACACAGGGGAGCTGAAAACGGGTACGCAAAAGCGTTAGGAGGCTTTACGTTCCAGCCCTACGGGGTAAAAACCACATGGCAAATACATTTAAACTTTTCACCATCAAGGAAGTCGCAGACGTACTGCGCATTCACAGGGCAACCGTGTCCCGCTTAATCAACGCTGGCGCGTTGGGATGTATCGCGGTAGGCTCACGCAAGCTGATCCCTGAAGCGGATTTGCTGACGTTCATTGAAAATCGAAGAAGCTTGGCGGCGATCAGTCCGAAGGGGGCATAGCTTATGGCTACAGTCACAATCGCGACCCGTTCGCTGAAAAAAGGAAAAGCGTACGTCATTCACGTCAAAGACCCGGAAACGGGCAAGAAGGAATACCACAAGACGTACAGACGGAAAGATCTAGCTCAGGCAGAAGTCAATCGGATACGTACCCTGATTGACAGCGGCATAATGCCGACCAAGGAAGCGAAGAATCGTAAGCAGCAGTCCCTGCCCACTTTCGGGCAGGGCGCGAATCTTTGTCAGGATGAATGGGATAGAAAACTTGGGGAAGGGAAGATCGGTGCAGAAAGTCATTCTGGATATGGCTATCTACTTGCCCCCATCTTGAAGGAATGGAAACACACCCTGCTCCACGACCTCGACGAGGACACCATCCGGGATTACCGCATCGGTATAGCCGAAAAGACCAAGGCAAAGCTGGTCGCAAAAGGCGAAAAAGGCAAGAACTGCAATGTGCTGGCAAATCGCCGATTGTTTGTTATCAAACAGGTCTTCGCCCAAGCAAAGCGCAACGGTCTAATCGATAAGGATGTGGCAAAGCCCATCCCGTACTTGTCCGAAAAGGACAGTGAAAGGAAAACCGCTCAGAAGCCCATCGAGGTCGATGCCCTGCTTGAAGCAGCTGCCCAGCGCAGGGCAAAACACTACATGGTGCTGGCCATCCTGCTTGCTGTCGAACATGGGTGCAGCACACAGGAAGTGCTGATGTTGAAACGATCAGATATTGACCTTGATGAAAACCGCATCACGTTCCATCGCACTAAAAACGGTGTCACCCGATCGCACCAAATCATGCCCCGGACCCGGGATGCGCTCATTGCTCGGTTGGAGCATCTATCGCAATATCGAAAGAAGCGTGGCGTGAAAGCCAAGGGTGAATATGTGATCGGTCATATGGACGGCACCCCGTTCAAGTCGATCGACACCGCATGGTCAAATATGTGCACGAAGCATGGCTTCAACGATCTGCACTTCCATGACCATCGCCACACCTACTGCACGAACATGCTACTGTCCGGCAGTACGTTGAAAGAAACGAATGTCATGATCGGCCACAAGACGTTGCGCATGACCGACAGGTACAGCCACCTTGAAGGTGTCATCGACAGTAGTCCGCAAGATCGTCTGGCACAGCGCTATGCCATGACAGGCACAGACAACGGCCCGTCGGAAGCAGCGGACACATAGCGGACATATTCCTGAAATCTGCCATAAGGCACGAAAAAAGGGTTTCAAGTATTTACTTGAAACCCTTAACTTTCTTGTGGTGGAGCTGGAGGGAATCGAACCCACGACCTCTTGAATGCCATTCAAGCGCTCTCCCAACTGAGCTACAGCCCCACGTCGTTGGGAACGCCAATTTGCAGAATCAACAGGGTGTTGTCAACACAAAAGAGCGGGATGGAGAACTTTTTTGATATCCCATTCGTCTTGCTGGCTACAAACAATATATTGGACGTATCGTTTGCATCCAACTATTCTGCAATCAAGACAGCACGAGAAGAAGCTATGACAATGACATTCAAGAATATAAAGACCATTTCACCGGATCAACTGAAAGACCTCTACCTCTCTGTGGACTGGGATTCAGGCAACCATCCCGAGCGCCTTTCGCAAGCCATTGAAGGTTCGGACAGCGTATTCACTGCCTGGGATGGAGACAAGCTCGTTGGACTCATCAACGTCCTGTCCGACGGCAGCATCGCAGCCTACGTTCACTACCTCCTGGTGCGCCCCGAATACCAGGGGGAAGGTATCGGCAAGACGCTCGTTGATAAAGTCGCCGAAGCATATGCCGACTGCCTGCATGTAGTGCTGGTTGCCTACAACGAACAGATAGGATTTTACGAGCAGTGCGGCTTTGAATGCCCCACGAATGCCAGCCCGATGTTCAAGACGTCACTCCGCATCTAAACAAAACCATAGCCTCTACCGGGACACTGTCCCAAACCTCCTAAGCAAGAAGCCCCCGAAATTCGGGGGCTTCTTGTTTTCTACCTCAAAACGAGCTTGTTGACAGTGCCGCCGACCCGCTGGACGGTTCGATGATACTTCACGGCCGGAAGCCCGAAAGCGAGCATATATCCGACGGTGTGATCTTCGGGTATCCCGAGCACCTCGCCTGCTTCCGGGGCTATGTCGAGCATTGCCCACTTGGCCAGCCCATCCCAGACCACGCCCAATCCATAGCTGTTGGCAAGCAGTTCGAAATAGGTCAGCCCGATAAGCGCATCTGCCTCGGGCGAAGGACCATTCTTCGGAGTGGAAGCGACCAGAAAATGGGGCGCTCCACGGAAGAGGACATCAACCCCTTTCTCGTAGGCCTTGCTTATGCCTTCAAAAAACTCCAGTCCCTGCGGCAGAGCATTGTTGTCGACCACCTTTTTCAATCCTGCGTAGGTCTTCTCTTTGAGGATCGACATGGTCTCCTGATCCTCGACCAGCGTGTACAGGGTTGAACGATTGTTGACGCCAGTGGGGGCCGACCGCACGGTCTCCATGAGGGTATCGAGCAACGCCGAATCCACCGGTTTCTCTTTATACCGCCGTACCGAACGACGCCCCATGATCAAGGTACCCATGGCCTCGGAGGAAGGCATGTTTCCTTTCAAGGGGATGGAGTCCTGCGGGTTGAGACCGAAAATCGACAATGCTCCGGGCTGACATACTGCAAAGCAATGCTGACACTCGATGCACTGCCCGACCCGTTCCTCGGCGATCACAGGATACTCATCATCCATTACTATAATATTACTGGGGCAATCAGCGGCACATTCACCACATTTGATACACAAGTCCTTATCAATATTGAATTGCAACACGGTGTTCTCCTCTTCTTTCTCAATCTAATGACACTTTTTCTTTCTATACCACGCCATCAGGAAATTGAAATACGTTACCTGAAAGTAACCACCCTTGATGCTGAAATGGACAAAAAATTAAGATCATCACTACGAACTGAAGACTTCCCATATTTTTTTCTCAATCCAAAATCCTACTTTTTCATTGTTTAAATACGGGAACTTAGCAGCATCATGCCCAAAAAGACATAGTGGACAACAAGAACAACCATGGCACACTTTTACACAAGCATATGTTGAAAACGTTTTTAAAAGTAAAAAAATCGCCACCAATCGACACCTTCGAGCATCACTGTTTTCACTACACTTTCTATTTGCCTTTCCCTTTTTTCCACAACCTAAACTGCCAGAATGTAACAGTTAATCCCTATTGACTGAACACTAAAGAATACGTATCTATATGACACTTGATAATAAATACTGCTCTTAGCACCAACATAGACGGAAATAACCGAGGGAATAACAATGGCAGACATTCAGCTCACAACCGGCGGCGTCATTCAGGTACCGGATAATGGTAACGAATCCGTATCATATGCTCTTCCGAACAATGGAGAAGTTGTATTCGGCTTCGACATAGGGGAAGCCGTATTCAGCAGTTCCAACGAGAACCTTGTCATCTCCATGGAGGGACAGGGGGATATCATCATTGAGAACTACGAGAACGTGGCCCGCTCCGGCAACGCTCCGACATTCACTTTACTGAATGGAGAACAGGTCCCCGGCGATGTCTACCTTTTCGTCTTCAATCAGCCTGGACAGGAAACCGAAACGCTTGAGACTGCTGCAGACGGCGGCGCTTCCGGAAGTGGTGTTGGAGCTTACACCGACGACAGCGGAACGCTGTACAGAAGCTTCGACCGCCTCCAGGGATTAGAGTCTGACGGAAACTCCCGACTGATCGGTGATCAAGAGGATTCCGACATTGGTGCTGCCACTTTTGCCTCGTCCACCGAAACCAACCTGAGTGCTCCTTCCGTATCCGGTCCGCTTAATCTTACCATGGAAGAAGACGGGACCATTATCATTCGTGACACTGACATTCTCTCGCGTGTGTCCGATCCCGATCCAGGGACTTTCCTGGGCGTTACCGGTTTGACCATCACCGGCGGCACCTTAACTGAGGTCCGCGACGGTGCAGGCAACCTTCTCTACTGGACTTTCGAACCCGATGCCGACTTCAACGGCGACCTCGACATCAACTACACGGTGAGCGACGGCACCTTCACCACCGCAGGCGGCGGCACACTGGTTGTCACTCCGGTCAATGATGCAGCTATTTTCTCCGGCGATGACGACATAGCAGTTGCTGAAGACGTTCTCATTAAGACATCCGGCGATCTTGATGTTTCCGACATCGATGACCCCTCCGAAGAGTACATCGACACCACCCGCGCCCCGGAAGGTGCCAACTACGGTATTCTTTCCATTGATGCTAATGGCCAGTGGACTTACACCCTTAATAACACCAGTGACGCCATCCAGCAGTTACCTGAAGGCGAGACACTGACTGAGACCATCACTGTTTATTCCATTGATGGGACATCCCATGACATCACGGTCACCATCACTGGAACCAATGATGTGCCCAGCATTTCCGGTAACACCACCGGCGGCGTGACCGAAGAAGCTGCCGCCACTCTTACCGCCACAGGTTCCCTGCTGGCCGAAGATGTGGACCTCGACGAAGACGGCTTCTCCACCACCGTGGACAACACCGGCAAGGTCGGTCAGTTAACCATCACTGAAAACGGTGTTTGGGAATACACTGTCGACAATACGACCACTGCCATCCAGCAGTTGGGTGAAGACGATACGCTCACCGAAACGTTCACCGTCACCTCAAAGGACGGCTCGGCTACCGAGACCATTACTATCACCATCACTGGCACCAATGATGTTCCCAGGATTTCCGGTGACACCACCGGCGGCGTGACCGAAGAAGCTGCCGCAACGCTCACCACTAGCGGCACCCTACTTTCCGAAGACGTGGACCTCGACGAAGACGGCTTCTCCACCACCGTGGACAACACCGGCAAGCTCGGTCAGTTGACCATCACTGAAAACGGTGCATGGGAATACACTGTCGACAATGACACCACCGCCATCCAGCAGTTGGGTGAAGACGATACGCTCACCGAAACGTTCACCGTCACCTCAAAGGATGGATCGGCTACCGAGACCATCACTATCACCATCACTGGCACCAATGATGTTCCCAGGATTTCCGGTGACACCACCGGCGGCGTGACCGAAGAAGCTGCCGCAACGCTCACCACTAGCGGCACTCTGCTTTCCGAAGACGTGGACCTCGACGAAAACGGCTTCTCCATCACCGTGGACAACACCGGCAAGCTCGGTCAGTTGACCATCACTGAAAACGGTGCATGGGAATACACTGTCGACAATGACACCACCGCCATCCAGCAGTTGGGTGAAGACGATACGCTCACCGAAACGTTCACCGTCACCTCAAAGGATGGATCGGCTACCGAGACCATCACTATCACCATCACTGGCACCAATGATGTTCCCAGGATTTCCGGTGACACCACCGGCGGCGTGACCGAAGAAGCTGCCGCAACGCTCACCACTAGCGGCACTCTGCTTTCCGAAGACGTGGACCTCGACGAAAACGGCTTCTCCATCACCGTGGACAACACCGGCAAGCTCGGTCAGTTGACCATCACTGAAAACGGTGCATGGGAATACACTGTCGACAATGACACCACCGCCATCCAGCAGTTGGGTGAAGACGATACGCTCACCGAAACGTTCACCGTCACCTCAAAGGATGGATCGGCTACCGAGACCATCACTATCACCATCACTGGCACCAATGATGTTCCCAGGATTTCCGGTGACACCACCGGCGGCGTGACCGAAGAAGCTGCCGCAACGCTCACCACTAGCGGCACTCTGCTTTCCGAAGACGTGGACCTCGACGAAGACGGATTCTCCACCACCGTGGACAACACCGGCAAGCTCGGACAGTTGACCATCACTGAAAACGGCGCATGGGAATACACTGTCGACAATAACACCGCCGCCATCCAGCAACTGGGTGAAGGCGACACGCTCACCGAAACGTTCACCGTCACCTCAAAGGACGGCTCGGCTACCGAGACCATTACTATCACCATCAACGGCACCAATGACTTGCCCACCATTTCCGGTGACGACTCCTCTTCTGTAAAGGAACTGAGAGCGGATGTGGATCAGGATGTCTCGCTGACTACAGGCGGCACCCTCACCATCGACGATGATGATGCCGGCGAATCTCTTTTCGATACCAATGTCGATCAGGGTGATAATATCGGCGAACTGACCATCACCGAATCTGGCGAATGGACATATTCCATCGACAACAACATTCCTGAGGTTCAGGAACTGAGCACCGGTGATTCGTTCACCGAGACCTTTACCGTCACCTCCAAGGACGGATCGACCACCGAGACCATCACTGTTGTAGTCAACGGCACGAATGACGCTCCGGTCATCACGGGTGTTGGCATGCACGCCAGCAACTTTGAGCAGGGAGCCTCTGGCTGGACTGATAACACGACCACCGAAACCAGTACGGATTTCGGCAGCTTCCTCGGCCGATTCGGCATGGGCGACAGCACCACCAAGACATTTGATATTGTGGAAGGAACCGAGACGGTCACCATCGACTTCGATGTGTATGAGATCGACTCATGGACCCAGACAAAGGCCTGGGGATTTGATGATCTCGTCATTACGGTAGATGGTAACGACATCGTCCTGCCGCTGGAGCGCAGCCGACGCAACGACAGCGATGAAGACACCGATTTCCGAAGTGGTACCATCACAACCGACGACGGTTCTGTCATCACCTGGGAATTCACTGCCCAGGACGATGGCCGCTCGAACATCGGCTTTGGTGGATACGAAGACCAGATCCACCACATGTCCATCACCATCACCAACCCCGGTGACAGCGTGACCCTGGAACTTGGTTCCACACTTAACGAAGCTCTGAACAACGAATCGTTCGGCATCGACAACGTACTGGTCAATGCGGTTGACGAGTCCGGCAACCCGGTCTTCGCCATTCTGGAAAACACGGCCACCGACACCGACATTGCACAGGTGACAGCAGAAGACATCGAAGGCGATGAGATCTTCTTCGACCTCGTTGCCACTGCTGCTGACGGTTCTGATGCGAGCCACATGTTCACCATCAATGCCAACGGTGTTGTGACCGCCATTGGTGGCGCAGGATTCGACTTCGAGACCAACGCCAGCTACGAAATCACGGTAACTCCCAAGAATATTGATAGCGAAGGCGAATTGCTTGGCGATCCATACTCCTTCACCGTTCATGTGGGCGACGTGAATGAAGCCCCGGTCGTGAGCGGCGAAACCGCTGAAGTCGATGAAGAGTCGACTATCTCCGGCTCTGTGGCCGATCCCGATCAGATCTCTGACGTCGACACCGACATTGAAGACCTGGAGTTCAGCCTTGTTGATCCGGATAATGCGCCCGAAGGCCTGACCTTCAATCCCGATGGCACCTACACCTTCGATGCTTCCAACTATGAGTTGGCCGAAGACGAACGGCTCAGCTTTGATGTTGAATACAACGTAAAGGACGGCGACAACACGTCCACAGCCACGCTGACCATCAACGTGACCGGCATCAATGACGCACCGGAACTCAGCTTCCTGACCAATTCCTCCAACCTGCTCGTCAACGGCAGCTTTGAAGATGTCGTCATCGAACAGGGCGGATGGGCTCAAGGCCACACTCCCGAAGGCTGGCAGATCGAAGGCGGCGACCGCTGGGAAGTCATGCGCGGTGATCGCTTCGGCATCGACGGCGCCACCGACGGTGACAACGTCATCGACTTCGGCGTTGGTCATGGAGAAGCGCTGATCATCTCCCAGACCATCGATTCTCTTCCCAAGGGAGAATACACCCTGACCCTCGACGCCTTTGATCGCGGCGAGAATCTGGGCGAAGACCCCAGCGGCATCCTGAATGTCTACTGGAACAACGAACATATCGGTACCATTGATCCCAATTCCGACAACTGGACCAGCAACTCTTTTACCGTCAATATCGACACCGAGGGCGGCAGCGGCACGTTGAAGCTGGAATCATTCAACAACGACGGATACGGCATCGTTGTCGACAACGTCCGTCTTTCCACTTCTGTTGAGCCGGAAAACAACACGGTTTCCATTCAGGAGAACGTGGCCCTTGGCACATACATCGCCACCGCAGTGGGTGAAGATGTCGACACAACCAACCTGACCTTCTCCATCGATACCGACGGACCGTTCACCATCGACCCGAACACCGGCGTCATCACCGTGAATGGCGAAGTTGATTTCGAGGCCATTGAGAGCGCAGGCGGCCAGTACGCCATTGAAGTGTCCGTGTCCGACGGCATTGCCGATCCGGTTACCGACACCCTGTATGTCAATGTCGGGGATGTGAATGAAGGATTCACCGCACCTAATGTCACGTTCGACTCCATTGATGAAGAAACATCCATCACTTTCAGCAAGGAAGAGCTTCTCGAAAACGCTTCCGACCTGGACGGCGACGACCTCGCCGTGACTTCGGTCACCCTTGAAAAGGGCGATGGCACTCTTGTCGACAACGAAGATGGAACCTGGACCTTCGAGCCCACCGATGATTGGAGTGGCGATGTTGAATTCGGTTTCACCGTAACAGACGGAGAACTTACCGCTGACAGAACCGCTTCTGTCAAGGTCGAGAACATCAACGATCCGACCCTGCTTACATTTGCTGCTGCAGTGAATGATGACAACTTCATCCTTAACGGCAGCTTCGAAAGCATCGACATCGATAGCGGTGACTGGGCGAAGGGTCACGTACCCGAGCCTTGGCAGCTGGTCGAAGGCGACCGCTGGGAAGTCATGAGCGGCAACCGCGACGGCATTCCCGGTGCATCCGACCAGGACAACGTCATTGATACCGGCGTAGGAAGCGGCGAGGCACTGGTAATTTCGCAGACCATCAATGGCCTCAGCCAGGGACAGTATGTCATCGAGCTGGACCTCTTTGACCGCGGAGCCAACCTCAATCAGGCCGACAGCGGCAACATTGACGTGTATTGGAACGGCCAGTTGGTCGGTTCTTTCAACCCCGAAAACATTGACTGGGAAACCGGCACCATCGTCGTGGATGTCCCCGAAGGTGCGACCTCCGGCGAGCTGGTTCTGGCCTCCCATAACAACGATGGATTCGGTAACGTCATCGACAATATCACCATGCGGAGCGTGGACACCCTGACCGAGAATCCGGAACTGAACGTGGACGCCGCCAACGGCACCTACGTCGCCACCGCAGTTGCATCGGACATCGACTCCACTGACCTCACCTTCTCTATCGAAGGCGACTCACCGTTCTCCATCGACCCTGACACCGGAGTAATCACCCTGACCGACTCCGCAGCAATCGACTGGGACAACGCTGACGACCTGTCTGTCACTGTCACCGTGACGGACGGACAGAACAACACCGTTGAAGAGACCCTGAATATCGGCGTCAACGAACGTCCCACCGGATCGGACTTCACTGTTGAAGAAATCAACATGAACCAGCCAGTTGAGATCAACTTCATCGAAGACACCAACGTCTTTGATGCAGACGGCGATGTCACCGGCATCACCATCACTTCCGAACCCACCGGCGGCACCCTGCTCTACAACGGCGAGCAGGTGGTTGTTGGCGAGACCTACGATCTCGGCTCCGGTTCCTTCACCTTCGAAGCAGACCCGTCCCAATCATCCACCTTTGTTCTCGGCTCCATCGACGGCCAGAACCTGAACTGGGACAACTGGGGAACGTTGGTACAAGGCGGCCACAAGCTCACCCAGACATGGGGCGATAACACCGTGACCGTCACCAGCGGCAAGCTCAAGCTGTCCGGTAATGCCGAAGAAGGATACACCTTCCACGCAAATGGAACCGGCGGAAAGTTCGTGCAATACGACAACGATGCGAATCATATCGGCCAGGGGATCGGTGTCGGCAAGGGAGATGGAATTGAAAATACCAAGAACCACACTGAGTCCATCACTGTTGATTTTGGAACAACCATCGACAGTGCCACTGTCGGATTCGACGGACTGGGCGGCCACTTTGATCCTGATAACGTAGAGGTGGATGCCAACGCGGTCTGGATCGCCATGCTCGACGGCGAGATCGTCGGCTCCGGCGCGGTCAAGAACCTTGGCAACGGTGAACTGCTGAACGAGTACACCATCACCTCGGAAATGACCGGTGGAAATGGTTTCGATGAGATCGTATTCACTACTGACTCCGACGTCGGTTCCAACTGGGAACTGCGTTATGTTGGTGTGGAAAGAGGCCTTGAGACTTCCTTTGATTACATCCCCGTGGACAACGACGGTCTTCCGGCAGCAGAAGAATCCACTGTAACCATCGATATCAATCCTCAGACCCTGTCCAACGAGGCTCCGACTCTGGACCTGGCTCAGGGAACCGAGGTCACTGTCGACAGCGAACATGCGAGCTACACCAACATGCTCGGCGTTTACTTCGTGTCCGATGGCGATCCCATACCAGAAAGCCCGGAAGTCATTCTTACCAATTCCAACAATGCGTCCATGCTGCGGAACGTACTCGAGACCTTCGAGGGCGATCAGGATGTCCACTTCTTCCTGATCTCCGATGCAGGTGGCAAGGGCATCACCAATGGCGACATTCAGTCCTCGAACCTCCAGTTCGTCATGCATGAAGGGCATTGGGCTCTCTCCCTTGACCGGGGAGGAAACAGCAAGATTGTCGACGTTCAGTTCGACATTGCCGCCTTCAACCCCGATGGAGAGGAAGCGACATTCCAGTTCGTCAACGAAGCCGATGGTTCACTGACCGTATTGGTCGATGACCAGTTGCGGACCAATGACGATGACGATTTCGACGATCTGGTCATCAGCGTCGACTCCGCACAGGACAACACCGCTGATTACGCTGCCACCTATGTTGACAGCGAGGGCAAGGTTGCCGTGGCCGGCGATGTCTCCATCAATGATGTGGACTCCGCTGAAATGTCCGGTGCGACCATCGTTCTGACCAACGCCAAGGATGGTGACATCCTGAATACCGGCGACCTGCCGGACGGCATGATCGCTGAGATAACCGAGGCGAACGGCGAAATCACTGTCTCCCTTTCCGGCGACTTCCCCATGGACGTCTATGAAGATGTCATAGGAGGCATCACCTTCGAAAACAGCCGCACTACTCCTGATGAGACCGACCGGGTCATCGAGATCACGGTCATGGATACTGCCGGAGAAGAGAGCAACACCGCCACCTCGACCATTGCTGTCGTGGATGTTGCGGCCACCGGCCAGATTGTGCTGAACTCGGGATTTGAGTCCACTGCGACAATGACTGAAAACCCGTTTGCAACGACTGAGGTCGACAACTGGTCTAACAATGGCAACGACATGGCCGTTCGCGACTACGCCGGAGAAAGAACTCGCGATAACGGCCAGTTCATGGAATTGGATTCGACCCACGGCAATGACGTTCTCTCGCAGACTATCGCCACCAAGGCAGGAGAGACTGTCTCCATCAGCTTCGCTTTTGGCGGAACCTGGGGCTCGACGTTCGAATCAAACAACTTCGATGTCCTGCTGGGCGATAGCCTTGTAGCCAGCGTGCTCTGGAATAGTGATTCCGCGAAGTACGAACTGGTTCAGGATGGCGTAGTCATTCAGACCTACGAGCCGAACATCAAGAACGCTCACTGGGCAGAAGCTGAGTTCGAAGCTGTGGCGCCCACTGATCATGCTGAGTTGACCTTTGCCGAGCACCACTCCGCAGGCGGAGATCACACCGGAACGATCATTGACAACGTCCAGGTGGAGCGCGTCTTCGACACCCAGATCATCGGTAATGATGACGATCTGCTCAACGGTTCCAAGGGTGACGACATCATCTTCGCAACCGATCCGGAACAGCCTGAAGACGCTGCCGCAGATGGTGTGCAGATCTTCGGCGATGAGGGCAACGATGCCATCTACGGCGGAAACGGCAACGACCTTCTGAATGGCGGCGACGGCAATGACTTCATCTTCGGCGGCGACGGTGACGACATCATCAACGCCGGTAGTGGCAACAATTACGTGATCACGGGTGAAGGCAACGACACCATCCTCATCGACAGATCAGCATTGTCTGATGGTGAAGACATGATCGTGGTCGAGGACTTCCACGTCGGCACCGACGCCCTTGAACTGGGTGACGGCATGTCGGTAAAGGATATCACCTCGCACACGGACAATTCCATCGATTACACGGAAGTGCTCGTTGGTGACGATCAGGGCAACGATGTTGTCGTCAAGCTCCTGGGCGTAACGCAAACCGAACTCTCCGAGCACCAGACCACAATCAGCGACACCAACACCGCTGACGACCTAATCCAGTTCATGATCGACTCCGGTACTGAATAACAACAAAAGCCCGGCATATCATATGCCGGGCTTTTCGTTACAAGGGCTTGCCAACAAGCCGGATTCAAGCTACCAGAAGACTATATACTTTTACTTTACGATGAGGACTCAGATGAGACGACTGATCTTTGCAATATTCATTTCCATTGTGTCATTCAGCCCGGCCCTTGCCGGCCCGGACGGCACCACAACCATCAAGGAGTCGGTGGAGGCTGCCGTAAAGCACCATCCGCAAATCAAAGCACTGCTGCACAACCGTGACGCAGTATCCAATGACTTGTCATCGGCCCTTGGTCGTTTTTTCCCGTCCCTTGATCTTTCGGTCAACTACGGACTGCAAAACTACGATAGCAGAGCAACTCGTATTGACAACAAGGACGGAGACACCAACACTGCTTCCGACTCCACGCTGACTCTGACCCAGAACGTCTTTGACGGCATGAACCGTTACAATGACTACCAGGGTTCCAAGAATCGTCTCGAATCTGCCGAACATCGTTTGTATGACAACGTGGAAAACATCGCTCTGGACGCCATCCGCGCCCATATCGACATCGTTCGCGAACGCAAGCTGGTTGCGTTGGCCGGTGAAAACATCACGGCTCACCAGGAAGTGCTGGACTCCATCGCAGAACGCGTAGCCGGTGGTGCTGGCAATAAGGCTGACGAGATGCAGGCCAGAGGCCGTGTCGCACGCGCTGAGACCACCCTCATTTCCGACATGGGCGCCCTGCGTATCGCAGAAGCTGAATATCGCCGTGTCACCGGGCTTCAGGCCGGTCCGCTGCAGGACACAGGTTTCCAGATGGACGCAATCCCTGCTTCCATGGACACCATCATGGACAAGGCTCTGGATAACAACCCCAAGGTCAAGGCCATTAAAGCGGATGTCGCTGCAACCGAACGCGACAAGGGTGTTGTCACTGCCGCTTACATGCCCACTGTGAATATTGAACTCAGCTCACGCTACACCGATGACTTGGACGGTTCCGAGACCTACCTCAACGACAACCGTGCCATGCTCGCGCTGAACTGGAATCTGTTCAACGGCACCTCTGATTACTACGATCGCCAGTCTGCTGATGATCGCATCAAGGAAACCAAGGCCACTCTTCAGGATACCGTGGAAGATCTTTCCCGACAGGTTGCTACAGCCTGGACCGAGTACCAGACTGCGGTTCAGTCCATCCAGAAGCACCAGGAAGCCCTGCAGTACAGCATGGAATCCCGTGACATGTACCTGATGCAATTCAATGTTGGTCAGCGCTCCCTGCTGGATGTGCTCGACTCCATCAATGAAGTATTCAGCAACTCGGTACTGCTGGAAACCGCCATGTCCAACCGCGAATTCTCCCTGTACCGTTTCCTCACTCTGGAAGGTCGCCTGATCAATGCATTGGAAGTCAAACAGGCAGCTTACGATCCGGAAGCTCAATAAACAGAGCAACAATTGAATTCAAAAGGGCGTAGCTTTAGCTACGCCCTTTTTGTTTGTGCGGTGGTCCACATCATCCGGTCCTAGTGACGAGCCATCGTAACCGTACCCAGTCCGCTTCATTGCCAATAGCTGATGAAGATGCATTACGTTGGCTGACATCTCACTCAATAAGAAAAAGGTCGATCATCCAAAATGGACGATCGACCTTACTTTCCGAATTAGCATTAACGCGCAATGAAAAGCGTTGATAGCTTACCGATCAATAGTCTTCGATAACGCGATGAGAGCGCCATACGCCCTTGTTGAACCGCGCACGGAACACGACTGCAAGAACTGTCACGTACAGCACGAGGCATATCCATGGACCGTGAACGGAAGTTGATCCGAAGTAGCTGAGCAGCGAAAGCGGGATGACAAGACATCCGAATGACGCGCTGCCCATGACAGTCATGATGAATCGCGTATCGCCTGCACCCTTCAATGCTCCCACATAGACGATGGCCACCGCATCCACGAGGGTAAAGGCGGCAACGTACCGCAGGAGAACAATTCCAAGCGGGACGACATCATTGAAAGCCGCCACTTCGCCACGGGTTCGGAACAGCTCCAGAAGAGGCACCGGGAACACGAAAAAGATCATCGCCATGAAGAACATGTAGGTCAGCGCGATGTGCAATACGGACTTGGTTGCATAGAAAGCCCCGTCCGGGTTCCGATTGCCCATGGCCTGCCCAACCATGATGGACACGGCGATGTTCAGCCCCAGGGTCGGCAGGAACGCCAGGGTATCGATGGAAATGGCGATATTGCTGGCAGCCAGTTCGACTTCACCGATACGCCCGACGATGAACACGAAAAAGGTAATGCCGAATATTTCCAGAAAGAACTGCACACCACCGGGCAACCCGTATTTCATGAACCGCTTGAACAGCTCCGGCTCGAACCGGACAGCGGAAAGCACGCGGAATGACGCGTCATTGTGCTTGTTGAAGATGAGCAGGGCGAAACAGACGGCTGGTAGCGTATAGCCGAAGACGGTCGCCAGACCGGCTCCTACGATACCGAGTTCGGGGAATATCCAAACACCGTTGATCAGACAATAATCCAAGGGGATATTGATTCCGGCAGCCGCAAGGTTGACCAGCATCACCGGCTTGGTGATGCCGCGCCCGGAATAGAAACAGGACAACGTGATGCCGAGTAAGAACGGTCCGCCGCCCAGTGTCAGGATACGGAAGTAGACGACTTCCAATTCCCTCACTTCCGGCGGATGTCCACCAAGAGCAAAAAGCGGTTCGGCAATGAACCAGAGCGACGCGAGGATCAGGCCCGCGGGAATGCAAAACCATATACCCTGCCACAAGGCTGCCCCAACCCGCTCATGACGGCATGCACCAGTATATTGGGAAACAAAGACTCCGGTGTATTCGGCAACACCAAAGAAAAAAGAAAGGAACAGGAACGCGGCAATGCTCGCAGGGAGCGACGCGCCTAAGGCCTCGAGGGAATAGTTTCCCAGAAAAATTCTGTCCGTGAATGTCATCACTGTGGACGACATCATACTAACGACCAAAGGCATCCCTATTTTCAGGGACGCCCTATAGCCATTCGGCGCACTCCATCTTGTAAGCATCCGAGTGGGATATCCTACAAGAATGCACTCCACAACATTTTTGTACCAACAGCATACAACAAAATTGCAAAGATGCGTTTCAACTTATCGACAGGTAACGAGTGAGCAAGCTTGGCCCCGAAAGGCGCGGTCAACATGCTGGTGGCGATAATACCGAGCAGGGCCGGGATGTAGACATATCCGATGTGCGGCCCGGGGATATTCTCAACCCCTGTACCATTGATGATGTATCCTGCGGTTCCGGACAACGCGATGGGCAATCCCACGGCAGCGGCGGTGGCGATGGAGCGATGCATGGTCTGACTACACCAGGAGAGAAACGGAACCGTCAAGGTGCCGCCGCCAATACCGACGATGGCAGAAAAGATGCCGATGACATTTCCGGCGCCAAAGATACCGACAGTCCCCGGCATTTCCCGAGTTCCTTCCGTCTTCTTGCCGAAAAGCATCTGAGTGGCGACGTAGTACAGGAATATCCCGAACACCGCCTTGAGGACCATGGTGGAAAGGATCGACGCAATCCACGCACCAAGGTAGGTGCCGAGAATGATCCCCGGTGCCAGCCGCCAGAAGGCGGTCCAGTCGATGGCCCCCCTCTTGTGATGGGCACGCATGCTGGAAAGGGAAGTAAAGATGATCGTCGCCAGCGACGTACCCAGCGCAACATGCTGGATGTGCACCTCGGGGAATCCCTGCAACTCAAATGCGAAATTGAGCATGGGAACGATGACCAACCCGCCGCCGATGCCGAGCAGTCCGGCAAGTACTCCGGCCAAAGCGCCGAGTACGAGATAGAGAATATATGTGGTGATCATAATGAACTCGGCCCGCTTCATGTGAAGCGGGCCCGGTTATTGAATTATTCGCTGAACAGAACGCGCGAGGTAATATCCTCGACGGTCTGGGAACCGGTCAGCACCATTGCCTGCAACAGTTGGCCCTTGAGTGTGGCGAAGTAGGTTTCCACCCCTTCCTGCAAGCCACCCACGGCAGCAATGGAGACAGGACGCCCGATCATGACGGCATCAGCACCAAGGGCCAGCATCTTGAGGACATCCACACCATCACGGATGCCACCGTCAACGATGACATCGAGCTTGCCGGAAACAGCCTTGGCGATGCCCGGAAGCACAGCAGCGGAACCGGGAGCATGGTCAAGCACGCGGCCACCATGGTTGGAAACGACAATGGCGTCGGCCCCGACTTCAACAGCCAGTTCGGTCTCATCCGGGGTCATGATACCCTTGAGGATGAACTTGGCACCCCAGCCATGAACCGTATCGATCAGCGCCTTAATCTCTTCCGGCTTTTTGGGCGAAACAGGGCGACCCATCTGACGAAGGGTGATCAGTCCGGCGGCATCGACATCCACACCAAAGGTGGTACAACCGGTGGCCTTGGCTTTTTCAAATTTTTCTTCCAGCTCTTCCCCTTCCCAGGGCTTGATAAATGGAATGCCGTACCCGTCATTCTTATCAATGGCAGCGTATCCGGCCTCGTGAATGAATGGGGGCACGCCGTCACCGACACAACCGATGACACCGGCAGCCTTGGAGCCACCGACGACAGCATCGGCATATTCGTCTTCAGTGATTTTGCCGCCCATATTAAAGGATACACCACCGATGGGCGCTGCCATGATCGGCATAGCCAGATCATACCCAAGGACTTTGGTCGAACAGTCAGGCTCGGTAGCACCGTGCAGCAAACGCATGTTCAGCTTGACTTCGGCCAGTGCGGAGAGGTTGTTCTTGAACGATGAGGCAGTGCCAAGTCCGCCCATACCCGGAACTTCTCCGGCGCAGGCCTTACCGTCACATACCTTGCAGACCCGGCAGAATCCTTTCATCATCTCACGGGCTTTATCCTTGATTTCCTTCATGGTTCCTCCATCTGTCGTTATTTGTCTGCAAACACTATTCGTTCGACTTCTTCCAAATGTTCCCGCATGGCCTTTTCCGCCTGCATGATGTGGCCGCCCTTGATGGCATCAACGATGGCCTTGTGGGCTTCCAGTGAACGCTGCTGACGGTCCTTGGACTGCAGAACAGAGATCCGGCTCTCCACGAACTCGTCGTGCAAGGCGCCGATCATTATGCGCATGACCGAATTGCCAGAGGCTTCGGCCAATATTTCATGAAACAACTGGTCCAGTTCGCTGGTCATCTTACCGGCCTGAGCCGCCTCTTCCTGTTCGGAAATGACATTCTCCATCCAGGTGATATCACTAGGAGATGCATTGCGCGCTGCCAGAGCCGCAATTTCCGGCTCCACCAACTTGCGAACCTCGAAGATGTCCTTGAGTCTGGGCTGACTGCGAACGATTGAACCGGCAAAGGCTTCGGCAAAGCTGTCGGCATCGGCAACACGGACAAACGTCCCTGCCCCCTGCCTGCTTTCAAGAATATCCTTTTGTGCCAACGCCTTGATGGCTTCGCGGACCGTATTGCGCGAAACAGAGAACATCTCTGCCAACCGCCGTTCCGGTGGAAGCTTATCGCCCGGAGTCAATTCACCACGTTCGATCATGGCCCGTATCTGAAGTACGATATCCTGATAAATAGATTTTCGATTGATTGGTTTGACGTCCATAACTGTAGCTCCGTGGGTGAGAAAAAAGCATGTCCGGGTTGTGAGGCACGACTCTTAGGCTAGCATCTTCGGGACCAGCACCCCCACAACCCGGACCGGCCCGGCTCAAACACGTAAAAACCAACACCTCACGGCATTCACGGTCATTGGTTGGACCAATTCCCCAATTAGACCACTCTTTCACACAGGTCAACAACAGAATGCGTAAAAATGCAGATTCGCGCCTTGCAAGCTCACCCTTGACATTTTCATGTATCGAAAGGACTATCATGATACGTTGGACTATAATGTACCAAGGAGGTCCTGTGACACCCGACATTCTCATTGTTTCACTCATTCTGCTTGCCGCTATCATTCTTCTGGTGACGGAGCGGTTCACCGTTGATGTCACAGGCATCGGGATTATCGTGGTTCTCATGTTGACCGGGCTGCTCACTCCCAAAGAGGCCATGGGAGGCTTTTCCAATCCTGCTCCATTGGCTGTGGCCGCCCTGTTTGTCGTCAGTTACGGGCTGGTCCGCACCGGCGCCCTCAACTTTGTCAGCCGCATGGTCATCAGATACGCTAATGGAAGCCGATTGAAGCTTATGCTCCTGACCCTGTTGCTGGTCGGCACCCTCTCGGCGTTCCTGAACAATACCCCGGTGGTGGTTCTGTTCATGTCAATCGTCATGACAGCTTGTGTCCGGTTCGGGTTCACGCCGTCGAAATTCCTGATCCCCCTTTCGTACATCTCCATTCTGGCGGGAACATGTACGCTCATCGGTACATCAACCAACATTCTCGTCAGCGACGTGGCAGCCGGTCTCGGAGCCGCACCTATTACCATGTTCGAGTTGTCCATACTGGGCGTACCCATAGCGTTGGTGGGTGGCGCGTTCATGCTCATGTTTTCCGACTTTCTGCTCCCAGCCCATGACTCTCCGGATATCGACAGCCCATCTTCTCCCGAACTGTATCTTTCCGAACTGACCATTCCTGCCGACAGCAGCCTTATCGGAGAAAAGCCGGTGAAGGGCCGACTGGAAAGCCGGCCGGGAATCAAGATATACGAGGTATATCGCGGTCAACGTATTTTCCGGCTGGATGTAACCCGGATCATGCTTCGAGAGGACGATTTGATCCTTGTTCGGGCTTCAGCAGATGAAATAACCCGACTGCTTGACCAACGAGATGTCAGCCTGCCCTCATGCAGCAAGCCTCACTGTTTCAAAGCGCTCCATTCCGGCGTTTCCAAGTTGGTAAAAGTGCTGATCCCATCCGGTTCCAAGGCGCGCGGCACCCGGCTTCGCGATCTGTATCTGGCCGACTTTGAAGATGTCAGCATCGTCGGGCTTATCCGCAGGCACGAGCACTACTCGTGGAGAAAGGGCAACTCACAGCGCCTCAAGGTCGGTGACGTACTGCTCGTGCAAGTCAACGAAGCATCCCTGGCAACCATTCGTGAAGAAGACGATTTCATAATTCTCGACGATGACGTGGTCAAAGACATCGTCAACTGGAAGCGTGCGCCTATCGCCATGGTCATTTTTATTGCCATGATCATCGCAACAGCCAGTGGTATCACTGATATCCTGACCGCATCCTTTGCCGCTGGATTTGCCATGATCCTGACCAACTGCCTGAACATCTCCGATGCCTATCGGGCGGTGGACGTCAAGGTCATCATGCTGATCATCGGAACCATTGCCCTCGGGTCTGCCATGCAGAAAACAGGGGCGGATGCGTACTATGCCCACGCATTTCTCGGCATGTTCCAGGATGCAGGTCCCCATGTCATCCTGACGGCGTTTATTCTTCTTACCAGCCTGCTGTCCCACTTTCTATCCAACAACTCCACAGCCGTGCTCCTCGTGCCCATTGCCATTGCAACGGCTCAAACCCTGAATGTGGACCCCCGACCATTCATCATCGGAGTCGCCTTTGGTGCTTCGGCCTGCTACGCAACCCCCATCGGCTACCAGACCAACCTCATCGTATACGGACCTGCGGGATACCGTTTCGCGGACTATCTGCGTCTTGGTCTGCCAATGGTCGCCATCGTCTGCGGTGGAGCCGCCCTCTTCATTCCCGAATTCTGGCCGTTCTGATCAAAAGAGAACACAAATACAAAAAAGCCCGGAGCAACAGTTTGTTGCTCCGGGCGATACGTTTTCACTGATTATTCGGAGATCAGGCTTTCCGCAAGGTGTGCAGGGTGATCTCAGGCCCTGAACCAAGTCGCATGGGCGGTCCCCAGTAACCTGTCCCCACGTTGACGTACAGCAGCGTGTTTCCATGCAGGTGCAGCCCACGGACATAGGGCTGGAACAAATGCACGGCAAAGTTATACGGGAAGTATTGCCCGCCATGGGTATGCCCGGACAACTGGATATTGAATCCGGCTGCCTCGGCTTCATAGATGGAGCGAGGCTGGTGCGCCAACAGGATGGAAACATCATGATCCGGGGCATTGGCCATGGCCGCCTTGGGCGACGACTTGTGCGCGGGATGCATATGCTCACTACGAATATCGGTTACACCGCCAAGCAGGATGCGGCCCTGTCCGGTATCGATCAACCGGTGCTCGTTGAGCAGCGGCTTCATGCCGAGCTGATCCGACTTCAAGGCCCACTGCTCAACCCCGGAATAGTACTCATGGTTGCCGGTGCACATCCAGACGCCATGCGGGGCAGTGAGATTGGAAAACGGTGCTACCGCCTCGTTCAACTCCTGCACGGTCCCGTCGACGACATCGCCGGTGTGCACGATCATATCCGGGTTCTGGGCATTAACGGCATCGACCACTGCCTGAAGCCAGTCTTCTCGGATGGTCGGCCCCACATGGGTGTCGGATATCTGGGCAATGGTGAATCCGTCCAGACCGTTCGGCAGGCCTATGACCGGCAGTTCATTGGGTACAACAGGCGGCACGGAGCGGGCCTTGAAGATAGAGTAGCCCGTCAGCGGGAGTGTGGCTGTCAGGATAGCCGTATTACTTGCATTGAGCAAAAATCGCCGACGCTCCTGATCCGCCTTTTTGGTGTAGATGCGAGGGCGCCGACGGCCAAGGCGAAGACTGATCTTCTGCCCGATCCGCTTACACAATACCGGGATATCCCGCCCCAACATGAAAATAACCAGAAGGGACACGAAACCCAGGAACGTGTATCCCACCCAGTTCACATAAACCAATATATCGCTATCTAAACCCTGGCCATCAACCAGCCACTTGAGGCGCTGGCCGAACAGCAGAACCGGCACAGCCAGCCAGGCCGCAACCTTCCACCGTCTGCGTATGGAGGCAGGGTTTATGAGCCGCCAGCCGATGTACAACGTCAGAAACGTTGCCACCGCCAGCACGACAAACTTCCACATGATTAAATCTCCGCCATTTTAGATTGGTATCGACTTCACATGGGCATAAACGGTCTCAATGTCAAATATGTGCACCTATATTCCATTACTTCATAATAGACGATGCACCTTTGCCTCGACTGGCGGCTCTTCAATTAATTCAATATTTTCAACATCGGCAGTATCTTGTCATGGACCAGTTCAAGGTAGGACCTGGCAGCCCGGTGGAACTGGAACGAATCGGTAGAGGATGCAAGTGGATTGTCCATCACAGCTCGAATACCCCACCCGGAAGGCGAGAAATTACGATCAACATCACTGGAGGCAACATTGCTGAAAAGAGAACCATCTTCAATGCGCATCTTCCATACTTTACACCGTTCTTCCTTGATCCCCTCGTAGGCCAATATTTCCTTCAGTATCGGCTCCTGTCTTTCTGAAAACGGCTCATGGGGCGCATCCAGGGACGACTGGCTGGAAAGGAACGCCTTGTACACAGCGTGAAGACGCGTGCACGCCTCGTAAAAGGACTGGGCATTATCCCTTTCGGATGCGAGATATTCTACCTCCGGGTGACCGGAGTTGCTGTATTCGAATTGCCAGCGCATGTACGGCCTGTCCGGAAATGTCGCGGCACCGGCATGTCCCAGCATGGATGCTTCGGCAAACGATGCGGCTACACGCTCCTTGAACAGGTCAAGTTTGCGCGAAACATATGAATCCAGAACATCGGCATTCAAGGCTTCAAGTGTGGTCTGATCGACTTCATTGAGCGGAGAGGCTGTGCCGGAGAACCCGTAGTGCGAATAGGTGTCTTGAATGACGTGAGAGATGATGCCCAGCAGATGAAGTGCGTACGGCTCATTGGCAGCATTGGCAGCGAGGGTATGCTCGATAATCGCTTCGACCGCCCTGTTTCCTTCATCTCCCTTAAGACAGATCATCCGTGACTCGACATTGTCGCCCATACCACCGGGCAGGAAATGAAAGGGCACCCACACGTTCCACTGATCCATCCTGTCAAAGTTCTTCGACACCTCCAGCATCTTGTGCGCCGAAACCACCGGCAGCATGTACCTTCTATTGGCAATATCAACCGGCTGAGCGCAGACCGACTCGTCCACATATTGCGCGGCGGTGGCGATGGTGTTGGCAAGGTCAGGTGAAAACCCCGCCATTCTGGCGACCGCATAGGTCCCATGGTAGTGCATGTCCAACTGCATACGTTCCTCCAAGTTTGAATGTAATGAGTCAAAGCAATATAGACAACACGCATGAATTAGGCAATAAGATATTGAACAGCGGTATAATCCTGCAAAAAACAACTATCAAAGGGTTGACAAGTGCGAACCGTTGAGCCGCAATAGCTAGCGAGACTCAGGAAAAAATCCCAACTTAACTGTTCATTTTTCTGTGGAATCCTTCCAAAAACCGGTTTCAAACCGAAAGCCCTTATGGTAAGCCATTCTCGTCGTGGCGCACCGACGCCCACCACACCTGCCGACCGCCATACCTGTCGAAAATCAACCCAGCTGAATTTGATCCATTTTTTTTCTAAACTAGCTCTAGAAAAAAGTTAAATATTTTGGTGAACACTGGATGCGACAGCCTGTGGAAAACTTTTACAATTCCCGCATATTTGCCTATAATTAGTTACAATCAAAATACAGCAGCTCACTATTAAAAAAATTCCAAAACACCCCCTGTACAAAATCGGAAGCGTAGGATATCAATGTGGACACACTTCGGCTGTGCTCCACACACCCTGTCTCACAGCTAAAGTTCGCCGGAAAATCACCGCCTCACACGACATTCAGAGCGACATTCGGCACCCAATAAAAACCATTTCTGCGCGCAGTAGCAGAGGAGATTCGAGGATGGATACACCCGTCGGGGTATGGAACTACGTACGCGGTTTTGAGAACCTGAGCCTTTGTGACTGGCCAGGGCGAGCCACGTGCATTATTTTTCTCGGCGGATGCAACCTGCATTGTCCGACTTGCCACAACCATGAACTGGCGTGGGACATGCAATCGCTCCCTGCCATCGACAAGACCCGCATCACATCCTACCTGCGCGACCGCGCCGGATGGCTGGACGGTGTGACCATCACCGGAGGGGAACCCACACTGGTCCCTGCGCTGGGCGAGTTGCTCATGGAAATCAGAAAAGTCGGACTGCCCATCAAAATCGACACCAACGGGATGCGGCCCGACATCGTCGCCGAACTGCTGGAATGCAATCTGGCCGATGTTTTTGCCGTCGATGTGAAGGGACCGTACGCCAAGTACCCCGCCCTCACCGGCCATGCCGTTTCCGAAATTGCCGCCAAAGCCAACCTCGAACGCATATTCAGGATTGCACAGGCCAAACCCGAGGCATTTTACTTCCGCACCACCCAGGTGCCCGGGCTTACCGATAGTGATATCGAAACAGCCCAAAGCTACTTGCCTCTCGATTACGAACTGAAGATTCAACAATATGTGCCCCCAAGGAGGAAGACGGAGCATGCCCAGTCAGATCATGAAACGCGACGGCCGGTTGGAAACGTGGTCAACTGACCGCATCTCCCAAGCCATTTTCAAGGCACTCGCTGCCAGCGGTATCAAGGACCCCATTCTCGGCAAACGTCTGGCGAGAAAGGTTGAGCAAAAACTCGATGGAGTGGACATCCCCGAACAGGAGCATGTCCAGAACACTGTCGAGCAGATTCTCATGGAGTCCAGACAGTTTGAAATCGCCAAAAAGTATATCCTGTACCGGGAAAAGCGCAGACAGCTCCGTTCTCAGAAGGAAGCATATCTTGATATCAAGGATGTCATCGACACCTACCTTGATCAGGCCGACTGGCGCGTTAATGAAAACGCCAACATGACCCATTCCTTTCAGGGATTGATGCTCCACCTTTCGGGGACGGTCCAGGCACGCTACGCGCTGGAAAAGTACCCGGAAGAAATCCGCATGGCGCACGAGCACGGATACTTCCATATCCACGATCTTTCATTCGGTCTTGCCGGATACTGCGCAGGCTGGTCCCTGCGCGACCTGCTGCTCGAAGGGTTCAACCTCGAAGGCCGCGCCTCTGCCGGTCCTGCCAAGCATTTTGACACTGCCCTCGGCCAGATGAATAACTTTCTCGGCACGTTGCAGAACGAATGGGCCGGAGCCCAGGCGTTCAACAACGTCGACACCTACCTGGCACCCTTCATTCGCCACGACGGTCTCAATTACGAGCAGGTACGCCAGTGCATGCAGAAGTTCGTCTTCAACCTGAACACGACCTCTCGCTGGGGCGGACAGTCTCCGTTCACCAACCTTTCGTTTGACCTCGTCGCTCCCAAGCACATCGCTTCCGAGCCGATCATCATCGGCGGCAAATACGACGACACATTGACCTATGGCGACTTCGAAGAAGAAATGGCCATGATCAACAAGGCGTACATCGAAGTCATGCTGGAAGGAGACTACCAGTCCCGCATCTTCTCGTTCCCGATCCCGACGTACAACGTCACCAAGGATTTCCCGTGGGAATCCGACATCGGCGAATTGTTGATGCAGCTCACCGCGAAATACGGCGTACCTTACTTCCAGAATTTCATCAGCTCTGATCTCAATCCCGAAGACGTTCGGTCCATGTGTTGCCGTCTTCAAATGGATCTTCGCGAACTTCGCAACAAGACCGGCGGCCTGTTCGGCGCAGGCGATCTCACCGGCTCCATCGGTGTGGTCACACTGAACCTGCCCAAGCTCGCCTATCTTGCTCAGTCCGAAGATGACTTTCTTGAACTGATCACCGAATACGCAGAACTTGCCAAGGAATCCCTTGAATACAAGCGTAAGGTCATCAACAACAACCTTGAAGCGGGCATGTTCCCGTGGTCCAAGCGCTACCTCAAGAACGGATACAAGGGACACTTCTCCACCATCGGTCTTCTTGGCGGGCATGAAGCATGTCTGAACCTGATCGGCCGTGGAATCGAAACTGAAGGCGGCGTTCGCCTGATGCGCCGGGTGCTCAACCACCTGCGTCGTGTCACTTCCCGCTTTCAAGAGGAGACAGGCTCCCTCTATAACCTGGAAGCGACGCCTGCCGAAGGCACCAGCTACCGTCTGGCCAAGATCGACAAGTCGCTCTACCCGGACATCCAGGCACAGGGTAACGGAACCCCGTATTACACCAACTCGACGGCACTGCCGGTGGGCATTTCCGACGATGTACTCTACGCGTTGGAGCACCAGAATCAGTTGCAGCCGCTCTACACCGGCGGCACCGTATTCCACACCTTCCTTGGCGAAGCGGTCACTGATCCGGCTTCATTGAGGAACTTCATCCTGAAGGCGTTCACCAAGACCAAGATTCCGTATGTCTCGGTCACACCGACCTTCTCCATCTGCAAAGAACACGGATATGTATTGGGCGAGCACTTCGAGTGCCCCACCTGCGGCGAGGAAGCCGAGGTATACACACGCATCGTCGGCTACTACCGTCCGGTTTCACGCTGGAACAAGGGCAAGCAGGCCGAGTACACCGATCGCGTGGTATTCAGCGACTGTCTGTGTAGTTAAAAAAGTTTCTCCAGTCCTGTTTGAGGAAGCAGGATTTGAGGATAATGGGAATGTGAGGACTTCCATGTATGTGCATGGAAGTCCTCACGATTTTTTATGATGTCATCTACATCGCTCTCAACGCGTCTTTCCTCACACGCGTTTGAAGAACAAATGCCACACAACTACCATCAGGCACAAAAAAGGCGCACACTCACACGAGCATGCGCCAAGTCAAATCTGTATTGATCCCTCCACAGGTGGTCGATCCGTATCACACTGGAACAGAAACCGATTCAACGACCTCTCAGGCCATTGAATACTTCCGCCGTGAACGACCTTTCGGGAAAGAATCCAAAAAAATGTTACTGCAACTGAGCTATGGTGGCGTAGCAGGCAAAAGCCGCAGCCACACAAAGCGCCACTTTGATGGAGCTGACCATCAACCCGAGGCGCATCTGCTCACCAGAACCAGTGGAATCTTCAGGCGAGAAAATCTGACTCACCAGTTCACGCGGAGTAACAGCCTTACGATGACGTTTCGTGCCTATCAGGGTCGGTGTCCAAGTCTGCATATGAGTGCTCCTTTTTGCAGTTTTCTTAAAGCCCTCATAGGATGAGATTACAAGAATGTATAATCGTGTTTCGTTAGCCCTGCGATAACTTTTCGTTATGACTGGCTCTGCCATGAAAAAAGGCCACCCTTGCGAGCGGCCTTCTGATTTCACGTAATTCCAATGCGCTAGGGCATCATGGGGGCCATGGGCAGCCCTTCGTCGATATCAAGCCCGCAAATCAGATTGGCATTCATGAGTGCCTGACCGGAAGCACCGCGACACAGGTTGTCGATGGCGGAAACCACAATCAAGCGGTTAGTGCGCGGATCGACGACAATCCCGATATCGCAGAAGACCGTACCTCGCACGTAGCGGGTCTCGGGCAGTTGCCCTTTGGGCAGCACGCGAACCATGGGCTTGTCAGCGTAGAACTCCGTATACACTTCAAGCACATCATCCACTGTATGCTCGCCGCTGAGGGTCGTATACATGGTGGACAGGATGCCGCGATCAATGGGGAGCAGATGTGTGTTGAAAGATACGGTGATGTCCTTGCCAGCTACTTTGGAAATCTCCTGCTCGATCTCCGGGGTATGACGATGGGAAGCAAGACCGTACGCTTTGAAGGAGTCATGCACTTCACAGAAGAGCGTGCCGACCTTGGCGCCACGCCCTGCACCGGAGGTACCGGACTTGGAATCAATGACGATATTCTCGGTGCTGACCAGACCGGCAGACAGGGCAGGCGTCAGCCCGAGAATGGCCGATGTCGGATAACAACCGGGATTGGCGATCAACCGCGCACCCATAATCTCATCAAGATACAGTTCGGGCAGTCCGTATACGGCCTCAGCCAGATATTCCGGCTTGGTGTGCTCGGTGGCATACCACTCTTCATACGTGGCCTTGTCATTGATGCGGAAATCGGCTGACAGATCGACGACCTTAACGCCTTCATCCAGCAGCTCTGCGGCTATCTCCATGGCTGTCTTGTGCGGCACGGCAAGAAAGACCACATCACACTCGGCAGCCAGATCAGCCGGGTCGGGCTGGGAGATGACCAGCTCACCAAGCGGCAGTCGGGTCAGGAAAGGATAGATATCGGCCAGGGTTTTACCAGCCTCGGAGCGGGACGTTGCGCGGACGAGTTCCATGGACGAGTGGTGCGTCATCAGCCGCGCCAACTCCATGCCGGTATAGCCGGTGACGCCGACCAGACCCGCCTTGATTAGTTGAGACATATTCTCTTCTCTTATTTGGATTTGTTCACGTAGGTCATGCGAAGGTCATAGACGATATCGCACAACAGCTTCCGTTCGTCTTCGTCCAACCCCTGGTCGAATTTTTGCTTCAACATGCCGAGCACATCGATGGTGTGTTTGGCCATCTGCGGGTGAAATTCAGTCTTCCCGGTGCTGGGGTCAGCGGCTTCACCCAGGGCGACCATGGCCGAAGACGACAGGGAATAGATAAACGTGGTAAAATTGATGCCCATAGGAATCCCCTGCATGGGGTTTTCTTTGCACGGTTTGTCAGCCATCCTCTCCTCCAGTCTGCGATATTGTTGGTACAACTGTAAGTAAAGGCTGCAAGGTCCCGAGTCAACAATGAGAAAAGACAAAAAATACCATCTGCCAATAAAACCGCATACGTATTATGTTAAGGAGAAATAATATTTGATATGAATAGGCTTTTCTGGTTACACTCCCTGATGGAATCAAACAATATTAACAGTCTTTTCAAAGGTATGCCGATGCCATACAAAAAAGCAGCTCCCATTTTCCCCGTCATTTTTCTCTGTCTCGTTGGTCTCGTTTTTTCCGGCTGTACGGAAAACGAAGAAAAACAGGCAGCTGCACCCGAAGTCAGACCGCTGAAGGTGTCAAAAGTCGAAACGAGAGACATGCCCAATTGGGGCGAATTCATTGGTCAGATAAGTGCTGTTGATACAGTCGACATACGAGCCCGGGTAGAAGGGTTCCTTCTTGAAAAGCAGTTTGAGGAAGGTCGGGCAGTCAAAAAAGGCGATTTGTTATTCGTCATCGACCCGAAACCTTTCGAGGAAGACCTCAAAGAGGCAAAATCGGAGCTTGATTACAATCAGGCATTGCTGGAAAAAGCAAAAAAAGACATGGCCCGTTACTCAAAACTCCTTAAAGAAGGAGTGGTCAGCCAGACCGAGTTCGAGTCCTACCAGACCAGCTTCAGCACCTATCAGGCCAAAGTTCGCCAGAACAAGGCCCAGGTCGAAAATGCCAACATACAGTTGGGATACACCAAAATCTATTCGCCCATCGATGGCATCATCGGTCGTGTTCAGGTTGATGTCGGCAACCTCGTGGGTAAGGGCGAATCCACCCTGCTCGCCACCATTTCCACCGTCGATCCGGTCTATGTTTCTTTCAGTGTCAATGAAGCCGACTACCTCAAAGCCAAACGCAACCGGGAGCAGAGCAACCTTCCCGACGACGGCCTCAGGATGCTGCTTTCCGATGGTACCGAATACGAACACTCCGGTCAGTTGAGCATGGTTGACCGCGCCGTTGATCCGAAGACCGGCACACTGGGCATTCGAGTCCAGTTCCCGAATCCGGACGGCCTTCTTCGTCCCGGACAGTACAGCCGTGTTCTCATCCTTATCGAAGAAACCAAAGATGCCATTGTCGTTCCTTCCCGCAGCATCATCGACGTGCAGGGCATGACCTCCATCTACAAGGTTGATCAGGACAACAAGCTCGTGAACCAGCCTGTTGAGACCGGATATGAAGTCGACAACTTCGTCGTAGTCAAAGAAGGGCTCTCCCCTGATGATCTTATTGTCACGGATGATGTCCGTCGACTGCGCCCGGGCATGGAAATCAAGCCCATTGTCGTTCCCATGACAAAGCCGGGTGGCGAAGAGGTTGATCTGAATTCATCCCAGCCAAACGAGTCAAACAGCGACCAAGATGGTGCTGAGAACAAGGACGGCTAAGCCATGTTCGTCCAATTCTTCATCAATCGCCCTATTTTTGCCTCGGTTGTCGCGATCATCATTCTGCTGGTCGGGACACTGAGTCTTTTCTCACTGCCCATCGCGCAGTACCCGGAAATCGCACCGCCATCGGTCAGTGTCCGCGCCAACTATATCGGCGCCGATGCGGAGACCGTCATGGAATCGGTGGCAACGCCTATCGAAGAGCAGGTCAACGGCGCCCAGGACATGATGTACATGTCCTCCATCTCGGCCAACGACGGCTCCATGGCCCTCAACGTCACATTCGACCTGGGCAGAGACCTTGAACTGGCGACTGTTGATGTACAGAACCGCGTCAACCTCGCTGCGGCACAGCTGCCCCAGGAAGTACGCAATGCAGGTATCTCCGTTCGCAAACGGTCGCCTGACATCGTTCTCATCATCAATCTGACGTCAAAAGAACCGCAATACGACTCCCTGTTCCTGAACAACTACGCCAAAATCAACCTCTATGATGCCTTGCGTCGTATCGAGGGTGTTGGCGATGTTTCCCTGTTTGGTGACAAGGACTACGGAATGCGCCTCTGGCTGGAGCCGAACAAGCTCGCCACCTACGGCTTGACCGTAACGGATGTCATTCAGGCAGTGCAGGAGCAGAACGTTCAGGCACCGGCCGGACAGATCGGCATGCCCCCGACCCCCAAAGGCCAGCAGTACCAGATGTCCTTGCGCGTTCAGGGACGACTGGCGGATCCCGAAGAGTTCGGCGCGATCCTTCTCAAGGCCAATGAAGACGGCTCCACCACCCGCATCAGGGATGTGGCCCGAGTGGAACTGGGATCACGCAACTACTACACTTTCGCCCGTCTGAACGGACAGGACACGGCATCGTTGCTGATCTACCAGCTTCCCGGCGCCAATGCCCTGAACGTAGCATCTGAAGTGCGTAACGTGATGGACAACCTGGCCCAATACTTCCCGCAGGGAGTGGAATATCAGATCCCATACGACACGACACTGTTTGTTGAGTCGTCCATTGAAGAGGTCCAAAGCACCCTTATTGAAGCTCTGGTCCTCGTCTTCATCGTGGTGTTCGTCTTCCTGCAGAACTGGCGCACAACGCTCATCCCGATGATCTGTGTGCCAGTCTCTCTGATCGGTACCTTTGCCCTGTTCCCCATGCTCGACTTCTCCATCAACACACTGACATTGTTCGGGCTTGTCCTCGCCATTGGTATTGTTGTTGATGACGCCATTGTCGTGGTCGAGGCAACGCAGCGAATAATTGACGAAGAGGGCCTGTCAGCCAAAGATGCCACCATCAAGGCCATGAAGGAAGTAACCGGGCCGATCATCGCTTCGACGTTGGTACTGGTAGCGGTCTTCATACCTGTCGCCTTCATGGGCGGTATCACCGGTCAGCTCTACAAACAGTTTGCCCTGACACTGTCTGTCTCCGTTCTGATTTCATCAATCAACGCGCTGACTTTGTCACCAGCGCTCAGTGCCCTGCTGCTCCGGCCTTATACGCCAATCGGCGGACCACTGGGATGGTTTTTCGATAAATTCAACCTCATCTTCGACTGGGTGACCGCCCGCTACAACTCCGGTGTTTCGCTGATGGTCCGACGCTCCATTCTTGGGCTGCTCGTGGTTATCGCACTGACAGCCGGAGCCGGTGGTTTCCTCAAGATACTGCCATCAGGCTTTGTGCCGGACGAAGATCAGGGATACTTCATTGTCAACTGCATGCTTCCTGAAGCTGCCTCTTTGGATCGAAGCGACATGGCTGTCCAGCAGGTTGAGGAATACCTCAAAAATGCACCGGGCATCCGCAGCTTCGTCACACTGGGCGGTTTCAGCCTGCTGACCGGGTCCTATTCATCCTACAACTCGGCCCTGTTCGTCGTTTTGGATGACTGGTCAGAGCGTACGACTCCGGACCTCAGTTACCAGGCGATCATGGGGCGGGCTCAAGCTGAATTCAACAGGATTCAGGACGGCATCGTCATGGGATTTGGACCGCCTCCGATTCGTGGTCTCAGCTCGACCGGCGGCCTGCAATTTGAACTGCAGGATCGCACCGGTGGCGCACTGACAGACCTGTCGGCTGTCTCCCGATCCTTTATGTCGGAAGTCAACCAACTGCCCGAAATCGCCTCAAGCTTTACGACTTTCTCCACCAATGTTCCGCAATTTTCCGTGGAACTGGATCGCGACAAGGTCAAAAAGATGGGAGTACCGGTCAATCAGGTATTCCAGACCATGCAGACGTACCTCGGCGGTTACTACATCAACGACTTCAACAAGTACGGACGCACCTACCGCGTCATGGCACAGGCCGAGCCCGAGTACCGAACCAAGATTCAGGATATCTCCCGCTTCTACATGCGTTCGGAAGATGGCAAGATGGTCCCGCTTTCAACCGTAGCCGAAGCCGAAAGGACAACCGGTCCGGAGTATGTGCAGCGGTACAACATCTTCAAAACGGTTGAGATCACGGCCAACCCGGCTCCCGGAGTCAGTTCCGGTCAGGCCATGGCCGCCATGGAGGCTGCTGCACGGCAGAACCTCCCGGATGGCTACGGGTATGAGTGGACAGGCATCGCCTATCAGGAAAAGAACGCCGGAGGACAGACCGCCATGGTCTTTGCCCTTGCCGTTGTCATGGTCTTCCTGGTTCTTGCTGCGCAGTATGAAAGCTGGGCGACTCCGTTCGCCGTCATCCTCTGTGTGCCGCTCGGCATCTTCGGAGCCATGGCCTCGCAGTGGATGCGCGGGTTGGAAAACAACGTCTATGCGCAGATCGGACTGGTCATGCTCATTGGTCTGGCTGCCAAAAACGCCATTCTGATCGTCGAGTTTGCCAAAGAACAGCATGAAAAAGGACTCAGCCTCCGAGAAGCAGCGCTTGAGGCTGCCAATCTCCGGTTCCGTCCCATTCTCATGACTTCCTTTGCCTTCATTCTCGGCGTTATCCCGCTGGTGACAGCGAGCGGTGCAGGCTCTGCCAGCCGACACGCCCTCGGAACATCGGTTTTCGGCGGTATGATCGCAGCCACCATTCTTGGCGTCATCGTTGTCCCGGCCCTCTATGCCGGAGTACAGGGAGCAGCGGCCAAAACCGGAAAACTCCTACGACGAACAATCGGCTTCAAATCGACTAAAGAGCAATAAGCAAAAGGGGCGTCCATCTGGACGCCCCTTTTTTTCTCACTATTGGTTCTTCCCTATTCAGCGCACATGAATCAGTCCGACTGTTTGGCAGATTCCTGGACGTGCTTGCCGTCCTTGTCCAGTGACCGTAACGGCACGCAAGTAGCTGTGCCGACGATTCGCCAATCGGTCTTGGGGGTAAAATCCTCATCCCCGGTGAATATCCTGAGACTGCCTCCAGGAGTGATGGCAAATAATGGGATACGTTTCTCCTCGCACTGATCGAGATAGTCCTCAAATGTGAACTTCTCGGTCAATGGCGTGGTCTTGAGTTCCGCGCCACCTTCAACCAATTCCATCAAACTTTTGTACGTTACTTTTTCATCAAACAGAGGGCGTCCGCTCAATCGGAACGTGGACTTGGCAGTCTCCACGGAATCATCCGGCTGCCTGTTTCTGACAGTAAAAACATTGCTGGCACCGAACTCAATGCGATAGTGCTGGGCTGCCAGCGCATTCAACTCCTTGTTGGAGCTGAGAGCAAGCAGTCGCCCCACCCCGACAAGGTTCAAATGGCGCTCGGCATGTTCTGATACTGGATTTCCCCAGTATGCAGGCAGTCCTTCCATTCGCGCTGCCATGACATTGTTCCAGTTCTGATCGGTAAGCTGTACCCGAAATCCGTTCTCCACCAGACAGGTGGCAATATTGCGCGACAGGATATCCGCCCCCACAATAAGGAACCCTTTGGGATCAGGTTCCGCCACCTTGAGCCATCGGGCTATGGGCCGGGCCGTAAAGCTTTGCAACAGGACCGTCCCCACGATCATGACAAACGTCAGCGGAACCAATTGCTGCGCTTCCGGATAGCCAAGAGACTCCAGCTTGATGGCAAAGACAGCGGAAATAGCCGCTGCCACGATGCCTCTAGGGGCAATCCACGAGAGGAAATGGCGTTCGGCCCCTGTCAGCTTGGAACCAAAGGCAGATACCTGTGCTGAAATCGGTCGTGCCACAAACTGGAGCACGCCGAAAAGAATCAGGGCCGACACACCCAGATCATTGAAGACCGACAACTCCATGCGAGCCGCCAAAATAATGAACAGCATGGAAATCAGCACCATGCTCAGGTGTTCCTTGAAGTCGAGGATATCCACGACCTCGACGCCCTTGCTGTTGGCAAGCCAGACGCCCATGACCGTCACGGTCAAAAGACCCGATTCCGGTTCGAGGGTATCGGAAATGGCAAAGGCCGCGCAGACCAGAGCAAGGGCCGAGAAGTTGTGCAGGAATGAAGGAATCCAATGTTTGCGCAGGGCCACACTGAAGATAAAGCCGCAAATGGACCCCAGCACGCCACCGATCAGCAGTATTTTACCGAATACGGCCACCATATCGGCAATGCCATCCTGAAGCCCGACAGCCACGATGAATTGGAATACCAGCACTGCCAGCGTGGCACCAATGGGATCGATAAGAATACCTTCCCACCGAAGGATATTTGAAAGGTTGGCATTGGGACGCACGGTCCTGAGCATGGGGACGATAACCGTAGGTCCGGTAACAACCATGAGCGCGCCAAAAAGGAAGGCGATCTCCCACGAAAAGCCCATGAGCATCCGGGTTGCCACAGCGGTGATGCCCCAGGTCAGTACCGCTCCGATGGTTATCATGTTGCGTACGACTTTTCGCAGACCCGAAATATCCTGAAACCGGAGCGTCAGGCTTCCTTCAAACAGGATGACCGCAACCGCCAGCGAAATGAACGGAAACAGCATATTTCCGAAAAGGGCATCCGGCTCAAGGTATCGTAAAACCGGGCCGACAAGTATGCCGCATAAAAGAAGAAAGAGTATTGCAGGCAGTTTCACGCGCCAGGCGATCCACTGACAAAGAATACCAATGACCAGAATTCCTGAAAGAGCAGCTAACTCTAGACCATGCATCGTACCTCCGATTAGCCGCTTTGGAAAAGGACCTGCCGACAGCAATACTGAGGATCATTGTTGGCAGGTAGAAGAACACCTCAATACAACATTTTTCAACTTACCCTTCATATACGTATAATCGTACTTTCGTCAAAGTTTGCTGCATCTTCCCGCTCACTTTTACCATGAGACAAAAAAGTCCCGGCGTCGAAACACCGGGACTTGCGATCCACACCAGACGGATCGGTTATTACAACTCTTCGCGTAGTACGCGCTCCCCTGTGGGGGTTTTGAGCACTTCGCCCAATGCGTGAACAACGTCCTGATCGTATTTGGTATTTTCCTGCAACAGGATTCCCAGCGCATCCTCAGGTGATTTGGCCCCGCGATATGAACGGGGGCGAATCATGGCGCAAAACGCGTTGAGGGATGACAGGATGCGTGCAGGCAAAATGATTTCATTACCTGTCAGCTTCTTGGGATACCCGCTGCCGTCGACATGTTCACTCATCTGGTAAATGGCGATGAGCACCCCTTCGGCAATATCGATATCCTTGAGGATGCGGTAGGCGTGCTCCACATGATTTTCCATGGTCGCCTTTTCCTCAGGAGTCAGCTTCCCGGGTTTGGTCAGAATCTCATTGGGCACGAACATCTTGCCTATCTGAGAGAGGTTGGCCGCGGTTTCAATTTCCACCACATCGGTCTCGGGCAAATGCATGTGGCGAGCCACCTCGACCGATAAACCGGCCAGCAGCTTTGTGTGACCACCCAGATAGGGATCTGCCGCTTCAATGGTGGAACCAAGAGCCTCCATGGCCCGACGGATAAGCCGACGGTTCTTCTCCTGTATGGCGACAAATTCCGTCATATCGCGATACACTTCGACAATGCCGATGCAGGTGCCATCTGCACCGCAATAAGGAGATTTCGCTATCTGGAAACGGTAACGCTGAGAACGCAGGAAGACCGACTCGTTAACGACAACCTGCCGATTTTCCATCAGAACGATATCGTCCATGGAAGAGAGGCGCTTGGCCGTATCGTAGCCAAACACTGCCACGCCATCCATGCCGATGATCTCGTCCCGGCTTCTGCCCACAGCCAGGGCAAAGGCATCATTGACGTACGTGTACTTGCCTTCGGCATCCTTGAGCGTGATGAACTCTTCGATATTGGCATTGATTGAGTCGATGAACCGCTTCTGGTCCTCGATCTGCAACGCCAGCGCCTTGAATTCGGCTGCAACACGTTTTGACTGCACCCCGGCCATGACCCACCAGGCAAGCCCGGCCATCAGGAAGGCGGTCAGTACACCCAGTCCGGTGACCACATAGACCGTACCACTGTAGCTCTCGATGGGGCCGAGAACACCTTGTGCTCCGGCTTCCTGAACGATCCACCACTGCGGCCCATTCACCGGGACAGCCATGGAGAACACCTTGCTGCTCTCATCCGACAGACTGCTCCGCTGGGCAAAGGGCAGGATGTTGTCCTCATTCAAAGAAATATCAGCCACCACATCCGAGAACCCCGAAGCGGTCCAGGGTGTCACTTCCCTGTACACATTGCCCATGCGCTGCATAAGGCGGGTTTTCTCACCTTCAGCCGACAGGGACGAATTGGAAAGCAGTTCAGTGATCTGCCCCGAGACCTGTCGTGTAATCATCAGGGTACCAACCGGTGCCTGTTCGCCATCGGTATCGTCCGGCGGGAAGATGGGCACGTATACGTCCAGCTCAACTCCCTGCCCGGTTTTTCTGAGGGGCGAGAACCGTGGGGACTTCGTGCGGATAGCCTCGGAGGCCTGTGCCACCTGTTCGGCGAGCATGGGAGGCAGATGACCATCCGTGGCGATATAAGCGTCGCCTTCCCGGTTGAGGATTCGTGCATTGACGAACCCGGCATAGGCGGAAAATTCGCGCAGCATGTTCTGCATCATCGGCAACTGCTGGGCCAATTCAGGCACGCCGCTGTCGACATCCTGCCCGGGAATTGCCCCGAAAATGGATGCCAGGTCGCCGTTGATCGAATCAACTTCAGCGGCGTAGAGCCGGAACAGGTCCGACTTAATCAGCCGGTCACCCTGCTGAGAAAGATTCTCCAGCCACGCCTCGACCATCTGAGCCCGCCCGTGGGCGAGGAGTCGAAGCCGTTTCTCCTGATTATCCAGGGTCACCTGACGCTTTTCATCGATGGCCCGGCCACCCAGAAAAGCCATCCCCGCGGACAAAACCAGCACAAAAGCCAAAACAACGGCAATTTTTACGCCTTGTTTGGCCCCTCCTATCGGTTCGGACGCTTCGGTCATGGTAATGTTTGATGCCATAGTCAACTCCATCTGGTGTTTTACGGAACAGGTAAAACGTTTTCCTGTTTCACGTTGTTCGTTGTCGCTTTCTTCCCGAACCGTTTTTTGGTGGGAACGTGCATCCAACGAAATTTCTCATTTACTGAATACTGGGGAATATAGTGCTTGTACCGAGCGTGGGACAGCACCATGTTCGTCTGATTATCGAGCACGTATGCCCCGCTATCGGTATAGACGACGAGCACGGCATGGCCGATGCCTCGGATGTAATCCTTCACGGCCACAATGCGCATGGAGTCGATCGAAAAACCGAACTCCTGCAAGGCATAGTACTTGGCGATTGCATAGTCCTCGCAATCGCCTGATTTCTTAAGAAACTCCATGGGGGTGGCCCAATAGTCCGATACGCCATAGTTGGCAGCATCCAGCCGGTAGGGCCACAGGTTGAAGAACTTGTTGACGGCTTTGAGCTTGCCCATGGCGTCCTGCCCTTCAACTTCCTTGACCAGCTTGGACCAACCTGATTTCGAGGGCAGCTTGGCAGTGGAAATGTACTGGAAGAACCCTTTCCACTTTTCCATTTTACCGAGCACACGGGTCCAGTTGGGCAATTGCTTGATCTTCCCCTTGAACTCCACGGTACCAAAGAGCTTCACCTTGGGAGGCGCGGAATCTGCTGCTGCGGCCGGACCACAGCAAAGGCAGACGACGATGCACGCAACACACACGAGCATCGCCGCCGGATGTAATATGGACGACCTCTCAGTCATACTGAGGGCTAGCGCTCCCTAAGCGCGTTTTGCTTGGCCTTGAGGATGGGCTTGAGCAGATAGTCGAGCACGGACTTCTCTCCGGTCAGGATATCCACCTGAGCAGTCATGCCCGGAATAATGGGCAATTCCTGACCGCGATACTTCATCACGTTCTGGGTAGTGCGCACCTTGACGAGGTAGAAGCTCTCCCCTTTCTCGTTTTCAATGGTATCCGCGCTGATGTGCTCGACTGTCCCTTCCAATCCACCATAGATGGAAAAGTCATAGGCAGTGATCTTGACCTGTGCTTTTTGCTGGGGATGGAGGAATGCGATATCCGCCGGCTTGATCTGCGCTTCCACCAACAGGGTGTCGTCGAGAGGGACCACTTCCATGATCGACTCGCCGGGCTGCACAACACCACCAAGCGTATTGATATAAATGGATTTTACGATACCTCTGACCGGGGAACGAACATCGGTTCGGGTCACGCGATCACTTCCTGCTGCCAAGGACTCACGAATGGAAATCAATTCAAGGCGCCGCTCGTTGATCTCTTCCAACGCTGCGGAGCGGTGCTCGGCCTTGCGTTGTTCGATGCGTCCCAGTGCTTCTCTGGCGGCACTCTGCACTCTGGGTATCCCCAGACGCAGGGCGTCCACATCACCTCGAAGCTCCACGACTTTTTGTTCAAGATTGAGAAAGTCCAACTCGGAGTGGATCTGCTTCTTGACCAGCGGGCGAGTGATATCCAACTGCTTTTCCGCCACCTTCAGACTGGAAAGCAGTTGCTTCCGGCGCCCCGCCATCTCGTTCACTTCCTGCTGCTTCTGCTCGTACTGGTCGCGCAAGAGGGCGAGTTCTATGTCCAACTGTTCTTTTTGTGCCTTGAATATCCGGCGTTGGTCATTGACCAATTGTGGAGCCTTTTCTTTCAACTCTTCATCAAATACTGGTTCAATGCCTTCCACCACGCCAATGAGTCGGGCGATGGCGGCACGGTGCTCCAGGGCCTTGGCCTGTGCGTCACGATAAAAACTGGCGGCCTGCTCGTTATGCAGACGGCAAAGAACATCGCCCTTTTCAACCACCTGCCCCTCGTTGACGTAGATATCGCTAAGGATACCGCCTTCAAGGTTCTGGATTTCCTGAATGCGCTGGGAGGGAATGATGCGCCCGAATCCACGAGTCACCTCGTCGAGCACGGCGAACTTTGCCCATACCAGGAAGCCCACGAACATCAGGATAATGCAGGTGGACATGATGTAGGTGTAGCGGCGGCCTTTTCCATACATGGCCTGGTCCACCTCGGACATGAACAGCAACGTTTCTTTATCGTATTTCTTCATGTCGACCTCACATGGAAACCTTGATCTTGCCGGATCGCAAGCCGTCGAGCACAGCCTGCTTGGGACCGTCCACCACGATGCGTCCCTTGTCCATGATCACCAGCCGGTCGACCAGATCAAGCATGGAATGGCGGTGGGTGATCACGATGACCGTCTTGTCCTTGATATACGGTTCCAGCTTTGATTTGAGCCGGTATTCGGACTGGTTGTCCATATTGCTGGAAGGCTCATCCATGATCAGGATTTCCGGGTCGGGAAGAATGGCCCTGGCAACGGATACAGCCTGTCGCTGCCCGCCTGACAGGGACGATCCCCGCTCGCCGACCATCATGCCGAATCCGGCGGGATGATCGGTAACGAAATCGTTGACTCCGGCTACGTCGGCGGCAAACTTGATGGACTGGTCGTCGGCCTCGGGCAGGCCAAAGGCGATATTGTCGCGAAGGGTACCGTAGAAGAGCAGCGAATCCTGCGACACATAGCCAACCTTACGTCGAAGATCAGCCACATCCATTTGCCGCAGATCGATGTTACCCACCTTCACCGAACCGGCCACAGGCTGATACAGCCCCACACACAGCTTGCCGAGGGTGGATTTACCCGCACCGGTTCGTCCGACAATACCGACCTTGTCGCCGGGTTTGAGCATCAGATTGACCTCATTGAGGACCGCCTTATCCGTACCGGGATAGCTGAAGGAAACATTCTCCAACTGCATGGATGCTTCCATCTCACCGTAATGAAATGTCTCTTTGTCATCAGGACGCTCAGAAGGCATGTCCATGAGCATATCCAGCGCATTAAGCGCCATGCGCGACTGCTGGAAACGGGAGAGCAGCCCTGCGACCGCACTCAGCGGCGCCATGGCCCGCCCCGAAAGGATATTACAGGCGATAAGCCCACCAACGGTCAGTTCACCCTTGGAAATCAGAAAAACACCGATGATGATGATCGCAACGGACACCATCTGGGTGACGAACACCGAAAACGTGATGGACAGGTTGGCAAAGACCTTTGCGCTGCTGTTGGACTGGGCCGACATACCGACGACATTCTCCCAGCGGGCCTGCATGCGACCTTCTGCCATGGAGGTTTTGATGGTCTCCAACCCGTGAACGATCTCGAAAAGAAGCGCGTTCTTCTGCGTGGATTCCTTGTAGTGGTTTTCGATGATGTGCTGAAACGGCACCTGCAGGAACAGGCCGAACAGGATGACCAACGGCACAGCGATAAATATGGGCCATGCAATGGGACCGCCGATAAAATGAATAACCGCAATGAACAGTATCAAAAACGGCATGTCGATGAGCGCCACCAGCGAACTGGAACTGAAGAACTCTCGTAGTGACTCGAATTCACGCACATTGTTGGCAACGGCTCCGGCCGACTCCGGCATGTGGTCCAGTCGGGCCGACATGAGATGCTGCATGATGCGCGACCCGATCAATACGTCGGCATTGCGTCCGGCCACGTCCACGAAATAGGAGCGAAGATTTTTCAGCAGAAAGTCGAAAAGATAAGCGATACCTATACCGATGGCCAACGCCCACAGCGTGTCGATGGCATTATTCGGTATGACCCGATCATAGACGTTCATCACGAACAGCGGCGACGCAACAATGATCAGGTTGGTCATGATGGACGCGCCGATAACGTGCTTGTAGATGGGCCAGAATTTGAGCATCACGCCCCAGAACCACCGCTTGCTCTTGACCTGCTTCAGTTCACTGGCCCGTTTGTCGAGCTTTGATGCGCGATGGCACAGAATGGCGTATCCGGTGTACTCCTCTTCAAGCTTGTCCATGGGCATCTCGGTTTCATCCATGCCGTGACCGGGGATGATAACCCGTGCCTTATTGTCATCCGTATCCAGCAGAACGCAGGCATTGCCGCCTCGCAGCAGCAGGATGGACGGAAGGACCAGTTTGGATATTGACCGAGGTGTCTTGCGATGAACGGTTTTGGCCTTGAAGCCAATCCGTTCGGCAGCGCGAACAATGGAAGCCGCAGTAATGACCCCTTCCTGCTGGGGAATACCCGCCTTGAGCGTTGCCGATGAAACGGGCTTGCCCAAAAGACGACTTATGATGGACAGGCAGATGACAAGGGGCGGCTGAAAATCGATGTCTTTATGGTCGAGCCGTTCATCCCTGCTCAATGCTTCCGGCCTATTGGACTGAGGGGGCTGCTGCTTGCCAGCTCCGGGCGGAGGAGCACCAGCGCCCTGTTTCGGCTTGGGAGCATCCGGCTTGGCCGCCGAAGGCTTTGAGCGGGCGGTTTCCTCTGTGGGAGCTACCGGCTCTTGCGCTGTATTGGGTGGAGTTTTTTTATCTGATGGCATAGTGAAGCCTAGCTAAGTAATAGTAATGACACTTCTTGAAATCGGAAAATCACGTTTTGTGAATACATCTTATTATCCAAGAATTCTACCATTGATGCGCCTGCTGCTTTTGTCAAGGCTGAACTGAAATTTATATCAATATACCAACACCTTTCGATTCATTCCATCACATCGAAAAGGCTGAATCATCTCCTTTGACACCAAGCGAAAAAACCAAGTGTCATTAACTGCCAAAAAAGACAAGTAAGTATCTTACTCACTATAATCAATGACAATCTTGCCCATGGCCTCGCCTGTAGCCCAGTATCTGTGCGCTTGGGATATTTCCGTGAAGTGGAACCGGGATTCATCAAGCAGCACAGCCAGTTCATCCGCTTCAATCAATGAGGTGATTTCGCGCAGGATATCGCCGTACTGCCACCGTCCCTGCCCTGTCATCAGCGGCAACAGCATAAACACCACATGGAGCGACAGTGATTTGGCATGCAGCGGACTCAGATCATTGGTGGAGCGACTGACCGTAGTGACGACGCTGCCGCCGATCCCGGCCAACGGGAATGAGACATCAAGATTGGCACCGCCAACCGTATCGTAAATCACGTCAAATCCGTCGCCATCCGTCACTTCCTGCGTATACTCGACAAGATCGGTCTCGCGGTAGTTGACCGGGATAGCGCCAAGGCTTTCCACGATCATGGATTTGGTATCCGAAGAGACTGTAGCATGCACCTCGGCTCCGGCGTACACGCCAAGCTGGGTTGCAATATGCCCGACCCCACCGGCACCGCCCTGCACCAGCAGGGTTTCGCCCGGAGCGATCCCCGCCTTGGCGAACAAACCAAGCCACGCCGTGATCGATACCAGTGGCAGGCTCGCCGCATCCGCAAGCTCCATATTCTCGGGCGCTCTGGCCATCAGTCGTTCATCCACGACCATGTATTCGGCTAAGGCACCGGGAATGTTACCCAGCCCTCCGGCACAACCATAGATAGCATCTCCCGGCTGGAAACGGGAAAAACCGCAGCCAGCCTCGACCACGACACCGGAGACATCCATGCCCAAAATGGCAGGCAACTCGGGCGCAAAACCCAAGGCACTCCCCAGTGTGGCAATCTTGTTATCAATGGGATTGAAACTCGACCCGACAACCCGAATCAGGACTTCACCGGGCTTTGGAGTCGGCACGGAAACCTCACGCAAGTCGAAATCATATTGATCGCCAAACGACCTAAGCATCATGGCCTGCATGTTCACTCCCCCTTGTGGTCTGTCCAGGTTAAATGACGGTTCGTCAAAATATGCAGAGGGCATGGTGCAGGGTATGCACCATGCCCAACTGGTGATGGCCCACGCCTACTTGTACTTGGCGTGGCAATGGCCTTTTTGGTGCACGAGCTTATCGACTGTTTCATTGAGCAAATCCATGTCAGCCACGGCATAGGCCGCAGCAAAGGCATCGCAAGCCGCAATGTATTCCTCATAATAGGGATCGCCATACCCCGGATAGGCAACCATGAGCTTGGAGTCTGAAAGAAACTCCTCCACAGCCGCCTTGGGAGGCATTTGCCCCTGATGAATCATCTTGAAAAGAACCTTGAAGCTCTTGCCCATGCGCTTTTTGAGCGCCTTGTATTTCGGTTTGGGCGGCACAGCATTCGGATCGGCATCTTCTGCGTCAGGTATCAAATCGATATCTTCGGAAACACAATCCGCAGCGGACTTGATCTTGGCCCGCAGGGATATCTGCCCGTATTCATCCTTGACGGTGAATTTCATCTTCTTGAATTCGTTGGCACATGAAAGTTCGCCACCCTCACCTGTTTCGAGGGCGCTCGCCAACTCACGGAAGAAGTCGGGCAACTCTTCGCGTGACAGGTACTTATCCAATTTCAGAGAACTCATTCCTTTCCTCCGTTTACGGTGAATGGTCACCATACAACAAATGCGAAAACATCGACAAGAAGAAGCTACAAAAAACGCCTCGGAGCAATCAAACTCCGAGGCGTATTGTTTCAATGCTGGTTGAAAGCGGCCCTTCCAACCGGGGTGAGGCTTGTTAGAGCTTCAACTCCCCTGTCGAATAGCGCTTCTCAAGCCTGTTCGATATCTGGATGAGCGGGAAGCAAACCAGAAAGTACATCAAGCCGACCAGTCCAAAGACCATGACCCCCTCGGGGATGCGCTGCACGGTCAACCATCCGGCGCGGGTGATGTCGGTGACACCGATAACGGATACGATGGAAGAGTCCTTGATCAGCAGCACATACTGCCCGACAAGGGACGGCAAAGCCATTCGCAGCGCCTGAGGCAGAATGACAAGCCACATGGTCTGTCGCCAGGTATGGCCCAACGAACGGCATGCCTCGGCCTGTCCGGGCGGCACCGCCTGGATGGCTGCGGACACGATCTCGCAGATATACGCGCCCGAATAGAGCGTGAGGCTGAATACGGCCGCTTCAAACGCTTCCAGATGCAAACCGACTTCCGGAAGGATGAAGAAAATGATGAAGACCTGGACCAGGAACGGTGTTCCGCGCATGAAGTCGACATAAATCGACAGCAGGCGGGACATGAATGACCCCGAGTTGGCGCGGAAGATACCCGCCATGACACCAATGATCGTTCCACCCACCAGACTGAGGGCGGAAACAGCGACTGTCATCCCCAGCCCCTTGTAGAACAGGGGCAGGCTAGCCATGAGTTGGTCGAAATAGAATCCCCACATGATTACGCGCTCCTGAAGGTCAGACGTCGTTGGAATAACTTGGTGGCGCCTTTAAGCAGGTAGTACAGGAAGAGATAGAAGGCGGCCACGGTGAAAAAGGCTTCGGTGGGCATGAAACGCTCGGAGTTGAGCAACTGGCCCGCACGGGTCAGCTCCATGACGGAGATCAGCGACAGCACGGCAGAGTCCTTGACCAGCACGATGGCCTGTCCCAGCATGGAAGGCATGGTATTGGCCAACGCCTGGGGCAGGATGATGTATCCGAACCGCTGCACGATATTGAACCCCTGGCCCATGGCTGCTTCCACCTGACCAACGGGAATACCTTTGATGCCCGACCGGAGGATTTCCGCCACGTACGCCCCGGAGTTGCACGACAATGCGACCAGTCCGGTATTGAGTTCATTGACCTGGAATCCGAGGGACGGCAGGCCGAAGTAGAGAAAGTAGAGTTGCACGAGCAGCGGCGTGGAGCGAATGACTTCGATGTAGACCACTGAAATGGCGACCAAAGCCTTGATGCCTGAGATACGGCAGGCACACGCGATCATGCCAATGATCAGGGAGCCGATAATGCCGACCAACGAAATCCACGAGGTCTGCACCAAGCCGTCCAGAAAGAGCGGCATGTACTCCCATATAATACGAAAATTGAAATATTCTAGCATGATAAACTTATTTTAAAATGTGAAAACCGCGCCCCGTCAAGCGGAGCGCGGCTGATTCAACCAATGGTGTTCTAGTGGTCTTTCTTCCAATCCAGGGAATCGACCCAGTAGTCGATATTGGCATCGTAGCGGCCATCGGCCTTAACCCACTTGAAGAACAGATTGATCCACTGGCGCAGGTGCTCATCCTGGGGACGAACGGCAAATGCCAGAGGCTGCTCGGACATGACACCGGGAATGATGGTCATGGAGCCTTCGGGGAAAGAAGTCATACCACCGACGATAGCGGACTTGTCATTGACGGCAACATCAGCATGACCGGCCATGATGGCGTTCAGCAGGATAGGACCGCCGCCCTTGTAGGACTTGATTTCGGCGTTGGGGAAGAGACGCTTGGCGTCGGCTTCACCGGTACCACCGATCAGAACGGCGATTTTCACGTCAGGGTTGTTCAGCTGTTCCCAGGAGGTCAGCTCGGAACCGGACTTGGTCACGGCAACGGAGCCGGTGTAGTAGAAAGCATCAGTGAAAGAAACACGCAGGGCACGCTTCAGGTTTGCGGTCATGTCGCCAGCGAGCATGTCGGCTTTACCGGAAAGCAGTGCGGGGATCAGGCCGTCCCAGTCGTAATCGAGGAACTTGATCTTAACGCCCATTTCTTCGGCCATCATCTTACAGAATTCAACGGAGCTACCGGTGCGCTCACCGTTCTTGTCAACAAAGCTGAACGGAGGGCCCTGGGTCTGAACTGCGACACGCAGCTCACCACGTTTGATGATTTCATCCAATGCATCGGCAGAAGCGGTCTGGACGGCACCCAGAACCATACAGAGCATAAGGGCAAGACTAACAATACGTTTCATCATCTCTCTCCTAGAGTTAAAACTGTGTATATAACAATCTGGCATTACACCATTTGTTCCAAAGCTTTGTGAGGCTCCATCCAGTCGAGCTGCTGCATGGTGCCTGCTTCATGCCAACTGAGAATACCCTCAGCGGCAGTCAGGCCACGCAACAATGGAGGATTCTCGGCAAGGGCAGTCTTCGCCCCTTTCGCTGCCACCTGCCGCAACCAGCCCAGATGGGCGGCTTCGTAAGCGCGGGAGGCAGTCGCGGCCACGGCGCTGGGGATATTCGTCACGGCATAATGAATGACACCGTCCACTTCCCATACCGGATCGGCGTGGGTGGTATACCGGTCGATACTCTCGACGCCGCCACGAAGGTTGGCAGTGACATCTACAATTACGGAGCCACGCTTCATCTGCGGGAGCATGGTCCGGGGAATGATATGATAGCTGCTGTCGGGCGGGATGGTGGTGGTATGCACTACCATGTCCGCCTCAAGGATTTCGTCGTGAACAGAAGGCTCGGACGCGTTGACCAGCTTGATATTGGCCGGAAGAACAGGGGTGAGTTCGCGGATTTTGTCGAATGAAAGTTCTGTCAGTGTAACCTGCGCCCCGAGACCGGCAGCGGTACGGGCTGCGGACTCACCAGCAGGACCGGCACCAAGGACCACGACCTTTGCCGGAGGCAGACCGGGAAAGCGGACAAGACTGATGCCACGCCCACCGTGACGACACTGAAGATATTCGCCGCCGATCATGACACCATACTGGCCTGCAATAATGGACATGGGCTCCAACAGCGGAAAACGGCCATCATCGGTCCGGACGTTTTCCAGCGCAATGGCCGTAATCTTTTTATCAAGCAGCGTGCGAATCAGCGGCAGTCGCGTTTCACTGTGCACATAGCTGTAAAGGATCTGCCCTTCACGAAAAATGTCAAATTCTTCGGGCTGCGGTTCCTTCACCTTGGTCAGCAGATCGCTGTTTTCCGAAACCGCCATGGCATCGGGTACGATGATCGCACCAGCTGCCTGGTATTCTGCATCGGGCGCATCGCAACGCGCACCGGCACCTGCTTCCACAAACAATTCATGGCCGTCGCCGGCCAGGGTTTTGACACCGCCAGGGGTCAGGGCAACGCGGTTTTCTCCCGCTTTCACCTCTTTCAGCACACCTATGCGCAAGGGAACTCCTCTTTCTCTCATGAACACGGAACAGCGCCCCATGAACATCTGTGGATGAAGCGCCTGCGTAATTACAGCGGCCAAATCACTATCAAAAAATTTCACGGCAAACAATACAACTACGGGAAAAAACAATAAAAATGGCTTTATGATGTAATTGTCACCACGCTGTTTTTTACACCAACAGCGTACAATACCTGACTAAAACACTTGCCCAATAAACAAGACAGGCCCCGTCATATTATGACGGGGCCTGTCCGGTTAGGGGATGGGAGGTACTAGGTCATGACTGATCATGAAATTTTTTCTTTCCTGCGTCGCAGGTTGGCCCGCCCTTCCGCTATCATCGATTCAAGTCCATATTTCTTCACGCGATACCCCATCTGTCTGGCTGACAACCCGAGTGCCTCAGCAGCCTTGTACTGAATCCAGCCGCTGCGCTCCAGAGCGGCCAGCACCTCATTACGCTCAAACTCACGGAGCGTGGAATGGCGCGGTGCTTCCTCGGAAAACCCCACAACTTCCTGCACAGCGGCAGTCTGCCCCGGTGCGAGGTAGGATTTGAGGAACTCCAGGCTGATGCGCTCGGTATCGGACATAATGACCAGCCGTTCGATCAGATTCTGCATCTCGCGAACATTACCCGGCCAGTCGTACCGGATGAGGGCATCGAGCGCAGTGGAAGTAAAGATCATCTGACGCCCGTAGTTCTCGGCCATCTGATTGATAAAATGATTGAGCAGCGATGTGATATCTTCCTTTCGCTCCCGCAGAGGGGGGATACGTATGGGGAAGACATTGAGTCGATAATAGAGGTCGAGCCGGAACTTGTTGCGCTCTACCAGATCACCGAGGTCACGGTTCGTTGCGGCAAGGATTCGCACATCAACTGCACGGGTACGGTTGGAGCCGAGGCGTTCCAGTTCCTTTTCCTGCAGCACACGCAACAGCTTGGCCTGCAACCCCAAGGGGAGTTCGCCAATCTCGTCCAAAAAGATCGTTCCGCTGTCTGCTTCCTCGAAACGACCGGGGCGCGAACCACTGGCTCCGGTGAACGCACCCTTTTCATGACCGAACAGTTCGGATTCGAGCAGATTGCCGGGGATGGACGCGCAGTTCACTTTAATGAACGGGTGCCCTTTTCGCTCGGAAAGTTCATGTATGATGCGTGCGATGAGCGTTTTTCCCACACCGGATTCGCCCAGCAGAAGAACGGTGGCGCGAGTGGGAGATACCTTCTCCATCTGCCGCTGGACCTCGACCATGGGCTGCGACTGGCCGACGATATACGGGCCCTTGGAATTCTTGGAAATCTGATATTTAAGGGAGGTGTTTTCCCGCTTGAGCACGGCCTCCCGTTTCAGCACCTTCTCATTGAGCGAGATAAACTGACCGATAAGTGTCGCAACAACCTTGAGGAAGTCCACATCCTCTTCAAGGGCCACATCGTCAGCGAACAACCGGTCCACATTGAGGACTCCGATGGGATCGCCATGCAAAACAATCGGCACACCCACAAAGGAGATCATGCCCCGCTTCAATCGTCTGGAGCCGGTCTTATCAAGAAACAATGGCTCCTTATCAATATCTGGCACATAAAACGGCTCACCGGTCTGGAAAATACGCCCGGTAACGCCCTCATCCAACCGATACACGCCACGCTGTTTCTCCTCACTGGTCAACCCATAGGATGCGTTGATGGAGAGGTGGCCGGTTTTGGAGTCATACAACGTCACAGTGGCGCGTTGCATGGATAGCTGTTCGGAAAGGATGCGCAGGACACCGTCCAGGGCGGATTCCAGATCCAGAGCCTGATCAATGGCCTGACAGATGGTCAGGAGGGCGGAGAGTTTCAATCCATGCACTGTAGAAGACATGCCTCACATACAAGCAAAGGCGATGCCAGAATCACTACAGGGAAAAGTTGTATTATATTGGTAACCTACGAAACACTCTAGAAAACGGGGCAATCACAATTTTGTTATTTGCCCCATTCACAATCTACATATGTGAAAATCCGCTAAACTATTCCTCGTCGAATTTTGCGAAATCCTCAAAGAAACGCTGCCTGCGCTTTTCCACTTCACCCGGATTGGACATGATCATATCCAACTGCCGGGTATGGGTGATCAGGTAGCCCAGAATCTTCAATCGGTGTCCCATGGTCTCTTTGTCCAAGCCTTCCACACGCGCCGTCACTGCGTCGGCTCGAACCTTCACCCGGAAATCGAATTCTTCAAGTATATCGCCGACAAATTTGGCTCGGCTGATGCGACGGCTTTCACTGGCAGCGCCGCCCTTGAACTGGAAGCTGGCATAGTTTTCACTGACACGATCACTGACAAGCGACTCGACACCACAGAAGTGGAAGCCAAAGCGTGATTGCAGACAGCAGTAGTTCTTTGAAATCATGAAATAGTTTTTCTGGGTGTACTGGGACCGTCCGGCTGTCACCAAATTGGGATTGGCCGTGGCCTCGAACATGACCGACATCAAGCCCTTGCCATGAACCGGCGGCGGCCCATCCCACGGCACGGCCTGCATTCCGGCCCACAGAGCGCGCATGGGGAAGGAGTCCACATGCTCGAACAGCACGCACCGGTCTTCGCGATCCTCGCCTTCCGGCAGGATGCCATTACCCAGATTCAGCACCCAGAACTGCTTGGGAACGTCACAAATAAGCTGCTTGGAGGCGGCCTGAACAAACGCCTCGTTGGTGCCGAATTCAAACATTTCGCGAACGGCCATCTCATGACAAAAACGCATAATATCATGAAAGGTCATGCATTTTGATGGCCGGAAATCCGGGCTCTCGGGGTTGGTGAGGTTGAGCCGCACGATATGACGGGCTGCCTTGCGCAAGCTCTTCAGTACCGGACTGCCGCTCATGACCCGCTGTTTGGGCTTCTCCTTGAGCAACGCTTCGACCGCGCCGTCGTAGACTCCATGGCCGTCAGCATCCACGGTCAGAATCTGTCCGTTTTTCACCGCGTCCAAAGCGCCTTTAACGCCGAACAGTGCCGGGACACCGAACTCACGCGCCACGTTGGCAAGGTGACCGGCGATGCCACCCTGCTCGGCGATGACCGCACTACACCTGTCGAGCAAGGCCGCACGACTGGGCAGTGCCTGTCGAAGCACCATGACACCGCCGTCAGGAAAGGAGAGCGTATCCGCATCTTTTCTGATGCAGTGAACCGGTCCGACACCAACGCCGGGGCTGGCAACACGCCCACCGGACAACAACGGCTCCGGCAGATCGGTATTCGGAACCGATGATTCTTCATTTTCCAGCAGCATAAGCGGTCGGCACTGCAACAGGTGCAGTCCGCCGTCCTCGGTGATTGCCCACTCGATATCCTGGGGGGTTCCGAAATATTCTTCTATCTCCACAGCCATACGAGCCACGGCAATGGCCTGCTCATCCGTCAGCGATGATTCATCATGCTGATCCTCCAACAAATCCGAACGGCAGATGCCTTCACCTTCATGACAGACATACTGTTCGGTCTTGCTGGCAATATTACGCTCGACCACCTTCATGGGATCGGCACGGTTCACCACCAGTTCGTCGGTATCTGCCGAACCATCGACCACCGCCTTGGGCAACCCCCACACGGACTGGATGGAGACATTTTCGTTTCTGATATTCACAGGACTGCGGGAATAGGCGACTCCACCTGCCAGGGCCGAAACCATGCTCATGCACCCCACACTCATGGCGACATCTTCGTCACGGATTCCCTTGGACACTCGATAGGCCATGGCCTGCATGGAATATTTGGAGGCGACCACTTCCTTGTAGGCGTCGAGGAGTGAGCCTCGATCGACATTCAGAATCGACCGATACTGACCGGCAAAGGAAGAGCCTTCCGCGTCTTCGCCCAGCGCACTGGAGCGGATAGCCAGCTTGAATTGAGTGCCGCTGCGCTCAGCCATGGCATCATATGCATCAAGAATGGCGTCGGCCAACGCATCAGGCAGCTGCGTGGATATGATCATCTGCATGATCCGTGATGAGGTCTGGAACATGACTTCCCGATCTTCGGGGTCGGCAGACTGAATGAGCCGATCGATCTCCAGCTCCTTGCTGCCGGATTTCATGAACTTCCAGAAGGCATCCGTGGTGATGACGAACCCTTCGGGAACATCCAGCCCCAATGCGTTCTTGGCTTCTCCGAGCATGGACATCTTCGGGCCGCACAAATCCACATGGTCACGCCCGATTTCATGCAGGTCGAGCACCAGCGCCCGTGGCTTCGCTGGCGGATCTTCCGGCTCGACATACGGCATGATTTTGTCCTGAATATCCTCGAATCGATCAAACAGGCGATCATAGGTGCCGGGGTTCAACTCGGAAAGATGGCGGATCATCTGAAAAATGGATGTCGATATCCGGGTGCACAATGAACGCACATAGTGCATGCCGTAGGGCGTATACCCCCTGAGCGCCTCTTCCAGCTCCCCCATCAGTTCATGGGCTCTGGTGTTGGCCTGGATCAACGAACGAAAATGATCGTACCGAGCCGCATACATCTTGCGGACCTCGGCCAATTCTTCCGGAGTGGGTTTGGAGGAACCGAATAATCCACCAAATCCCTTTCGCACTGCCTGCTTTATCGTATCGAACATGATTCCTTCCGTAGTACGGATAACAAGAAGATCAACCCGCCTGCTCTATTTTTGCCAAATGCAGACGATACCGCGCTGCAGCATCTTCAATTTTATAAAGAACATCGACGAACTCAACGGGCTTCATCAGATAATCGAACGCACCCAGCTCCATACCGCGAATAGCCGCTTCCATAGACGCATGTCCCGTGAGCATGATGACTTCGGCCATGGGCCACTGCTGCTTGATCTTGTACAGCGCGGTCAGCCCGTCCATGCCGGGCATCTTGACATCAAGGATGACCACTTCGACCTCGCGCTGTTCCATGGCGGCCAATGCTTCCTCTCCATCATGGGCCTCAGTCACATCAAATCCACGTTTGGCCAATCGTTTTCCCAGTGTGGTGATGAACGGAATCTCGTCATCCACCAGAAGTACTTTGATTCCTTCCATACCATTCTCCCGTTATTGCACAGCCTGATCGATTTTTTCGATCAGCTCTTCCAGAGCGCACGGTTTGAGCAGATAATCGAACGCGCCATGTTCCATTCCATCCCGGGCAGCCTGCTCGCTTCCATGACCGGTCAGCATGATAACCGGCATCTCCGGAACCATTTTCTTAAAAATTTCGAGCACCTCAATGCCGTCCATGTCTTCCAGTTTCAGATCGAGAATAGCCACATCGAAATCGTTTTTTCGCAACACCTGAATCCCCTCGGTTCCACTCGTCGCCGGCGTAACGGCAAAACCGCGTTTGTTCAGGCGTTTATGAAGTACTTCGACAAAACCTACCTCGTCGTCCACCAGAAGGACGCGTGTACTTTCTTCGCTCATGAGCTTCTAGTCTCCCCGACGAAGAGCGATATGACGCGCCCTCGCCTCAAGAATCTTGTTTTCCTGTCCCTGCTTTTTATCATGGGCTTCGGTGATCTTGCTGATCAGCTCATTCATGTCGCACGGTTTCATCATGTAATCGAATGCGCCCGATTTCATCCCCTCGATGGCGGTTTCCACCGTGGCATGTCCGGTCAGCATGATCACCTCGACCAGTGGGTGAGCGCTTTTCATGGCCTTGAGTGTTTCCATGCCATCCATGACCGGCATTTTCACATCCAGAACAACCACATCAATGGTCTTTTCCGACAGGATGTCGATACCGGACTGGCCGTCCAGAGCGGTTGTCACGTCGTACCCCCGCTTGCTCAACCGCTTGGCCATGGTTTCGGTAAATCCCTGTTCATCATCAACGAGTAGAATTCTGGCAGACACGGTCACCTCCATTTTCTGTTTCATTCGACATTGCTGTTACACCTCCTCGGTCACAGCAGGCAAGACAATGGTAAATGTCGTTCCTCTGTTTACCACGGAACTGACAGAAATGGTTCCGCCCATCTTGTTGATTATGCCGTAGATGATTGAAAGCCCCAACCCTGTTCCCTTGCCCACCGGCTTGGTGGTGAAGAACGGGTCGAAAATACGTTGCAGATTGGCCTGGGGAATGCCGCAACCGGTATCGGATATGGCGATGGAGACCGAACCATTATCCCGTCGCGTCATGATATCAAGATTACCCCCGCCCGGGTCCATGGCGTCGATGGCGTTATTGATGAGATTGAGCAAGACCTGCTGCATCTCCGAGCTGCTCCCTTCCACCTGGGCAATGGCGTCATCCAGACTCGCTTCCATCACCACGTTGGCAAATCTTGCCCGCTGCTCGCAGAACTCCACCATTTCCAACACCAACTCGTTCAAGTCGATATGCTCGATGGTGGGGTCGATCTTCCGGGCAAAACTGAGCAGCTTGTGCGTGATTTCCCGACACCGTGCACCCTGTGTGCGAATCTGGTTCAGGGCGCGCTGTACTTCACGCTCGTTGTCGTCCTCTTCCAGTCCCTCATCAAGGAGGTCCTGAATCCAACCGGCCTCTTCGACCATGATGGCGACGGGATTGTTGATCTCATGAGCGATTCCGGCGGCCAACTCGCCCACGCTGGCAAGCTTTCCGGCCTCGATGACCTGATCGTTCATCATTTCCTTTTCAATGTCGGCCAGCTCGACCTTGCGAGCCATGCGACGACTCATCAGGTAAGCCATGACCGCGATGGCCACGCCACCGATCAGCATGATGACCATGGCTACATTCCGTGCCTGATGCTGGGCGGAATAGGCATCGGCCACATCCTGCTGAAAAACCATGATCCAGTCGCCGGACTTGAGCGGGCTGGTCACATAAATGGTGTCATTGCCGGTCACGGGATTGGTTTCAATGGTCATGGCGGCCCGACCGCGCCCCATGGGTGCATCATCGAGATCAGCCACGAGTTCACGCAGGAAATCCACCTCGCCGGTCATGTCCCGGCGCGGCGTGGTCTGGAATTCACCCTCTTTATTGATTATATATGCCAGTCCCGTTTCACCGATGCGGATATCCTCCACCAACTCGGTAAAGGCGATAAAATCAAGGGTTGTCCTGAGTACCCATTCCTGTTCCCCGTCACGGAGCAGCAGGGAAATGGTAAAGTGGGGTACACCGCGAATGCCAAGCTCCACATCACTGATATGAACACCGCGCTCGGCCACGGCCTTGAACCAGTCGGCGTCGGAGTAGTTCACCCCGGTCAACTTATACGGCCCGGCGTAGGCTATCTGAACGCCCTGCTCGTTGACCAGGCCCAGATCGACAAAATCGCTGCCGTGCATGCGCACCAGCGCATCAAGAACGCGAGCAACGCCACCCTTCTCACGAAGGTGATCGATGCCGACGACTTCGGCTATGACCTGCAACTCTTCGGCTTTTTCGCCAAGATAGACATCGACAGACTGGTCGTGTTTGAGCACCAGTTCATGCAGATGTGCTTCCACCTTGGCCTTGTAGGCCACGCTGTACTGGTATCCTGCAATGATCGTCACGATCAGCAGGGGCGTGAATGAAACAAGGATGATGGTGAACATCATCGACTTGGTCAGACCTTGATAATAAGGAGCTTCGGACACTCGTGCCTCCGGGAAAATGTTCCTCTCCACTCACCACGATCGGATACGCTGAGGGGGATACAGTCTACCGGAATATAACAAAATAGGTTGGGTACTTCAACATACTTCGCCCGAATATGCCTTTACGCTTACAACGGCATAAGTCCCTACCCGACCTTCCTGCGAATGGTATCGACGTTGAGCCTTCCTTCGATGTACTGCGCAATGGCTGCCACTGCCTGATCCGAAGTGCGGAACGTACACAGCCCCGCCTCCTTGAGCTTATCCACCAGCGGATCGTACAAACGGCCACCATCCACAACACCGATGATCGGCGTGTCCAGTTGCGGCAGGAGGTCCTCAAGCAGTGCGGCGATGGACCGCTCATCCTCGAAGGTGAACTGGTCATGTTCGGGATCGGCCAGCGTACGCATGACCGGGGACATGGGATCAAGACCGGCGACCACTGCATCGACCATCGGGTCTTCAGCGAGGATTCGGATCACATCGGCATGCACCTTGTCATCGGCCCCGGGCGTGATATCCAGAGGGTTGGTCACCGTAACGAGGTTATCCAGCCTGTTGGCGATAAAGAGCTTGTCCAGTCGTGTTCGGCTTTCCTCGGAGAGTGGCGCCAACTCCATGCGGTAGGTATCCGACTGGATGGAATCGGCCATGCCCACGGCCTCGAAGCCTGCGCCCGACATGGCTGCCAGTCGATTGCCTCGGATGGTCTTGCCGTGCAGTCGCTCGGCCAGCATGAACAGGTTCTCGAACTGGGAGAACGAGTCGGCCACGATAGCACCGGCCTGACGGACACAGGACTCGCACACGGTATAGTCACCTGCCAGCGACGCGGTATGCCCGCTGGTGGCGGATTTGCCCTCCGGGGTGCGCCCCGCCTTGTAGAAGACGACTTCCTTACCGGCGAGCACAGCCCGTCGCACAGCCCGGCAGAATTCGAGACCATCCATATCGTTGAACCCTTCGGCATAAATGGCGATGACATCCACCTCGCTGGAATCCGCAAAGTAGGCGGTCAGATCCCCCAGGGTCAGGTCGGTCTGATTGCCCACGGAAATCATGTAGGCCGGATCGAGAATGGGACACTGCGACAGGCGGGTCAGCATGAATGCGCCCGACTGGGAAATAAAGGCTGCCCTATGATGTTTGCCCGGAGTAAGCACGGGCAGTTTCTCCTCGGGAATGAACCACGTATCGTATGCACCTGGCCGAGAAACCACTCCCATACAATTGCCGCCCAGGAAGACCGGCCCGACACCCGTGGCATGGGACGCCACGATCTTGTCGATGACCTCCTGCGCTCGCGCCCGACTTTCCTCGGTTTCACCCATGCCGCCGGGAATGATCATGACGGATTGTGCACAATCAAGCTCCAGCACCTCTTCCACCAGTCCCGGCACCTGGGCCGACCCCACGGCCACCACAAACAAATCGAGGGGCTGCCCCAATGCGGCAAGGGACTCAACACAGCGAACGCCGTCGATCTCGCCACCGCCAGGTCGGATGACAACCATGTCATCCTTGTTGAACCCGGCCTGCATGACGTTATTGAGGATGATGCGCCCAAAATTCATGCGACTGCCAGACACGCCGATGATACCGATACGCTTGGGGTGCAGCAGTGCATCGATCTTTTCCACGGGGCGCGATGCAGGGAGTTGCTCGGGCAGGGAGAAGCGACACATGCCGTCCAGCGGGACCATCAGGTAATCCGAATAAGCAAAGGGATTGATTTCCAACTCTTCGATGACAAACGGTGCATCGGGATTGTCGGGAGAATAGTGGTTGGCCATGTCGATGAACGACGAGAAGCACTCGATAAGCTGCTCGTCGGAAACAATACGTCGTTGGCCGCGAGTCAGTCCGGCCAGCTTCTTGTAGGAAAGGGTCTTGCGAAACAACTCGAAAAAGGTCTCGCCATCGGTCAGCGCAGCAGACGCGGCAACCACAGCCTGTCCTTTGCGGAATCGTTCAGCGTACAGCTCGGTATCTGTGCCGCCCAACCCTGCGCCGAGCACCATGCCGAACTCCCGGGTCCGGCGAATGCCCACGATCAACTCATTACCAAATGCCTGGGAATCGGTTTCCATGAACTGAACAAGCAGCACACCACGGATATCGCGGGAGATGGCAGCGATCAGCGCTTCCCCGGTCAATCCGGCGTACTCAACGGGAGCCATATCCGGCGTTTTTTCGAGGAGCGCGGCAAAAGCCTCCGGCACTTCATACAGCATGCGTCGCCACGCAGAACGTATCTTGTCCGGCGCGTTTTCCACCACGCGCACGCCACCGACTTCGGTCTTGTGGATGATATTGGGGGAGACTATTTTCAGGACAACTTTTGGCCCGGGCAGACCGCTCAGAGCCTCATCGGACGGCTTGCCACCTCGCGGCAGCAGTACGGTTCCGGGTGGTGTTTCTGCGCCCGACTCCCGAAGCAGCTCATACACCTCATACTCAAACAGGGTGTCTCGCCCTTCTTCATGAGCCCGCTCAAACAGATGCGTGATGGCATCGTAATCGATGCTGACTTCCACTGTGCCAAAAGCAAAATTCCCGTTGGTCATACTCTTCCCCAAAGCGCAAAGGTAAATGTCTGACAATACGGGACCACTCGGGTTGGGTCAATGGGGGCATGAGAAAAATGACTGTCGGTCACTCTTTTCCAACAATCAGGTATCTGGGGAACTGTTCGCCTAGCCAGATCATGCTGAAGCAAGAAGCGCAAAGCCGAATATCCCCAAAAGCAGGAGCAGAAGCATTCCGCCGCAGACGAGAAGTGCCACCCACGGCACCCAGCTATTAACCCCACCAAAACTCCGAAGATAATTGACGTAATTCTGGCCGTGATATGACTTGAGCTCGCTAATCTTCTCGTTGGCATGCTTGAAGTAGAGGTAATTGGCGGCAATGGCCCAGCCGATGATCACCAGTAAATTGAAATAGGGCAACCAGAGGGTGACAAAGGCAATAGCGGCCCACATGTACATCTTTCGATACAGGAACCACCAGAAGGAAAAAAAGAACGCGGCCCAGTTCCATCCGGCATGAAAACCCGAAGGCGTGGCGCCGTAGCTGTGAAACTTGGGCAGGTAGGTGTGGGCATTGCCTTGTACAAAGGCGGCGTAGTCTTCGTCAGTGTGAGGCAGTCCGGCATCGAGGTTCATGAGCATCTCCCAACAGCATTGATTGTTTTACCCGACCCTACCACCAACCCCCTGTTCATGACCACCTTTTTGCTCCTTTGCGCAGCCCTCGGCCATGAACAGCCGCCCGACCAGGGTTGATTCGTTGACCCAACATCCGTTTTACCGTATCCATTCCGGGGCGCGGATATCATTGTCCGCCCACACCCAAACAGCTATGAACCCTGCAAGGGGAATTCAATACACAGTAAGGAACAGAAGATGAGCAAAACGCCAGAAACACCTGAAAAAGGTAAAGATTTCATCCGAACCATCATCGACAAGGACAACGAGACCGGCAAATACGGCAAACGGGTACACACCCGGTTCCCGCCCGAGCCCAACGGCTACCTGCATATCGGTCACGCCAAGTCCATCTGTTTGAACTTCGGGATTGCCCAGGATTACAATGGCAGGTGCAACCTCCGATTCGACGACACCAACCCGGTCAAGGAAGATGTGGAATACGTGGATTCCATCCGCAAGGACGTCGAGTGGCTCGGTTACACATGGGATGCCAATCCTTTTGCTTCCGACTACTTCGAGAAGTTGTACTACATTGCCGAACTGTTCATCAAAATGGGCAAGGCGTACGTCGACCACCAGTCCCCTGAAGAGATTCGCGAAAACCGCGGGACCCTCAAGGAGCCGGGGGTCAACTCCCCGTACCGCGATCGTACACCCGAGGAGAACCTCGACCTGTTCCGTCGCATGCGTGCTGGCGAGATGAAAGACGGCGAATGCATCCTTCGCGGCAAGATCGACATGGCAGCACCCAATGTCATGCTGCGAGACCCTGCTCTCTATCGCATCAAGCACGCCGATCACCACCGTACCGGCGACGCATGGTGCATTTACCCCATGTACGATTTCACCCACGGGCTTTCCGATGCCATCGAAGGCATCACCCACTCCATCTGTACGCTGGAGTTCGAGAACAACCGGCCCATCTATGACTGGTGCGTGGACACCCTGATGGAAGGTCTCAAGCAGACCGAGCTTTTTGGCGAGCATGAAGCCATATATAATGAGTTGGCTGCCCTGCCCGGTTTCAACGAGCGTCCGTACCAGTACGAGTTCGCGCGGCTGAACATCTCCGGCACGGTTCTCTCCAAGCGCAAACTCATCCAGTTGGTGCAGGAAGGACATGTCTCGGGCTGGGACGATCCGCGCATGCCGACCATTTCCGGCTTCCGCCGCAGAGGCTACACCCCGGAATCCATCCGTGATTTCTGCGAGCGCATCGGCGTGGCAAAAGCGGACTCCATGGTCGATTACGCCCTGCTCGAACACTGCGTGCGTCAGGACCTTAACGACCGCGCTGCCCGCTACATGGGCGTTGTCGATCCGGTCAAACTGGTCATCGAGAACTACCCCGAGGATCAGGTGGATGAATTTGAAGTCCCCCTGCACCCCGAATATGAATCATACGGCAAGCGCATTGTTCCGTTCACCCGCGAATTGTGGATCGAACGGGCCGACTTCATGATTGATCCGCCCAAGAAGTTTTTCCGCATGGGACCGGACCGAGAAGTACGCCTGCGTGCCGCCTATTATGTGAAATGCACCGGCTACGAAACCGACGAGCAGGGCAATGTGACCCTGATTCGCGCCACGTACGATCCCGAAACCCGCGGTGGCTGGCTCGAAGGTGGCCGCAAGGTCAAGGGAACCCTGCACTGGGTATCCGCCACCAAGGGCCTCAAGGCCGAGGTGCGCAACTACTCGAACCTGTTTTCCTGTGAAAATCCCAATGCGCCCGAAGAAGGCAAGACCTTCGTGGATTACGTGGATCCCGACTCCCTTGAAGTGCTTTCCGAGTGCTGGGTGGAGCCGTCACTGGCTGCCATGAAGCCCGGAACCAACTTCCAGTTCGAGCGCACGGGCTATTACTGTGCTGATAACAAGGACCACAAACCCGGTGAGAAGCTCGTCTTCAACCGCACTGCAACCCTGCGTGACAGCTGGGCCAAGATTCAAAAGAATATGAAATAGCACTGGTTTTACATGACATGGCGACACTTTTCCCTTGTGGACGAAGTGTCGCCATGTTCAATTATTATAGGCAATTACAGTTTCAACGTTATAAACTGAACAAAAAATTTCCGAAAACGGCTTGACATTGATTGCATGATCAATCTAAAAAGAAGACAGATTGATTGCATGATCAATCGAACTCGCCGTAGAAAGGACGGCCGATGGCGATGACAAAGAAAGAAGCGATACTGAGAGCGGCCCAGGAGGCCTTCGGGCAACTTGGATTCACTGCAGCCACTGTTAAGGATGTGGCGAGTCGGGCAGAAGTATCTTTTGGACTGGTCTCCCACTATTTCGGCAGCAAACACGAGTTGTTTATCGCCGCGGGTTTTGACATGGCGGACAGGCTTATCGCCCGGTTGCATGACTCCACTAAGGAAGTCTCTTCAGGGCTTGATGGCATACAGAAGTATATGACCGCCTACTTTGAATTTACCGAAGAGCACCGGACACGGTTTCCCGTATTACTCCGCTGCTCTCCGTTCAGCCACATGGAACCAGGCGTTGACGCCGCCATGGTGGCAGAGAAGTTCAGCTTCTTCATCGATGAGCTGAAACGGTGCGTGTCCATGGGCATTGCCGACGGATCGATCCGCGATCTCCCCCAGGAGAAAACAGCGTTGATCATCTACGGAAATATCGTCGGTAGCGTTCGCACCACGCTCCTCACTCCCTACGAATCGGATGGGATATTTGAGGAGACCATCAACCACGTGACACGCAGCCTCAAGAACAGCCCTGGCAAGGACGGCTGTTGATACAAAGTCCGCCGAAACAGAGGATTTGTTTTTTACAAACCTGATTTTAAAAAGAAGCGAGATAGGAGAGCGACATGTTTTCCAATATTAATATCACCAAAATTATGGATATCATCATCGGACGCCAGTGCTGGCACCAGTACCTTGAGTCCTGGAAGTCCTGGTCACAGGACTGGACAGGAAACTCGAACTCTTAGGCCGAACCTGAACACCTCCGACGGCACAAAAAGGAATGGACCGCAACCCACACCTGATAGCCTGAAATCCTGGTTCGGAACCCGGCATGCCGGGACCTCGAAAGGGAGTCGCAACAGCGACTCCCTTTTCTATTGGGCAATAAAAACTCACGCATAACCATACTGTCGCACAAAGCGTCGCATTGCGACATAATTGTCGCACATGCTGCAATGCGACGTTGCATGCGACACTACCCCCTCCCCCTATATGTCATTGTCAATTTGTTAGACTTTTTATAACCCCTTATATTCTTGATAATAATCAGAATAAAGACGCTTTGGCACACAGATTGCTTTATACAAAACATATTTCAACCGCCAACCCAATTTACACTGTGGAGGGGACATGTTTGATCGCAACGTAACCAAGGTAGTTCAGGACTGCATTCTCGACAGCGGCATCCAGGCAAAGGTCGTGGCTCAAAGGATTAACAAGCCCTATTCGACCCTGATGCGCGAAATCAACCCGTTCGACGCCAGCGCAAAGCTCGGAGCCGAGACACTGCTCGAAATCATGAAGGTCACTTCCGACATTAGACCCCTGCAGTTCATGGCTACAGAAATGGGCTATTCTCTGGATAGCGGACACGCATAAATCATCGCAACCAAGGCAACACTCCTCAGGCTGATCTTCGGATCAGCCTTTTTTTGTCTTCACACCAGCACTCATCATCCTACAGATCGTACTACAGCCAAGGCCGACATTGCTTTGGACATTGACAAGCACGCCCCTCACAGAAGTGAACAAGGCATGAATATCCGAAACTTATCAAAAATAATCCGACCATCCTTGCGCATTTTTTCTGAAAAACATATTGAATAGGGGTATTTTGAACCCTATACCCGCGGAAAACATGAGCAGCAACACAAGGAAAACGACTCCACCAGGCCCCCTATGTCGCAAGGCGGCCCTGTCTCAAACATTGATGGTAACAGTGGGCGTCGTCCTTTTCTCCTTCATTATTGTAGGCCTCAATACCCTTCGGACCCTCCAGCAGGTGGACGAGCGAATTGACAGCCTGGCCACTCTGGCCGAATCCACGCTGAGTTCAGCCGTCTGGCAGGTGGATCACACAGCCGCAAGAGACTTTATCCATGCCTTGCACCAGGATTCCATGGTGGTCTTCGCCCAGGTCATCACCGGCCGCGAAACCATGGCGTCGCAGACCAAGGCGCCCTATACAGGAAACTCCTTCGCGTTCTTTAAAAACAATAGCGGCTTCAAAACGCGATCCGTAGAAATTCGCAAGTTCGACGACTGGATCGGCACCTTCAATATCGCCATCTCCCTTGATAAGATTCACCACGATATGATGGTCTATGCAGGGATCACCCTTGGCCTGAGTGCCATCATGATTTTTCTGCTTTCACGGATGATCATATCCTGTTCGCGCAAGCACCTCTTTGATCCGTTGAAGCGACTTGAAGAAGCAACCATCACCATTGCCGAAGGCGATCTCGACGCGCCAATCGAAACAGACCTCAAGGGGGAACTTGGTTCTCTGGCTCGCGCCATCGACGACATGCGCGACTCCCTCAAACACCTCGTGGATGACCTCCAGCTTTCCAAGACTCGACTTGAAGAGCACAAGAACGCCCTTGAGCAGACTGTCCGGGACCGTACCCTGGAACTCAAGCAGAAGAACGAATCACTGAATCAGGCGTTGATCGATGTCCAGAACGCCAAACGGTATGCGGAAGTGGCAAACCTGGCCAAAAGCAGTTTTCTTGCCAGCATGAGCCATGAAATCCGCACACCCATGAACGCCATTCTCGGGATGGCCGATGTGCTGGCCGACACCAAACTGGACAAGGATCAGGCTCAGTATGTTCAGGTCTTCCGAAATGCCGGAGAGAACCTGCTCATCATCCTCAACGATATCCTCGACCTTTCCAAGATCGAAGCCGGCCACCTCTCTCTTGAAAAGCGCGGTTTCAGCCTCAGCGAAGTCGTGGACAAGACCTGCACGCTCATCGATGCCAAGCTTAATGAAAAGCCCATCAACTTCTCCTGCACGGTCAATGCAACCTTGCCAGACCGATACATTGGCGACCCGGAGCGACTCCAGCAGATCATGATAAACCTGCTGGGCAATGCGGCCAAGTTCACTCAGGAAGGGGATATCAAGTTCACGGTTGAACGAGTCGAAGAACAGTCAAATCGCATGACACTGCTCTTTTCGGTGAGCGACACCGGCCCGGGAATCCCCACGAACAAACTGGACTCCATATTCGATGCATTCACGCAGGCCGACGGGTCCACAACCCGCGAATTCGGTGGAACCGGACTCGGACTCGCCATCAGCAAACAGCTTGTTCAACTGATGGACGGGCGTATTTGGGTCGAAAGCGAGCTGGGGAAAGGGTGCACATTCAATTTCACCATCAGCCTGGAACGGGACCAGCTCGATGCTGTTCCTTCTGTTCCGTCACCGGCGCAGGAAGTCGCTATCAACGTACCACCTGAACTGAACATCCTGATGGTCGAAGACTCCAGTTACAATGCCTTCGTCATTCAGACCTATCTGCGCAATACGCCCTGCACACTCACGGTAAAGACAAACGGCAAAGCCGGAGTCGAAGATTTCATGGAAGCAGAGTACGACTGCGTACTCATGGATATCCAAATGCCCACCATGGACGGCTATGAAGCCATCCGGACGATCCGGGAATGGGAAAAGGAACAAAAACGTCCGCCCACTCCGATTATTGCCATGACCGCATATGCAATGGCTGAGGATGCACAAAAATGCATGGATGCCGGCGCTGACGGCTATCTGGCCAAACCGGTAAAAAAGAGCGCGCTGTTCGACATGCTGATATCCGTGACCGCCCCGGATACAAGTGCGCCCCGACCGACGGTTGATGACCTGAACGAATTACAACGGACGCTTGACGCTTCCCGTTTTGCCCTGGAGCGAAACGATATCAGTTCACTCAAGGCCCTTGGTGAAGACATCATCGACCGAGGCCACAGCATTCCGCTTCAGAAGATTATCGACATAGGTGGGCAACTCATGAAGGACATTCGTGACGAAGCATCCAGCGAAGCCATGGAGCACACCCTGTCCCGACTCGACGATTACGTGAAAAGGATTAGCAAGCTATAATAATTCACTAACACAGCAAGACCAAGGGAGCCTCGCATGACAAGTACGCCTACTCGCCTGATCTGGTGCCATGGTTCATTGAGTGAACCATGGGGAGCCAAAAGCACTGCCTTTGCTGAAACCGCAAAATCTCTGGGATACACGCTTGAAGCACCGGACTTCAGCGACCTGGAAAATCCCGACGACCGCGTCCAACGTCTGGCAGACATCCTTTCCGATGCCAAAGGTCCGACTATCCTGCTCGGCTCCAGCATGGGCGGCTACGTAGCGACTGCCGTTGCCAAGCAGGCCCAGGTTGACGGGCTGTTTCTCCTCGCTCCCGCCTTTTACCTCAAAGGCTATGACGTTCATGTATTCTCGGGACTCCCAGAATCCATCACCGTGATCCACGGCTGGCAGGACGATGTCGTGCCAGTGGACAACTCCATTCGTTTTGCCAAACTCCATCGTGCGGCATTGCACGCTCTTCCCGACGACCACCGTCTTTCAGCTTCCATCGACACCATGACCTCACTGCTTGCCCATTATCTCCAGTCGTTCCCTTCTCCATAAAACCGGTTTTTACGTCACAATCTTGCAACTTCGCCTGGACTTCTCGTTCAGGCGAAGTTTTTTTGTATTTTTTATACACCATCCCTATATCAGCCAACTGGTCAACATAACTACCGATCGACGTTTAAAACACGGTGGCAAAGGGAAAAAGGGCTATTCTTTTTCCGATAGCCGTTGACGCAAAACTGAAAATTAGGCTAACTTTGTGACTAGGCAGCAACTTTAAACATGTGGGGGGTAAAGCATGTTTGAGAAGAATCTGACCAAAAAGATGCAAGACATCGTTTTGGAAGGCCGCGTACCTGCCAAACAGGTATGCAGGGAAATCAAGAAGCCGTATTCGACACTGCTTCGAGAATTGAACCCGTTCGACAACCATGCAAAGCTGGGCGCAGAGACCATGTTCAAGATCTGCAAGGTGACACGCAATGTCTCCATTCTTGAGTTCATGGCCCGAGAACTCGGCTACACGCTGATACCGCTGGAGGGTGTTGAAACACCCGAACCGAGGCAGCACAGAAAGGCCTCCAAGCGTGTACGCCGCCAGGCTGCAACCATGTAGCAGCCTTGCGAGAACCCAAAGCGCCCCCCTCTCCGGGTCACTAGCGACACCGGGGAGGGGATTTCATGTGTTTTTTGACAAAATCTCCACGTTGTATTTTGACTTTTCAGTACAATTGGTTTTAATTGGTGTTTGCGCTTCGACGCTTCACAATCGCACATTTTTTTCTTTTAAGGAGGAAGGGCATGTCCCAAGATACGTTCAAAAAAGCACTCGCTGTAGGCCGTCCGCCGAATGTCGTCCAGAATTTCCCCAATTCACAGGCGTTGATCGTCAGCGGCAAGGTCATTGACCGCGCAATGCTCGAAAAGGGCCAGGCCATGACAATCGCTGCCAACGGGCGCAACATGTTCATTATCGAGGGTGCCCTGAAAGCTGCGCAGCGTGCCAATGCAGCCATCATCATCGAGATTGCACGAAGCGAATCCACCTACTGCCCCACCACCCTGTGGAACATAGCTCGTCGTGTGGATTACGCATGCAACAAGCTCGGCATCACCATTCCGGTGGCCGTGCACGCTGACCATTACTTCATGAAGAAATGGGAAGACGTTCCGGTTGCCAAAGCGGAAATCCCCTCCCTTTTCGACACTGGCGTAACCTCCATTGCCATTGATGCATCCCACATGACCGACGACCTCAACCTCCTCGCCAACATCGAAGTTTCCTCCGCCATCCCGGGTTGGGCCGGCTACGAAACCGAGATCGGTGAAATCAAGGGTGAGTTCGGTCTCTCCACGCCTGTTGAAGCTAAATTTCTTTGCCAGGGCCTGAATGCCCACGGCCTGTGTCCTGACTGGATCGCCCTGAACAACGGCACCACTCACGGCATCGAGGCTTCCGGCGAAGGCATCCAGGTGGACATCACCGCCGACATCCACAAGGCCCTTGAGCCGTACGGAACTTCCGGTGCACAGCACGGTACCTCCGGTAACGACTCCAGCCGCCTGAGAGAAATCGCTGCCAAGACCAGAACCACCAAGGCCAACGTGGCCACTGCCCTGCAGATGATCGGCTGGGGAGTCAAAGTCAATGACTTCGGCAACGCCATCATGACCGAGGACGGTCGGTTCGACAAAGTCACCGGCGAAGGTCTCGAAGACGCACTCTGGAATGAGATGGTCGAATACGCCGACGCCAACGGCATCTCCGGCGGCAACTACAAGAAGCTCAACCTGCCCTTCGAGCGTCGTTGGCAGGGACAGTCCGAAGCCGTGCGCGAGCGTATGGTCGATGCCGTTGATGGCTTTGTCCACCACCTGCTCGTCGACGTCTTCAATGCCAAGGACACCGCAGACATCGCCTGCGACCTGATCCTCAAGGCCGGTTCCTACGACCTGGGCGCCAAGGTTGAACAGTTTGAAGATCCCAACGAATGGACCGAGGAAAAGATCAAGTCTCTTGCTGCCGAGATCGACACCGACAAGGGTCCCGAAGGCGACTTCGACGACTAGACAAATCACATGTTCAGACCAAAGCCCGCTTCATCTATGAGGCGGGCTTTTTTGTGTCTTGCCAACACGGATCGAGTGCTCCAAGCGCATTAATGCAAGAAAGATGGAGGTGAGGCATGCATTCCATCTGGACAAGGCATGAGGTGCGGTGCAGGATATCGCTTATTCTCAAAGGACACGCTCATGCACGAACGATTCATTCTGACCAATGCGGTTGTCATCTCCATGGACGCAAACGAAACGCGGTATGACTGCGTGGGCGTGGATAACGGTCGCATCGCTGCGCTCGGCTCCCATGCGGATCTCGCCCATCTCATCCACGCGGGCTGGGATGCCTACGACATGCAGGGACAAACCATCCTTCCCGGCTTCATCGATACTCACCAGCACCTCGGGCTGACCGGTCAAGTGCTCAACGGCATTGATCTGCGCGATACGGATTGTCTGGAAACCGTTTACGACAGGGTAAGCCAGCGTGCGAGCACCACTGCAGCTGATGCGTGGGTGCTCGGGTATTCCATGAATGAACTCAACCTGCGTGAGGCGCGGGTTCCGCTCAAGGAAGAACTGGATGCAGCCAGCCCGGATCGGCCGGTCATGCTCGTGCACGCTTCATGGCATTTATGCATGCTCAACAGCCTCGCCCTTGACCTGCTCGACCTGCCACCCGACTTACCCGGCATGGATATCGGGCCAAATGGTCCCACCGGTGTCGTGCGTGATCCCGGTGCACTCAGCCATGTCTTTCCCATGGTCAACAACCTGACCCCCGAGCGGGTACGATTGGCCGGGTACGAAGCAGCCTGTCACGCCGCACTCAAGCAGGGCATCACCTCCATGCACTGTCTGGAGGGTGGGGAATTCGGCCCGGGCGGCACACGGGTTGTAGTAGCCAACCAGAACCGTTTCCCGGTGCATACCATTGTCTGGAATCAGGTCATGGACATTGAAGAGACAGTGGAACTCGGCCTGCCGCGCATTGGCGGATGCATCTGCGCCGATGGAGCCATGAGCGCTCAAACTGCTGCGGTATTAGAGCCGTATTCCCATGATCCAGACAATTATGGATCACTGAATTTCACACAGAAGCAGATGGATGACTTCATCCTCCACTCCCACCGGGCAGGCTTGCAGGTTGCCATTCACTGCGAGATGGACGGCGCGGTCGAACAGGTACTGACGGCCATGGAACGGGCCATTGCCGCCCATCCCCGCGACAACCACCGGCACCGCATCGAGCACTGCGAAATCCCCACCGAGGATCAGATGAACAGGATGGCAGCCGCAGGTATTATTGCCTCCATGCAACCTTCCTTTCTCCCGTACCTCGTGGTCTGGGACGATTACATTCGGTGGTTTGGGCCGGAGCGCATGCAGCGGATTCAGCCGTACCGAACCATGCTCGACAAGGGCATAGTCATGTGTGGCGGCTCCGACGGCCCCATCACTCCGTACAGCCCGCTCAAAGGCGTACAGTCTGCCGTACTCCACCCCGTGCCGGAACAGGCGCTCACGGTAACCGAGGCGTTGCGGATGTTCACCAGCGATGCAGCGTACAGTGGCTTCGATGAAACCGAGCGTGGCAGCATCGAGGTCGGCAAGGTTGCCGATCTGGTGGTGCTGGCAGCAGACCCCACTGCCGTAGCGCCCGAGACCATTGCCGATATCTACATTTCCCAAGTGTATGTTGCTGGAGAGCCCGCTATCAAGGAATCGCCTGCACAGGACAATGTGGAACCGGCCGCCTGATTTGGCCCTTCGGCTACGATCGCACAAAAAAACGATGCATCACCGGATAAACCGATGATGCATCGCATATATTCTGTTGCGGTCGAACCGCGAAAGGCCAAATCGACTAGACGTTGAACAGAAAGTGAACGACGTCGCCATCTTTCATGACGTATTCCTTTCCTTCCACCCGAAGCACACCAGCGGTGCGACATTTGGATTCGGAGCCGTGCTCCACGTACTGATCGTATCCGACAACCTCGGCGCGAATGAAGCCGCGCTCGAAATCGGTGTGGATGACACCGGCTGCCTGCGGAGCCTTGTCGCCGTCATGTATGGTCCATGCGCGAACCTCTTTCACACCGGCCGTGAAATAGCTGATAAGCCCAAGGGATTTGAATCCGGTGCGGATGATCTGATGCAAGCCGGACTCTTCAATGCCGAAGGAATCAAGAAATTCCTGCGCCTCTTCATCGTCGAGGCCGAGCAGTTCTTCTTCCATCTTGGCGGAAATTTTGACGAACTCGGCACCACGCTCTTCTGCAAGGGCGCGAACCAACTTCACGTACTCGTTGTCTTCCATGACCCCTTCGTCATCCACATTGGCACAATAGATGACGTTCTTGGCCGTGATCAGACGCAGTTCGGCGAGCAGTTCGTCCAGTCCTTTCATCTCCTTGTCAAAGGTCGATGCAGGCTGGCCTTCGTTCATGTGCTCGACAAGCGCCTTGGCTGCCTCGATCTTCGGGGCCAGGGTTTTGTCGCCCTTGAGCATCTTTTCCATACGCTCCAGACGATTCTCCAGCACCTGTACATCAGCCAGGATCAACTCGGTCTCGATGACGTCGATATCGCGGATCGGGTCCACGGAATTGGACACGTGGATAACGTCGTCGTTATCGAAACAACGGACGACATGCAGAATGGCCTGCGTTTCGCGAATGTTGCCGAGGAACTTGTTACCCAGTCCCTCACCCTTGCTGGCTCCTGCCACCAGTCCGGCGATATCCACGAAATCCACCGTGGAATACTGAACACGCTGGGGATTGACCAGTTCGGCCAGCACGTCGATGCGCGGGTCCGGGACCGGCACAACGGCCTTGTTGGGTTCGATGGTGCAGAAAGCATAGTTGGCGCTTTCGGCGTTCTGGGCCTTGGTCAATGCGTTGAACAAGGTGGACTTGCCGACGTTGGGCAATCCGACGATTCCTATACTAAGTGACATGGGTGCTCCTGGAAAATGCATTGCCGGGGCAATCCCCGGCGCGGTGGTTAGTACCGTCCTTCGTGGCAGGATGCAAGCAACTTTTCCGCCATACCCCCCGATCCATCACCACTTGATAGACCATACAACCCTACGCTACAAAGGGTAGAACGCCACCAATCCCAAGGAATAATCAATGCAGCCACGTACACATATCAACTTCGACGCACTGACCAACTGCCTGCAACAGGCGCACGCGGAAGGTCGGTTTTTCCTATATGAATCAGAGGTCTATGACTTTCTGGCCAACCTCGGTTCCGAGACACCGCCCCGCAGTTTTCTGCTGCCGAGAACCGACCATATTCCCGATGAAGACATCCTGTCGCTGCCCGGCGACAAGGCGGTCCTCAAAATCGTATCGCCCACCATTCTGCACAAAACCGAAGTGGGCGGCGTGCGGATTGTGGACAAAGACCCGAACAAGGTCCGCTCCACAGTCCGGCGCATGGTCTACGAAGTCCCGGAGCAGGCCGCACTGCTCATGGAGCGTCACCCGGAAACCGTACCCGAGCCATATCAGAGGTTGAGTGGCGAGACACTGGTCTCGGCCATCAGCAAGGATATCAAAGGCGTGCTGCTGGTCCAGTTCATGCCGCCTGATTCCGAGGCTTTCGGCAACGAACTGATCGTTGGCCTGCGCCATACCCGGGAGTTCGGCACCATCCTCAGCGCAGGACTGGGAGGCACGGACACCGAACTGTATGCCGAGCGTTTTCGCAAAGGTCAGGCCATTGTGGCAGCGTCCGTGGAAATGATCGATGGGCCACAGTTTTTCGAGCTGTTCAAGAAAACCATCTCCTACAAAAAACTGGCCGGACTGACACGCGGACAACGCCGCATCGTCACCGATGAGCAGATCATCGAATGTTTCAGCGCTTTCATCGAAGTCGGTCGTCACTTTTCCTATCAAAATCCCGATGCGCCGTTCGTCTTGCAGGAATTGGAGATCAACCCCTTTGCCTTCACGGACTACCTGATGGTGCCTCTCGATGGGCTGTGCAAGTTCTCTCTACCCGAATCGACACCGGTTCCACGGCCTGTTCACAAGATCGAGTCCATCACCACACCCCAATCCATCGGCATCGTGGGTGTTTCGACCACCCGCATGAACTTTGGGCGGATCATTCTCAAGAATGTGCTTGATGCCGGATTCAACAAGGACAATGTCGTGGTCATCAAACCGGGAGCTGAGGACGTGGACGGAGTGCGCTGCATTCCTGATCTTGATGCTTTGACAGATGATCTGGATTTACTGGTAGTGGCAGTGGCGGCCCAGCAGGTGCCGGAACTGATCGACGAAGTGCTTGCCTCGGACAAGGTGAACAGCGTCATGCTTATCCCCGGCGGCATGGGCGAAACCGAAGAGAGCCGCGAACGGGCCGAAGTCATGGCAGCCAAGGTGGATGCCGCCCACAAGCGGGGCACCGGTCCAGTTTTCCTTGGCGGTAACAGCATGGGCGTGGTCTCGCATCCGGGGCGGTACGACACATGGTTCATACCGGAAAACAAGTTTCCCAAATCCCACGGCAAACCGTATCAGCGCACGGCTCTGGTGTCGCAGTCCGGCGCGTTCATGCTCACCCGACTGGCCCAAAGCCCGGAGATCGAACCAGCCTACATGATCTCCATGGGGAATCAGAACGATCTCACCCTTGGCGACATGGCAACGTTTTTCAAGGATGCCGACGATGTGGATGTCATCGCCATCTACGCCGAGGGATTCAAGGACCTCGACGGGCTGGCCTTTTGCAAAGCCGTACGGGAAGCCGTGCTCTCCGGCAAGGACGTCATCTTTTACAAGGCGGGGCGCACCCAGGAAGGCAAAGATGCCACCGCAGGTCACACCGCATCGCTGGCCGGGGACTACATGGTCTGCGAATCCTGCGTGCGACAGGCCGGTGCCATCGTTGCGCGCAGCTTCACGGAATTCCAGAATCTCGTTGTCCTTGCCCAGCGCCTCAACGGCAAAGAGATCAGGGGCAACCGGCTGGCTGCCCTTTCCGCCGCAGGTTTCGAGGCGGTGGGCATGGCGGATTCCATCGAGTCCGACGACTTTGCCATGCAATTGGCGCCCATCGGAGAAGAGACCCTTGAGCGACTCGAACAGCTGTTCAGAGAGAAGCGACTGGACAGTCTGGTAACAGCCAGAAATCCACTGGACGTAACCCCTGCCGCCGATGATGAAACCCATGTTGAAGCGGCCCGGGCGCTGTGCAACGCCCCCAGTGTTGACGCGGTGGTCATCGGTCTGGTTCCCATGTCGCCCTCACTTGGTGCGAAACTGGGTGACACCGAAGAAGCGGCCATTGTTCCCATGCTGGCAGAGCTGGCTCGCGAAACCACCACCCCTATTGTCTGCACCGTGGATGCCGGGTTGCTCTACGAGCCTCTGATTCGCCAACTCATTGCCGCAGGCATTCCGGTCTTCCGCTCATCGGACAGAGCGGTCTCTGCGCTCAGTCAGTATATTGAAGGACGTTTGAACGGGATGCGTATACGCAACCGGGAAGACTCGTAACCGTCCGTATACGCAATGAATCATTCGGTGAACCAACTGCAATAAAAAAAGGGAGCGTCATTTTGCTCCCTTTTTTTATTGTTTCTGCGTTGTGCCTCGATATTTACTGTTCGCGTTTTGCCTCGATGGTCATGCCTGGCTTGAGATCATAGTCTTTGCCCATGATCTGGACAGGTACAACCTTGTCGCCCTTGTGGTACGCGGTCATCTTGACGGAATTATGCGTCACATTCAGGTCAAACCAGATTTTGCGCCATGTGAAACTGAGCCGCATCTCACCCCAGTGAGGAGGAATCTCCGGGTCGATTTTCATCGGGATTGAAGAGAGGTTCAATCCGGCAAAATCCTGCTTGAGCACTTCCAGGGTACCGGCCATGACGCCGGTATGGATGCCTTCGATGGTCGTACCGCCCTGCGTATCGAAAATATCCGAATGCATGGCTTCCATGAACCAGTCCCATGAGACTTCCGTGGAATAGATATACTTGGAGATAACCGCGTGCACGACCTTGGAAAGGGTCGAGCCGTGACTGGTCCGCTGCTCGTAGAAGTCATAGTTATCCTTGAGCAGCTTGATCGGATCGTCCACCTTGTATCCCAACTGGTTCAGGATGCGGGCAACCTCTTCCGGCTCCAGCACGTACCATGTCATCAGCGTATCCGCCTGCTTCGCGACCTTGTAGTGGTCCGGCGAATCGCCTTCCGCCTTGAGGATGCGGTCCATGCGGTGAATGGAGTAGAACCGCTTGCGGTAGCTTTCCCAATCCAGCTCATCAAGCTCCATGTAGCCGTCAAACTGGCTGATGATGCCATCTTCGGTCAGGATGACATTCATCTTGGTAGTCATATCCTTCCACTTGGCGATCTCTTCGTCGGTCAGACCGATGGTTTCGACCACATGCTGACGTACTCGCTGTGGGAGTTCGTCGAGGATTTCCAGAGAACGCTCCAGCAGCCAGACAACCATGATGTTGGTATAGGCGTTATCCGTCAGCCCATGCTTATCGCTGCCGGGAAGGGCTTCGTGGAATTCATCCGGCCCCATGACACCCGAGATATGATACTTGCCGGTTTCTTCGCTGTAGTGGGCGATATCGCCCCAGAACCGTGCGATATCGAGCATCAGTTCCGCGCCGTACTCCTTGAGGAAAGTGGTATCGCCCGTCCATGACACGTAGCGCCACGCGTTGACGAACACGGCAATGGAAACATGGCGCTGATTGCGCGACAGGTCCGGCCCCCAGTTCTTTGCCTCGGGGTTGTAGTGGACCTCCTGTGTTTCCTCCACGCCGTCGTCAGCCGTCTGCCACGGATACATGGCGCCGGTATACCCATGCTCTCTGGCATATTCCCGCGCCGCATCCAGACGGTTGTATCGATACATGAGCAGCGCTTTGGAGATATCAGGGAAGGCTGAATCGAAAAACGGCAGGATGTACAGTTCATCCCAGAAGATATGTCCGCGATACGCCTCGCCGTGCAACCCGCGAGCAGGCATGCCTGCGTCACGATTGACGTTGTGCGGGCTGGCTGTGACCAGCAGATGATACGTATGCAGACGGAGCACCCGTTGCACGAAGCGATCACCGGTCACACGGATGTCGGCCTTCTGCCACATGGCTTTCCATGCCTTGGCGTGAGGACCGAAAACACCCTGGAATGTGCGGACTCGACTTAATGAGTCGAGACACATTTCCTTGAGGTCACCGGGAGTCCGATCGAGGGAAGTACGGATATAGACGAATTTTTCCAGAGTATATCGCGTGTTGACCACTGCGGAGAACTGCAATTCCTCCGATACCTGGGCCTTGTCCTGCAACACTTCACGAGGCGGGGTCATCACTCTGCCATCTTCCAGCAGCACGTTTTTCGCCGCCATCACGATCTGATAGCGCGAGTGTGTGGTCTCGGTATGCAGGAAGATCCCGTCTTCGGCCTTGCCACCGGATACACGGCAAAGGTGATGCTTGTTAAGTGAGGAGTACCTCGCCACGCCACTATTCTCGACGTTGCCATCAATGGATGATCGGAACGTGATCTTGGCCGAATAGTTGAGAGGAGTCAGGTCAAAGGTCAATGCGCAAAGATGCGGATCGGCCATGGATACCATCCTCCGCGACGAGATACGCGTGATTCGACCGACCTTGTCCTTGACCACGATATCCCGTTCCAACGCGCCTTCGCGCATGTTCAATCGTTGGCTGTAGCTGAGCAGTTCCATGGACAACGGACTGATGAACTCGCCATTGCCGATTTTGAATTCTACCAGCAGCCAGTTGGGGCAGTTCACGAAATCATTATTCCAGATATCGCGCCCCTGCACCTTGGACGAAGTTTTATTGAAGACACCAGAAATGTATGTGCCCGGATAAAAATTGAAGGACGCCCGTTCGCACTCATAGGCGCCTCGGGTGCCGAGATAGCCGTTACCTACGGCCGTCAGGGTCTCACGCAGTTTTTCATCACCCGGATCGAAGCCGGAGTAGGTCAGGTACCAGTCATCGCTGGCCATGCCGGAATCAAACCATTCGTGCAGATCATCAACCGTGATCTCTCCCAGGTCGGAAACGACCATATCAGCACCGAACCGGAGCAGCATTTCACCAGCTACGTTGCGGGCGATACCCAATGTCAGGCCGAAATTACCGGCCCGTCCAGCCTGCACGCCCGAGATAGCGTCTTCCACAACCACGCATTCGCCCGGATTCAGGCCCAGTTTTTTGGCAGCTTCAACGAAAATGTCCGGCTCGGGTTTACCTTTCAGATCATTATCAGCCGAATAGACGCCATCGACCTGTGACTCAAAAACATTCTCCAAACCGGCCAGTTGCAGCACAAGGTCGCAATTGCGACTGGAAGTGGCAACACCAACACGTATCCCCTGTTTTTTCAATTCATTGATCAAATCGACCGATGTCTTGAACACCTCCGGTCCTTCGGATCGCAGAATGTCCTGATACAATTCATTCTTTCGATTACCGATACCGCAGATGGAATCCATGCACGGCTCGTCGTCCGGATTTCCCGGAGGCAGTTTGATATTACGGGATTTCAGGAAGCTCAGCACGCCTTCAAAACGCGGCTTGCCATCCACGTAATTATGGTAGTCGTGGGTCCGATCAAAGGGGTCGAACTGAATATTCAATTCTTCCGCACGCATTTTCAGAAACTCGTTGAATGCCGTTTCCCAGGCCTGCGCGTGCACGCTGGCGGTTCTGGTAATAACTCCATCGAGATCGAACACGACGCCTTTCAATGTAATTTCGGACACAATTGCTCCTTGACGCTAGAATTGACTTTGTTTCCTGTTACAGGGTGCCCAGAATAGCAACCAGCATGTCGGGTTCAGGCACAATGAGCGCGTTATCGGTCAAGCCTGAAACGCGCTTGGCCAGATCCGCATTCTTTGTAACATAGATTGCACGGCTGTCCGGAGTCTCCTCCAAAGCAGCTTCGAGCATCGGGACATCGCTATTCGTATCGCCGCAGATAAGGTGCGGGCCACGAAACATGTCCAGTCCCAATTCACTGTTGAGATATTTTACCCCGTCCCCCTTGTCGAAATCCTTGAGCCCGTCACCCGATGTTTCAATGGTCAGGATGATCTCCACATCAAGTCCGGTATCTTCGATACGGAAGTTGACTTTTTCCGGGTCCACTTCATCCACGATCTGCTCAATGACCCGCAGGAACTGCTCGGACTCCACTTCGGGAATCGATTTGGCAATATCCTGCCGCGCGACCGTGGACTGCCCGAATTTGAACTGCAAACCCGAACCGATGAGTGAGAACTTTTCGTATTCGGGCAGGGACACAAGCACCTCCAGGCGCTTGTTGAGTTCATTGATGGCCAACTGTTTATTTTTCGATATGGGCAAGCGACGAATGCGGCCTTCCAGATCGAGGCACTCCCGTCCCTTGGATGCGGCATAATACATCTTATTCTCTGGGTTGACGGAGATACGAACCAGTCCGTCCAACGGAGCCGAAGTCAGTATCACGGGGCGTTGGGTCTTGTTCATGGCGAACCGAGAAACAAAAACCGCATTGTAGATGGACTGAATGGACGTCAGGTACCGGGCGCAATAGTTGTTGATGGTGCCATCCCTGTCGGTGATAAGGCAGTTGAAATCCAGACCTCGCAGCAGCTCCCTGCCTCGCTCGACCGTTTCATCAAAATCGGGATGCAGATCACCGAGCAGATCAAGGAAGGTCCCTTCCCCTTCTTCAAGGTAAAAGAGATCCTTGCGCGTTTCATTGATTTCATAGTCCATTTCGAGGTCGATGGTCCGATCCTCATCCAACCATAACGTTCGCTTGCCACCGTTTTCAGGGATGGATTCCAGCGCATCCAGTAGATTGTGCAGGGCTGGAACGGTCACCTCGGGTATGGGGCGACCGGACATTATAGCATCCACTGCAGCATGACGAACTGTTCGCGATGCTGCCATCAATGCGTAGAAATCCTTGAGCGATTTCGGTCTCTCATTCGGAATCTCAACCATCTTCGGCTCCTAGTACGTCACTTGGACGGTGTAGTTCACGGTAACGGTCTTGTTTTCTTTTGCCGGGGGCAGTTCCACTGGAATCTCTATTGTCCCGGCATCAGTCTTTTCATATCCCTGCTCAGAGGTGATCACTTCCCACTGGCCGTCATAGGATTCCCGCAAGACAATCTTCTGGGCTGTTTCACGGCCATTGGTCACATCGATTGCCCAGCCAAGACGGTAAGTGTTCTTCCCGAGCTTTTCATATTCGGTTTGACGACGTTCTATGGCGATATCAAAGGCGCGCCCCATATTGATTGTTGCACTGCCGTTCTTGGCAATGTGTCCTATGGAATCTTCACCGGCCAACAGCAGGGAATCATCTGACGACTGCTTGAACACACGTACGCGACCTGCGGGCATGGGCGAACCCAATCCATTCTTCTTTGTGTTCATCAGCTTCAGGTTCCATTCCACCTGCTGAATCACCGGCTTACGCCACTGGGAAGCCCGCACATGAAAACGGCTGACCAGTTCTTCTTCCAGTGTGACGTCGGAAGAAGAAAAAAGGCTCAACTGCTTGGTTCCATTTGCAGGGAGGCGTACAGGCCAGTCGATGTCATACAGATGAAACTGTGCAAACTGCTCCTGTCGAGGCTGCGACGACATGGCAGGCATGGATTCCGCCATGACCATGTCACCCTTCATATGCATGGAGTTTCCATATCGGTTCTGGCGATTGACATTTCCGGCCACCAGCTTGAGCGAAGCATTGTTGAAGGCAGTGCCGGAGTTATTGGCGATGGTGGCCCATGCTTCCAGCTTGCCCTTGGTATTGGTATCCAACACCAGCGAATAATCAGCATTCCAGCTAATGCCGCCCATCAGGTAGCTGAGTGCCACTTCTCTGGAACCGGCAGTAGAACTGTCTGTGGTCAAAGAGAGCATAGGCTTGCCTTGCAGTTCTTTGGGAAGCTCCGGGAACACGAAACCATAGTAATTTCCGGCAAAGACCTCTTCACCGATCTGAAAGATGGGCTGGCCTTCATTACCAAGCAGTACGGCCTTGCGACGAACACGCCCCTGGGCATCAGTTGGATCGGCCATGACAACCGTTATTTCCTTGCCCACGTAATAATCGAGGAGGTTTTTCTGTGTGATGGGCGTGTAGTTATACTGCACATCACGAATAACCATGTTCTTTGCCGACGCATGAACAGAAGTTGGATCAAGCGTACCGGGAACATCCTTGAAGACAACCGAAGCCAACCCGGCAGGAAGATTGACCGAACGAGTTTCACGAACCAGGGCGTCACCGGAATTATATACGGTCACAGCCGCACCTTTGACGCTCGAAGCCTGGGCCTGTTGTGAAGAGAAAAAGAGTGGAATAGAAAAAATCATTATAATCAGATGAGATATAGACCTGTTCATTATGCCTCCGTTCGCGGGAACAGTTGTATTACAAGCATTGATATCATGCTCATTCCTGATCATGTTACATAGCCTGAACCTTTTTTGCAAAATATTAACATATAATATCATCCTCTACCGGCTTCGGATTTTCTCTTTCTCCTGGTGTCTATATCGACAAAAATAGTTTATTCAGTAGCAATCGACATGGGTGCGAAAAACATACTGGACCCGCTACATGACACTCGATTATTCAGATTTAATTTGTTAGGTATCCCCTGCCATGAGAATACTAATCGTTGATGATTGCCCAACCACGACAATCCACATGTGTGGATTGCTGAAGCAAGCCGGTTATCCGAAGACTTCGGTTGCACGCGACTATTGTCAGGCAATATCGATGTTACACGCTGCTGCCCAACGCAGACAACCTATCGATCTCATTCTCATGGACATTTCGCTTCCGGGCACTGACGGCATTGCCGCTACACTGACTATCAAGGCAGACAAGACATTTGAGGATATTCCCATCGTCATCGTGACCAACCATAACGAAGAGAGCATCCTTGATCGCTCCTTTGCGGCGGGTGCGTCCGACTTCATCGTCAAGCCGGTCAGCATGATCGAATTACGCGCCCGCATCCGCTCGGTTCTTCAATTGCGCGAAGAGATGGACAAGCGAAAAATGCGCGAACGGGAACTGGAAGCGCTGGCGAGAAAACTGGAGAAGATGTCGAATCTGGATGGGTTGACCGGCATAGCCAACAGACGCTGCTTTGACGATGCACTGGTCAAGGAATGGGTGCGCAACGGACGACATGACACACCCATGGCCCTGCTGATGATCGATATCGACCACTTCAAAGCATACAATGACACCCTTGGTCATGTGCTTGGCGATGATTGCCTTGTTGCTGTAGCCGAAGGGATCATGGCTTCCATCCATCGCCCCGGCGACATGGCTGCCCGATATGGAGGCGAGGAATTCGCCGTGATCCTCTCTCATACAGGGTATGAAGGAGCACACGCAGTAGCTGACACTATCCACACGAATATCAACGGCAGCAACATTCATCATCCACACAGCTATGCCGGGCACAACGTCACTGTCTCCATAGGCGTTGCATCCTGCATCCCTTCCTGTCAGACCACACCAGCCCAGCTACTCACTGCGGCAGACACGGCCTTGTACAGGGCGAAACAAAACGGGCGAAACCGTACGGAAGTCGTCTGCCTCGGGCAGACCAAGCGGTAACGACATTTCCTTGCGTGGGTCGCGATTCATTTTCGATGTCCCCACAGCGTTCGTGACATTTCATTCAACGCTCTGATTTCAGATACTGCTGCTGGCACCTCGCTACGAGGCATCGCGCTACCCTACTTCTCAAAAATAAATCCCATTATACACAGTAGAGAGACCCGTCCCGATTTCTGGTCTGGGTCGGGAACCGTTGCCGTATTATTCATCACAAAAAAACAGGTGGTGTGCATTCGGGGAAAATGTACACCACCTGCTTAACAGGGAGACGGGGACACAGGGTGCCGAAATGGGTCGGCGCCCCGTCTAAATATGTAAATCAACTCAGTAGCTCAGCTTTGGCGAAGCATGGTGAACATAGACATCACCGTGTTTTCGCAACCAGATGGCGAAGATGTTCAATCAACGTTTTCACCCACCCTGCCGGGATTAGCGAAGGAAATGAATGGAAAGATACGTTCCGCAACGGGGACACACTTTGACAGGTGACTCCACGGACTCGTCGTTCAGTATCAAGGCTTCCCAGGGAATGAAGCCGTCGAGGGTATATTGAACCTTCAGCCGATGACCACATTTGCAAAAACGTTCCTGCATGAAGCTCTCTCCTTGTTTATTAAAACCGAGTTGCTCTCAACCAATCAACGTGAGTCATTAATAAACAAAACAACAAAAATTTGTCAACTAATTATTTACACAACGTAGACAAAAAACCGACAAAAAACCACAACACAATGCAAATGTGCTATTTTATTGAATTTAACATATGACCATTTTATTAAACAACATATCTATCAAATAACGAAATCAATTCAGAGACACTCCAACAACAAGCTTCGAGCAAGTGAATAAAAAAATGCCCGACGGAAAACCGCCGGGCACATGTAAATCGAAGAGACAAATGCGCTAACTATCTGTATTCTCTAGAGGCCCACAAAACCTTTCCAATGACGCGAACATTGTTCAACTCATCGCCCGAAAGATGAATGGGGGAATAATCCACATTGTCACTGCGCAAAACCAGTGTACCGGGCAGGCGTTCCACGCGCTTGACCATGACTGTGTCCTCAACACCCACGGCATAAATACCGCCAGACAGAACATCTGTCCGCGATTCATCGATAAGAACCATGTCGCCTTCCTTGATTTCCGGCTCCATGGAATTACCAATCACTTCCATAAGGACCATGTTCGAAGGGTTGCCACGCATATTCAGCCAATCGGACCGAAACGAGTAGTAACCTTCGACCTGGCTTTCGGTCTCGAAAGAACCACCGCCAGCAGAGAGCCTGGCCCGAACCTTTGGAACTTCTTGATATGCCGAGATATCATCAGCAGCAGGCATGGTACTTTCCGGGCGTGGGAACCCCTTTCCCATTTCGAGCCACAAGGGGTTCAACCCATACTTGGCCGACAAGTCCAAAATCCAACGGGCCGGTACCGAATCCTTTCGCTTGGCAAGCGATACCGCAGCCCGTCCGACATCAAGCTCTCGAGCCAACTGGGACTGATTGGTTATTTCTGTTTCAGCACAGAGTCTTTTGAAAAAAGCTTCAAATCCATAATTCATAGTTGCGCCCTAGTTTCTAATTTGTTGCTCAATACACACAATACGTTTACTATTAGTATACCATCCTGTCAATTGTCATCATAAAAAAAACAATCAGTTGACCTTCTTTTAGTAATCAGTCACAAACTGGATGAACTCTTACAAAACATAAAGGCAGGACAATATGCTTTCATTTCTTGGTAATGTAATATGGTTCGTCATGGGTGGCGTATTTATGGCTCTGGGGTGGTTCCTGGCTGGCTGCCTCATGGCAATATCCATTGTCGGCCTTCCCTGGGCGCGTTCGGCATTCGTCATCGCCAAATTCACTCTCGTTCCTTTTGGCAACACCCTCATTCGACGCGATGTGCTGACCGGTAAAAAAGACATAGGCACCGGCGGATTCGGCTTCATCGGCAACGTCATCTGGTTCGTCATTGCAGGCTGGTGGCTCTGCATAGGTCATATTCTGTCTGGTTTGGCCTGCGCCGTGACCATCATCGGTATCCCCTGGGGCTGGCAGCACCTGAAGATAGCAGCCATCACACTGGCCCCCGTAGGTATGGCAATCGTACCTATTGAACAGGCCGAAAATCATGCAAACCGGGTAGTTTAACCCCGATTTCAGATTAGTTGTGCAATTTCCGGTTTCTCTTGCCAGTCGATAAAAAGCTGCTTATTTTATGAGCACGACGGGAAGCAACCCGACGAAGTAAGAATACAACCTTTCGGAGGAAATCAATGAATCAGTATCCCAGCATGCAACGCTCTGCCGCCAAACCGGAGGTAGTCAATGCCTTCATGCGCGGGGTGTATGGCTGGATGAGCGCCGGCCTCGGCCTCACAGCGCTCGTGGCATTTGCCGTGACCCAGTCCCAGACCCTGCTCCAGATGTTTTTCACAGTGGACCCGGCCACCGGAGCGGTGGGCATGTCCAGCATGGTCTTCGTCCTGTTCATTGCCGAATTGGGCATCGTTTTCTACCTCAGCGCACGCATCTCCACTATGGCGCCCGGTACGGCCACAGGTCTGTTCATGCTCTACTCAGGGCTCAACGGTCTGACGCTCACACCGATCCTTCTGGCCTACACCGCTGAGTCCGTTGCATCCACCTTCATCATCACGGCAGGGATGTTCGGAACCATGTCCATTTACGGCATGGTCACCAAAAAGGACCTCACCAGCTGGGGAAGCCTGCTATTCATGGGCCTCATCGGTATCGTGATCGCCATGGTGGTCAACTTCTTCCTGCAGAGCTCGGCCATGGCATTCGCCATCTCCGTAATCGGCGTCATCATCTTCCTGGGCCTCACCGCCTACGATACGCAGAAGCTCAAGACCATGGGAGAAACCGTACCTGAAGGTGACACCGCAGCCATTCGGCGCGGAACGATCCTCGGAGCACTGACCCTGTATCTCGACTTTATCAACCTCTTCATCATGCTGCTCAGACTCCTGGGCAACCGCGAATAAGACCACAACGGGGAGGCCAACGCCTCCCCTTTTTTTTCTCATGAGCGATATAACCACCCTCCAACAATCCTTTGCCCCCCTTCTCAAGCCATTTGCCTGGGCCAACGCCAAGGCAATGCGACTGCGTGAATGGGCCTATCGCAGAGGCGTCATGAAAGCATGGACGCCCCCTGTCGTCACCGTTGCCGTGGGCAACATAGGCTGGGGCGGCACTGGCAAAACCCCCATTGCAGGCTGGTTCCTGAACTGGGCCGAAGCACACAACCGAAAAGCCATGCTGCTGACACGGGGATACAAGGCTCATCCCAACTCCTATCCCTATCACGTCGTCCCCGGAGCACTGGCCGAGGAAGCGGGTGATGAACCGCTCATGCTCGCAACAGAACACCCCGAAGCCGTTGTTCTGGTAGATCCTGTCCGCTCCCGCTCCGGCAAGTTGGGAGTCAAGCAATTCGACCCGCAACTGATCATTCTGGATGACGGCTTTCAGCACATGGCAGTCAAACGCCACTGCAATCTGGTCCTGCTCAAACCCGAAGACCTTTCCCATCAATGGAACGCACTCATTCCAGCCGGATCATGGCGTGAACCCAAGGAAGCGTTGCATCGTGCCGACGCCTTTCTGATCAAGATCGGCCCCGAAGGATTTGATAGTCTCCTTCCCCATTTCGACACACTGCTCAGCCATCTGCGCCGCCCGATTTTCAGCTTCCAGATCATCCCGACCGGATTGCGCCATGTGCTCACCGGACAGGTCAAAAAGAATTTCGACAAAAAGAATTATCTCCTCGTGACCGGCGTGGGTGCACCGGATCAGGTAGAGCGCACCGCCAAGCAATACCTGGGCTACAAACCGGCAAAACACATTGTATTTCGAGACCATCACACCTACACCAAGAACGATGTCTTCCGAATTGAAAGCGAAGCACGAGCACGTGGCTGCGAAGCAATTCTCTGCACCCCCAAGGACGCAGTAAAGCTCGGCCCCATGTGTTCGGACTTGTTCTGGAAATTTGACCTTCGTGTGCAATTCGGCCCGTCATCCATCGGCAAGGAAAACCGATTCGACACATGGTGGGACCGCCGACACGAGCAACTGCTCTCGCAAAAAGCCAGTCACGGCGGACACCTTACACCCGGAGAATAATTTCATGGCTAAGAATAAACGCAAACAGCCCCGTCCATCCTCGCCACCACTCAGCACCAGTGGCCTGCTCAAGCTCTTCAAAGAAGTGAAACGCCCGCTTTCGCGCGCGGAAGTCATCCGGCAGTTGAAGCTGAAAAAGAAAGACAAGCGCGTGGTCAAAGACATGCTCGGCGATTTGGTTGAGCAGGGCAAGCTCATCCGCATCCGCCGGGGCTATGGTCTGGCCGACGCCATGCACTGCGTCACCGGCCGACTGGAAATACAGCGTGGCGGATTCGGATTCGTCATCCCCGAGGATTCTCGTCGCAAAGACATTTTCATCAACCAGCGCGACATCAACGACGCATGGCATGGCGACAAAGTCATCGCTGCAGTCATCCGCGAAAACAAGGGACAGCGTAACAATGAGGGACGCATCGTTCGCGTTCTGGAACGTGGACGCAAAACCCTGCCCGTCAAGGTATACAAGCAGATGCGCGGAGGCGACTGGCTGTGCCGTCCCACAGACCCGCGCCTTGCATTCGGCATTATCGCCGAGCTCAACGACGAGTCCATCCAGATCAAACGTGGCGACATCGCCCTGTGTGTTCCCGGCGAAAAAATCGACCCCACCATGTGGGAGGGCGAAATCACCGCCTACCTCGGCCCCGAAGAAGACATCTCGGTGCAGGAGGCGCTGGTCAAATCCAACCACAACATTCGCCTTCGATTCCCGTCCGGCTCCGTCAATCAGGCGGAGGCCCTGCCCAGCGAACCGTCTGCCAAGGACCTGCGTGATCGACGTGACCTGACCAAAATGCCGTTCGTGACCATCGACGGCACCACGGCCAAGGATTTCGATGACGCAATACTGGTGGAGCGCATCAAGAATGGCTACCGCCTGTGGGTCGCCATTGCCGATGTATCTCACTACGTTCCCGAAGGATCACCGCTGGATCGCGAAGCTCTTGAGCGCGGCAACTCCTACTATTTCCCCCAATCCGTTGAGCCCATGTTCCCTGAACGGTTGTCCAACGGTCTCTGCTCCCTGAATCCGAACGTGAAGCGACTGGTCATGGTCGCGTGTATGGACACGGATCAGCAAGGTCGCACCCGCTCGGCAGAGATGTTTCCGGCGGTCATCCAGAGCCATGCCCGACTGACCTATGGGCAGGTTAAAAAAGCCATTCTGGACAAGGAACCGGAAGCGCGGGAGGAGATTTCCCACGTTGTTCCCATGCTGGAACTGGCCGAGGAACTGGCCCGGAAGATCAACGCCCTGCGCCGTGAGCGAGGCTCCCTCGATTTCGACCTGCCAGAGCCGGAAATTCTCTTTGATATCAACGGCGAGACTTCGGACATCCGTCCCAAGACCCGTCATTTCGGGCACCAGCTCATCGAAGAGTTCATGATCGCGGCCAACGAAGCCGTGGCCCATTTTCTCATCGAGCAGGACATGCCCTGCCTCTTCCGCATCCACCCGCCTGCAGACGAGGAGAAGCTCAAGAATCTCTTCCGCCTCCTTTCCCAGACGGACAAGGACATCTTGATGCCCAAGGAGATGACGCCCAAGGCCATCCAACGGCTCATCGCATCACAAAAGGGTACAGACAGGGAGTATATCGTCAACCGTCTGCTGCTGCGTTCCATGAAGCAGGCCAAATATTCACCGGACAATGAGGGGCACTTCGGCCTTGCATCCGAAGAGTACGCCCACTTCACTTCGCCCATCCGCCGATACGCCGACCTTGTGGTTCACCGACTGGTCAAGGCCGCCCTGGCCCTGAAGGATCAGGATGCTCCGGCTCCTGCCATTCCCGGCCAGAAACGCCTGCTGAATATTGCCGGACATTTGTTTGGACGTGAACGGGCCGGAATGGATGCCGAACGCGAAATCCACAAGCGCGTCATGGTCCTGTTCATGCGCGACAAGGTGGGAGGCACGTTCGGCGGCGTCATCAGCCACATCACAGACTACGGGTTCTACGTGGAACTGCGTGAAGTCATGGCTGAAGGCATGGTTCGTCTTTCCTCCATGGATGACGATTACTACACCTACTGGGCTCATCGCGAGATGCTGGTGGGCGAGCGGACCGGCCAGTCATTCCAACTGGGCCAGACCGTTGAGGTCGTATTGGAGGATGTCAGCCTTGAACGGTTGGAGCTGAACTTCACATTGAAATATGTCAGCGCTTCTGCCAAGGATTACAAGGACCTGATCGAATAATCACCAGATGTACTAGAGTACAACGCGAACAGGCCGCTCCTTCTGGAGCGGCCTGTTTTATTATCGAATGTCGATAGCTGTTTGGTAACGGTGATTATCTATACTAACTCGTAAAGTCACCGATCCAGCGGACCATGTTGATACCGACCAGCAGTGCGCCTTCAAGACGGCTGACACGCCATCCTGTCCGCAGCAGAATCAGCACCAGTCCCACCATACCAACCAGCACAATCAACCCTGAAGAGGCTTCAGGAGACACCGGCAGCGGCTTGATAAGGCATGTCAGTCCAAGGACTCCGGCAAAGTTGAAGAAGTCTGAACCAATCAGGTTGCCAAGGAGCATCTGGTTCTTGCCCTTGACCGACGCAGCCAGACAGGTAACCAGTTCGGGCAGGCTTGTACCAGCCGCGACAATGGTCACGCCGATGACCCATGAGGAGACACCCAATGCAGAGGCAATGGATGTTGCAGCCGTAACCATGAGGTGTCCACCGGCTGAAATAGCGACAAATCCCGCTATCAGGATGCCGAAATGAAGCCAATTGGCCTCTTTTCCTTCCAGATCATCCAGTTCTTCATCTCCCACGTTCTCGCGCTTGAAACCGAGATAGACGAGGTAGGCGATCAGGAGTGCCATGAGGCTGGCACCGAACAGATGCCCAAGCTCACCCGTCATGGAAACGAGCAGAATACCGACCGTCGTAAGGAACAGGAGCAACCCGTCCCGGTACACGATGGTCTTGTTGGAGACCAGCGGCTTGATCATGGCCATGAGGCCGAGAATGAAGCCGAGGTTGAAAATATTGGAGCCAACGACATTGGATAAGGATATGTCGTTGTGACCGCGCATGGCGGCGTTGACGGTTACAAGAAACTCGGGCGCAGATGTGCCAAGGGCAACGATGGTCAACCCGATTACCAGTTCCGAAACGTTGAATTTCCGTGCGATCAACGCTGCGGAAGTCACAATCCAGTTTGCCCCGAACCAGAGGAGCAAAGAGGAAGCCAAAAACGTAATAATATCGATGGTCATGTAGGCCTTTGTATTCTATGAGAGGTTTTGGAGCAAGGGTTACCCGTCAATTTCCAACTGGTCCTTCTTCCACCCCTTGACAATTTCCGCCATGGGTTCCGCCCATGGCAAGGCATTATCTCGGGATGGAGCTACGGATATATCCTCAACGGAATCCCCCTGCTTCACCCGTATGACAATAAGCTCGCCTGTCTCGTCAAAATGTCTGCGAGCCTTGGTGGAGTAAGATGCGACCAAGGCGGCAGCATCCTTGATCACCTCCGGCTCCCATGGTCCGTCCAACGGACGACAGACAGCGAGTGGTCCGGGGAATCCCTGAGTTTTCAACACATAATCAGTCGGCTCGATGCATGCCCCGATCTGGGCATTGTCATCAGCGGTACGGCCAAAGGTGAGCCAGTGATTTCCGGCCCAATACTGGCGACCGACACGAGCCAGAGAAAAATCATTAGGAGAGGGACGCTCCTTCTCCTGTAACAGCTTGACGAATCGTGCTGCCCCCTGCGCTTCGGTCAGGCAGCAGCCGCCTGCCGGAGTCGGTATTTCCGTAAAACCGTACTCCTTGGCCAGTGCCATCTGGGGCTTGCGTCCACGTCCATACCAGTCGTGCAACCGTTCGCGATCCACCAGCCCGGATTCTTCCATGGGGGTGATGGGTTGTTTCTTGGCACACAGCGGGCGAATGAGCACGTCCCGTACATCTGCCCGTTTGGTGATCAGGTTCAGCGCATCCTCACGCTGGCTCATGGGGCGCTGCCCGATGACTTCGCCGGAAATGATGAACTTGGCTCCATACTGTTTCATCAGTTCTCTGGCATGAGTAAGCATGGTTATCTTGCAGTCAATGCATGGATTCAACCATTTGCCATATCCCTGGGACGGGCCATCCAACATCATATCCACGTATTTGGAGCGAATATCGACTTCGATTACTTCGATGCCGTAGTGCTCCTTCCAGAATGGAATGAGGTGGGGTTTGCCAAAAAAAGGCGTGACAAAATGCAGGCCGAGGACACTCAGTCCCTGATCCATAATAGTGCGCATGGCGAGGATGGAATCCAGGCCGCCTGAAAGCAGCGCAAGTGCGTCGTATTGTTTTCGTGCCGTATTGGTCATGGGCGTCCCTTATTGGAGATTTGCTCGAAGGGCAAGCATTACCATCAACGGTTTTCGTGGCACTGACCTACGTCAAATCAGACTACTTTTCTCCTGAACCATACCACGAATACAATACATTTGTTCCATGGCCGCGGCACTCTCTCCTGCCATACAGAACAAATTGATTTTCTTTTTTTATTGCAGCAAACCGGATAGATCAGCATTCCAAGATGTTGCTGTTTCATTCGCTGTTCGAGCACCACGAAATCAAACGTATCGACACGTAAAAAAAGCCGTTTTTATTTTCTTCTCGATGCCGATTATGTCGCTCACACCAGCGTTTTTTACCCTGCACAAGGCTGTTGCTCGCCGGGGCTGTATCTGATAGTTGTACGTGTTGCTCAATTATTGCGCCTGTAATCATTTAAGGAGATACCCATGGCACGAAAAGCCGTCGACCCCGAAGTTTTACGAAAGGAAGCTCTCGGAACCGCTCTGACCACCATCGAACGTAAGTTCGGCAAAGGGTCCATCATGCGGCTCGACGACGAGGCATCGCACTCCATTCCGTATATTCCCACTGGTTCCATCGGCCTGGACATGGCCCTTGGCATCGGCGGCGTTCCACGCGGTCGCGTGATCGAAATTTACGGTCCGGAGTCATCGGGTAAAACAACCCTCGCTCTGCATATCGTTGCCGAAGCCCAGAAGGCTGGCGGCAATGCGGCATTTGTCGATGCCGAGCACGCACTCGATCCCGGCTACGCCAAGCGACTCGGCGTAAAAACCGACGAATTGCTTATTTCGCAGCCCGACTACGGTGAGCAGGCACTGGAAATTGCCGACCTGCTGGTCCGCTCCGGTGCCATGGACGTCGTTGTCATCGACTCCGTTGCCGCTCTCATCCCCCAGGCCGAACTTGAAGGCCAGATGGGTGAGACACAGGTCGGCGGACAGGCGCGCCTGATGTCCCATGCTCTGCGCAAATTGACCGGTACCATCCACAAATCCAACTGCGTCGTCATCTTCATCAACCAGATCCGCATGAAGATCGGCATGACCGGTTACGGCAATCCGGAAACGACATCCGGCGGTAACGCGCTCAAATTCTACGCATCCTGCCGACTCGACATCCGTCGCATCCAGACCCTCAAGGACAAGGAAGAGTCCTATGGTATTCGCGCCCGAATCAAGGTCGTGAAGAACAAGGTTGCTCCGCCCTTCCGTCAGGCTCTTGTCGACGTACTCTATGGACAAGGTGTCTCGCGAATGGGCGAGATCATCGACATGGGAGTTGAGCATGGAATTATCGACAAGTCCGGCTCTTGGTTTGCCTTCGGCTCGGAAAAACTGGGACAGGGCAAGGAAAATGTCCGCCAGTTGCTGCAGGACAACCCCGGGCTTGCCCAGTCCATCGAGGACAAGCTCATGATCCACCTCGGCTTCAAGGAAGATCCTGATGCCGAGGCCGGAGATGCCGGCGAATAATACGGTTATTTAAACTGGATAAGGCGCCTCGGGTCGGTTCCCCGGGGCGTTTTTGTCTGGAAATTTATTTTTTTGGAGAGACAACCAATGAATGCTGCTGAAATCCGTAAACGGTTCCTTGAATACTTTGAGAAAAATGGCCACTCCATTGTGGAGTCCGCACCGCTCATCCCGAAAGATGATCCGACGCTGATGTTCACCAATGCGGGCATGGTCCAGTTCAAAAAGCTCTTTTTGGGACAGGAAAAACGCGATTACAACCGAGCCACCACTTCACAGAAATGCCTGCGCGTCGGCGGCAAGCACAACGACCTCGAAAACGTTGGCCGCACTGCCCGCCACCACACCTTTTTCGAGATGCTCGGCAACTTCTCCTTTGGCGACTACTTCAAGGAAGACGCCATCAAGTTCTGTTGGGAATTCCTCACCGAGGAGTTGAAGCTCGACAAGGAACGTCTGTACATTACTATATATAATGACGATGACGAAGCAGGCGATCTCTGGAAAAAGGTTGCCGGTGTTCCGGCAGAACGCATCTACAAACTGGGTGAAAAGGACAACTTCTGGTCCATGGGCGATACCGGCCCCTGCGGCCCCTGCTCCGAAGTCCACTTCGACCAGGGTGAAGAAGTCGGCTGCGGCCCGGACTGCGGCATTGGCAAGTGCGACTGCGACCGCTACCTCGAAATCTGGAACCTCGTGTTCATGCAGTACGACCAGGCCGAGGACGGCACGCGCAGTGATCTGCCCCGCCCCTCCATCGACACAGGCATGGGCCTGGAGCGTATCGCCGCCGTCTGTCAGGGCGTTGCTTCCAACTACGAGACCGATCTTTTTCAGTCCATCATCCAGTACACCGCCGACATGGCCGGTGTGAAATACCGTGAAAACGAGGAAATCGACACCGCCCTGCAGGTCATTGCCGACCACTCCCGCGCCATCGCTTTTCTGATTCCCGATCAGGTACTGCCCTCTAATGAAGGCCGCGGCTATATCCTGCGCCGCCTCATTCGCCGCGCCTACCGCTTCGGCAAGCTCATGGGCCTCGAAGGTTCCTTCCTGTGGAAGACCGCGTCCAAGGTTGTCGAAGACATGGGCGATCACTACACCGAGTTGCAGGAGTCCAAGGACTTCATGATCGAAGTGGTCCAAGGCGAGGAAGAAGGATTTGCCAAGACTCTCGACAAGGGCCTGGAAATGCTTGAAGAGGAACTGGCAGAACTCAAGAAATCCGGCAGCATCACCGTTCCCGGCGAGACCACCTTCAAGCTCTACGACACCTACGGTTTCCCCATCGATATCGTCCGCGACATCGCCGAGAAGCAGGGTATCGATGTTGACGAACCCGCTTTCGATGCGCTCATGCAGGAGCAGAAAGAGCGCTCCAAGGCTGCCTGGAAAGGGTCCGGCGAAAAGGATGTGGCTTCCATCTTCCAGACATTGCTTGAGCAGGATGTCACCTCCGAATTCTGCGGCTACGAAGCCATGAGCGAACAATCCACCATCACGCACCTGATGAGCCTTGATGGCAAGGTCGTTGATTCGTTGCCCACCGGCTCCGAAGGCTGGCTGGTAGCCGAGACAACACCTTTCTACGGCGAATCCGGTGGTCAGGTTGGTGATACCGGTGAGATTGCTGCATCATCCGGCAAGGCTGAAGTCCTTGATACTGTCAAGCCGTCCCAGGCCCTGACCGCACATAAGGTCAAAGTTCTTGAGGGCGAAATGAATGCCGGTAGCAGCGCATTTCTGAATGTCGATCGCAGCCAGCGACTGGCAACCATGCGTAACCATACCGTGACCCATCTGCTGCACGCGGCGCTCCAGACCGTGCTCGGCGACCACGCCAAGCAGGCCGGTTCCCTTGTTGGCCCTGATCGACTCCGTTTCGACTTCACTCACATCAAAGGATTGACCCCCGACGAGATCGCCAAGGTTGAAGAACTCGTCAACCAGAGCATCCTGAATGCCATCCCGGTCGAGCGTCAGGTCATGTCCATCGAGGACGCCAAGGCCAAGGGTGCAACCGCCCTCTTCGGTGAAAAGTATGGCGACACGGTATCCATCATCGAAGTCCCCGGTGTTTCCATGGAGCTTTGCGGCGGAACCCATCTGGAGAATACCGGCATTGCCGGTTCCTTCGTCATCACCAGTGAAGCCGGAGTTGCTGCCGGCATTCGTCGTATCGAAGCCGCCACCGGTGGCAACGCCATTGCCTACCTCAACGAACGCCGTCGCGCTGTTGCAGAAGCCGGTGCCATGCTCAAGGCCCGCCCGGAAGAGCTGACCAAGAAAGTCAGCGAACTCCAGAAGCAGGTCAAGGAGATGGGCAAGGAGATGAAATCGCTCCAGGCCAAGCTCGCTTCCGGTGCCGGTCGTGACATGATGAGCGAAATCGAGGAGATAAACGGCGTGAAAGTGCTGGCTGTCGAGCTGGAAGCGCCGAACATGGGTGTCATGCTCGAACAGATGGACGCCCTGCGCTCCAAGATCGATTCCGGCATCATCTGCCTCTTGGCAGGACACGACGAAGGCAAGGTCTCGGTCGCGCTGGCAGTAACCAAAGACCTGCATGACCGGTTCAAGGCCGGAGACCTGATCAAACCCGTTGCCGGTGCAGTCGGCGGCGGTGGCGGCGGTCGCCCGGACCTGGCTCGGGCTGGAGGCTCTGACGCTTCCGGTATCCCTGATGCCATTGCCAAGCTCAAAGAGTTGGTAGCCGGATAATTTGCATTTGAACAGCAAGCCCCCCGCACAAAAACGGGGGGCTTTTTTTGCTTGAAAGATGCGCTCGACGCTACTGATAAAAGTGTATTTTCCGATGACAGAGACCTCTGCACGGCAAATCCCACACTTTTACTCTTTAACTATTTGATTTATTATGCTATTATTTCTCCATCCAAAGGAGGAAGGCATGGCTATTCGGCAGAAAGGACCTCGGTTGGGTGATTACTTCCTGGGGCACCGCAGAACCAAGACCACATTTCTGGATGAGATCAACGAACTCATCGACTGGCAGCCCATCAACGCCTTTCTGTGCAAGAAGATCAGGCGCAAGGCCAACGCCGTGGGCAATCCCGCCTATCCGCCTCTGGCGATGTTCAAGATTCTGCTCTTGCAGCGTTGGTACAACCTGAGTGATCCGGGCGTGGAGCAGGCGCTGCTCGACCGGCTCTCCTTTGTCAGATTTACCGGTTTTTCCATCGAGGACGACGTGCCGGACGAGACCACCATATGCCGTTTCCGTAACGGTTTGATCCGCCTGAAGGTGCTGGACTCCTTGCTCGACATGCTTAACCGCCAGCTTGAAGGACAAGGGCTTCTTGTCCGTGAGGGAGCCGTGGTGGACGCCTCGGTAGTCGAGTCGCAGCGGCGGCCGCGCAAGGTTATCGACGTGATGCCTGAGGACCGTTCCGAGGACGCCGAAGAACAGGATGGGCCGGTGGACTGCCGGGTCAGCTATTCGGATGACGAGGAGGCGGCCTGGCTCCGCAAGAGAAATCGGGCCTATTACGGCTACAAGCTCCATGCCGCGACGGACAGTCGAGACGGGTTTCTGCTCTGTGGTCACATCACTCCCGCGAACCATTCGGACACGGGCGAATTCGAGCGGCTCGTGAATGGCGTCGGCCTTGATCCCGGCGCACGGGTTTATGCGGACAAGGGCTATTGCAGCGGGAAGAACCGGGACATTCTGTTTGATCGCGATTTGGAGGACGGAACCATGGACAAGACGCCTCGTGGCGGCAGGCTGACAGACTTCGAAAAGACCCGCAACCGTGACATCAGCAGCATTCGGCAAATAGTCGAGCGGGCCTTCGGCACACTCAAACGTGGCTACGCATTCTTTCGGTCCCGATACGTGGGTCGTGAGAAGGTGGAGGGAGAGTTCCACATCCTCGCCATGGCGTTCAATTTGAAAAAAGCTGTTCGACTGGCGCGAGCCTGAAGGGAGAGGTGCGTCCAAAATCCGGCATTTCGGCCAGAAATGGCAGGAAAAGGCCGGGAATGAGCCCAAGCTGGGGTGCGGTCAGAACATCAAATTGGGTGCGGAGCGCAAGGCACGGACGCGAAAAGGGGATGCGCAGAGGTCTCAATAGTAAAACAGGTGAAAACATGGATAATCACTTATTGAGCAGCAGTGTAGTGTTGCATAAAAAACAGCATATGGTGGAGAAAACAGAGAGCAGAAGCACCGTCATATTGAGCCTGCGAAGCCCTTCTCTATAAATGCGGCTTTTGTAAGTACGTGAGATTAATTGCCTGAGATATTGGCAGATAGAATGGATTTAGTTATCTGATTGGAATGTACAAGCTAAAAGAATGGACCTTCACAGGGGCTTCCGGCACAAAATATCAATTCTCAAACCTGGCAAAAAGTGATGAATTACCGCAGTCTCCCGGTATTCTCATTCTAGGTTACGCTCACCCTCGGGGCCACCTGGCAGGATGGCAGGTACACCCTCTGCTCATTCATCATAGCGATAATATTCACGCGACCTTCGCCAACAGCATAGAACAGCAGGCCGCTCAACTACCTCTATGGAACTGCAACCTGATCCTGCTGGAACCATCCAGTTCTGCAAGAGAAGAATCCGTGAAAGACCTGGAAGGCATATTCCTATAAAAAAGGGCCTACCTCTTTCGAGATAAGCCCCTGACATTCTATGGCGGAGAGGGAGGGATCAATATTTGATAATATTTTACAATTATTTCAAATTGATAAATATATCAAAAAAAATATTATACCACTTTATATACCACACACAACGATTCACCTCGCCAAAATGAACTTATTTATGGAGGTCAAGTTCTTCTGCCTTGAAGCTTTTCTGTTCTTTATGTAAATACCTCAATAACAAACCGAGGTAAATTATGAGCACATTATCAACCGAACAGACTCAGAAAATTATCGAAATCAGAAGTGGGTTCACTTCCTTGGACCAGTCAGCGGCGAATTTAAGGTGGACAGTTTCATAGGCTACGCCGCCTTGTGGGGCCAAGCCAGAGGGGGTACCCCCTCTGGCTTGGGGCCTTCCTGATATATCTCCATCGGCTTTCTGCCGTCAAACGCCTTGTGTGGGCGGCGGTTGTTGTAGAAATCGATCCACCAGGCCAGGGCCTGCCGCAACTCGCTTCCCGTTTCCAATTCCCGCAGATACACGCATTCGTATTTCAGTGATCGCCACAGGCGTTCGATCATGACGTTGTCCATCCAGCGGCCGCGGCCGTCCATGGAGATGCGGGCTCCGGCTTCCCGGAGCGTCCGTGTGAACTCGTAGCTCGTAAACTGCGAGCCTTGGTCCGTGTTGAAGATTTCGGGCACGCCGTAGCGGTTCAGGGCCTCCTCCAGGGCGGACACGCAGAAGTCCGCTTCCATGGTGTTCGACAGCCGCCAGGAGAGCACCGCGCGGCTGTGCCAGTCCATGATCGCCACGAGGTACAGGAAGCCCCGCTTCATCGGGATGTACGTGATGTCGGCGCACCACACCTGGTTCGGCCTCGTGATCGCCTTGCCGCGCAGCAGATACGGATACGTCTTGTGCTGCGGATGAGGCTGGCTGGTTCGCGGCTTCTGATAGACCGCCATCAACCCCATCTTGCGCATGAGCCGCCGGACGCGATTGCGCCCGAGTTGATGGCCCTCATCGCGCAGGATGTTGCGCATCTGCCGGGAGCCGAAGAACGGCAACTCCAGGAACAACTCGTCGATGCGCTTCATGAGCGCCAAGTTGGACGCGGACTCGCCGATCGGCTGGTAATAGTACGTTGAGCGGTGCAGCTTGAGGATTTCGCACTGCCGTCGAACACTGAGCATCGGATGCCCCTTGTCGACGATGTCTCGCCTTCGCTCGCAGCTCATATCTTTGCGAAGGCTTGTTGCAAAAAATCCTTCTCCACCGTGAGCTGGCCGATCTTGGCGTGAAGCTCTTTTATCCGGGCCTCATCGCTTTGTTGGGTCTTTTGGGCCTTGCCCGCAAAGCCAGCTACGATCTGCTCCTTGGCCTGCTTCTTCCACTGGGAAACCTGGTTGGGATGCACGCCGTACCTGCTGGCGAGCTCGGACAGGGTGTGTTCGCCGGACAAGGCATCCAACGCGACACGGGTCTTGAATTCGGCGGTAAAGTTCCTTCTTTTCCTGGACATCAAAAGCCTCCTTTGGGCTTCTTACGTCCACCTTAGCTCGTGGTCCAGTTTCCTGAACCCACTTCTTACTGATTCTCTTTGGGTGACATCTTGTCACCGTTGGAGGGGTGACTTTTTGTCGCTCCTAGGGGTGACTTTTTGTCATCCCTAGGGCGACTTTTTGTCACCCTGTCAGACTCTTGCTTTGTCCGAGTCAAAGCTGAATCAAAAATTGGATGCCAAAGGAAATAATAGCGATTGGTTGTCTGCAGACGACTTTTCTTTCTGAAGCAACGCTCAACTTCAATGAACTTTTTTTCAATCAACTCATTGAGACAGCGTTGTACGGTTCGTCCGCTACAGCCGAGCCCTTCTGCAATGGTATCAACACCAGGAAAACAATCACCGGTTTCACCTGCATGTTGTGCCAACTTTCCCCAAACAAGTTTCGATGAAAGCTGTAACCCATCGAAACTCGCTACAATATCAGGAATGAATAACCCCACAAAAAGCTTGTAAGGCAAAAAGCGCATACCGGATTGCATAACTTTAGCTGGCTGCCGTTTCAGATAGGGAGTCTATCAACTCAAGGATATCCTCAACACGCCAAGCCCGGGTTCTTTCAGTCAACGACACCGGTTGTGGATATTTCCCAGATTTAACCCCACGCAACCAAGTACTGCGACTGAGGGGAATAACGGAGAGGACTTGGGGTAGGCGAACAAAGCCCACTTGCGGAAAAGGTTGTTTCATAGGTTCCTCCATAGATTGTGGCATTCACATGAATGCCTTTACTCTTGATGGAACCGTATGAAGCACTATAAGATTTTTCTAACAGTTTATTAAAGCAACTTTAGGGCTTAATTCTCTGAAGATACCATTTATAATACAGTGAAGATTGAAGATTTTCATAGATAGAACCTGGAGAAAGAGGAACACCAATAAGACTAAATAACTTTCCGGCAAACAAATAAAACGGCCCAGTATAAACATTGTCGTACCTTTTTATTCGACCATCTCCCCCAGCCTCGACAAAAACTTTGTGAAGCCATTCCAAACAAAGAGGTCTTGCAAAATCTTTACGAGGACCAGGTTTATCATTTTTCTTTTCAATTTTTTTTGACTTCTCCTCCTTCCCTTTCTTCCTTTCCTCCTCCTTCCTCTCCTCCTCCCTCCTAATCATCGCTTTTAACTCATCTTCAGCCTGGCCGCGACATCTTGCTAAGTAATCAGCCACAGCTTCCCCATCAAAAGAATACTGCCCCAAAGGCATTATACACTTCCACTCATGCAGCTTAAGCGGATCATATTCATCTTCATTTGAAATGCCAGGAGAATCCAATTCAAAAATAGGCTCAAGCACCTTACAGGCTTTCACAATCCTTTTTAATGAGGCCTTCCTACTCTTTGGTGATGGTTTATCTTTCCACCCCCGCATTTGACAGATGTAGTCCGAGAGACCTATTTTTATAAGTTCCCGAGTATCTTGAGTAAGCTGGAGATCTATTTGTTTTTCTAATTTATCAAAATCAATTTCAGGCAGGACATTTAGATTAACCCCCGACCAAGACCAACCTTTAGCCATGATACTCATACTTACCCCACCTTCTGCGCAAACAACGGGACTACTTTCCCACCATCTTTCAAGCTATCCAAATAATCAGCCCACGCCTGCATCATCCGCTTACGTTCCGGCAAATGCTCGGCGTAGTTGTAGCTCGCCCTCACCTTGTCTTTGGGCGTATGAGCCAATTGTCTTTCAATGGCATCCTTATGCCATCCATGCTCATTTAATAGCGTAGACGCCATAGACCTGAATCCATGGCCGGTCATTTCGGTTTTGTCGTATCCGATACGCCGCAAAGAAACGTTGATCGTATTCTCAGACATCGGGCGTGAGGCTGTTCGCACACTTGGAAAGACATAGCCAGAGGGGCCAGTAAGTGAATGGAGTTCTGTTAAGACATCCACGGCCTGAGTAGACAGGGGAACGATATGAGGGCTCCCTCCTTTCATTTTCTCCGAAGGTATCCGCCACTCTCTCCCTTCCAAGTTTATTTCACTCCATTCTGCGTTCCTAAGCTCCCCTGGACGCACAAAAACCAAGGGAGCGAACTTGAGAGCGCAATGCACCACCAAAGTTCCAGAGAAGCCATCTATAGCCCTCAAGAGAGGGCCAATTTCCTTAGGGGCGGTAATAGAAGCATGGTGCTTCACCTTCCTAGCCGGAGGGAGCGCACCTTTAATATCCGCAGCAGGATCTCGCTCAGCTCGTCCAGCAGCCACTGCGTAGCGAAAGACTTGCGACATTATTTGACGAATACGCCGAGCTGTCTCCACGGCTCCTCGTTTCTCGCATCGTTGAACGACTCCAAGCATATCCTCAACGCCAAGCTCCGATATGGGCCTGTCTCCAATGAAGGGGAAGATGTTCTTCTTCATCCGTTCCATTGTGGTTTTTGCGTGACGATCACTCCACCCGGAGTCTACCTGTTTTTCAAACCACTCCCGTGCGATGGCTTCAAATCCTTCACTAGCACTTGCCTTCCTCTTGTCCTCCTTGCGTTTCCGTGAAGGATCATGGCCTTTGGCAATGAGGGTTTTCATATCACCGCGCTTGAGTCGTGCGTCTTGTAAACTGATGTAAGGATACGCCCCCAAAGACAGCATGGTTTGCTTGCCGTTCATCTGGTAGCGAAAACGCCACCACTTGCGCCCTTTCGGGTTAACGACAAGAGATAGGCCTTCACCATCATTCAGGGAGTATTCTTTGGATTTCGGCTTGGCTGCTTTAATCTTGGCATCTGTCAGCGGCATGTGGTTTTCTCCTGAGAGTGGTATAATGAAAAATGGTATATTTCGATTTATACCACTTTTTGTACCTTTATACCAGCCATCTCAAGACACCCTATGACACCGCAAGACACAATAAAAGCAACAAAAAAGCCCTCATTTTGAGGGCTTATGACACTTCATGAGACAAAGTGATTATGCTCTATGGCGGAGAGGGAGGGATTCGAACCCCCGGACGAGTCACCCCGCCTCTGGTTTTCAAGACCAGCGCATTAAACCGAGCTCTGCCACCTCTCCGTATGGTGCCTCACAAGCAGTGCCTGTGAAGTGAGTGAAACATTGTAGAAATCAAGTTGGGAAATGTCAAGGAGCAATGAAACATGAATTCACTTTACCTCTTTGACATGGCTTCATCCATATCGTATTGGAAAATGAACGGCTTTGTACAAAAACTAACCACGCAAGAATATGAAGAATCCTCAAGAACTATTCGCAGACTATCTGGCTGACAAGAATCTCAAAGTGACACCGCAAAGACGGCTCATTCTTGACACGTTCCTCAAGCAGGATGGCCATCTCTCTTCTGAAGAATTATATGCCAATGTAAAGAAAAGAGACTCCTCAATCGGCCAGGCAACCGTTTACCGAACATTAAAACTGCTCAACGAATCCGGACTGATAGAACCGCTCGACTTCGCTGACGGTGTTGTTCGCTACGAGTGGCGCTACGGTCAGACCCATCACGACCATCTCATTTGTGACAAGTGCGGGAAAAATATCGAAATACTCGATGAGACCATTGAAAGCCGACAGGAACAACTGGCCGAAGAGCATGGCTTCAAGCTACTCCGGCATAAAATGTATCTGTATGGCATCTGTTCCGATTGCCGGAGCAAGTAACACAAGAGATCAGGAGCGAGCGCTCCATTCATTCGATTCTTCCAGAAACTGAGCCAAAGCCTTCACCTCACCGTGGAGGCTTTTCCATTGGTATTTGCCGTCAATCTTCATACCTTCCGCGGTAAACTGAATCCCAAGGCCAATGGATCCGCCCTTGCCTTTGAATCGGCTTCGGATGGTCCCAACCACCGTAAAATAGGAAAACTTCCGAGTCTTGGGGCTCCATACGCTGACGCGAAGAATGAACTGATGCCCGGGACTCAAAGACGGAAGCCGCCCTGAAGGATTCATGATCAGCAACCGTATACCGCCGGCCGAGATATTCTCCACCGATAAACGCATCTTCTTTCCGTAGCGAGCCGGATTATTTACGGTCTGTAAATCGGGCTTGGCCATAAAAAACGAATTACGCTTTGAAATATCCCACAGCTTGACCCGAACCGCCCCTTCACGAACGATCCGTTTACGCTTGTGTCTTCTGCGAATTTCAAATTGATATCGCACAGGCGTCAGCAAGGACATCTCTCGAATGGTCCCACCTCGTTTCACATAACTGGATACGAACGTGACAAACGCATTCTTTTTTTTACCTGACAAAGTAAAGGGCTTGGTGAAACAAATGACGCGAGCACCTTTCAGATTCAGGCCAAGCGGTTTTATGTCGACAATATCGAGAAGCATCCTTCCCGACTGGACATCGGTAGCGCGAGCCATGCCGATTCGGCGGCCCACCCCATTGCCCGTATAGAGAAATATCTCGAAGAGAACACCTTTCTTAACAAGGTAATCCTGTACTATCCGCCTGCCACGGAAAGAAAATAGCCTGACAATGGATCGACTGATCGCAAAACCAATACGGTGGCGATAATGCCAGAACGCCATCAGCAAAACGACTGGAGCGGCAACAATCAGTATTTTGGCAAAAACACCAACCATATCAACGCGTCCAGCCCCGCCCTCGAAAGAGCGCTGAACATCGCGCAGATAATCAAATTGTGTCGTGAAGTGAATCATGCCTCCGCCCTGTTGCTCCAGTATTTTGACAGTCAGTCATTTTTTTCAACTGTCTGCAATTTGAATACCTTAACACTTCAACAGAGTAAAACAATCTTTCGGCCACGAGAACCAAAGCCGCTTTGCATGCTGTATCGGAGACACCACTGGTGTCTGGAGCAACCATATCATTTTAATGAAAGAAAGCTGAATGATATACTTATGATTCACAATCACTACACCCTCCACAAAGGAGGTGCTACGCCAGCTTCACTCCATTGGGGACAGCTTTATCCGGCACGGCCAGTACAACACCGTCCTCACGATAGAATCCGGTTACCAGGCACTCTGATTTGATCGGACCAATTTGCTTGGGGGGAAAGTTGACCACGGCGATCACTTGTTTGCCCAGCAGATCATCAAGGGAATACTGCTCGGTAATCTGCGCACTGGATTTACGCTCGCCAATCTCTTCACCGAAGTCGATCCAGATTTTATACGCGGGATTCCGTGCTTCAGGGAAAGGCTCTGCCCTGATAATGGTTCCAACGCGCAGTTCAACTTTTTCAAAGTCATTCCATTCAATATTTTTCATTATCCCATACCCACTATATTTACAGAAAAAACTTACCGCTGCTTCGACTGCCTACAGTAAAGACAGCGAGTCAAATCGACCTTGTGCGGATAGCATGGGAAGAAACGGTGGTCCAGAAAGAAGGGGCTTAACGCCCCTTTTTCACATCGAATTTTACTTTATTTCCAACGTACGTATTGCGATGATTTTCGGATGACTGCGGTCAAAGCGACCACCCCCAACAACATAACCAGTCCAAAATGGACCCACTCCACAACAAGGACCAAGGTCGGGTCCATATTGACATCCGGCAGGTTCCGATAAACCCGCATACCGCCGCTTGCGACAATGCCCGCGATCATCCACAAACGGATTTTGCCCATGGCTGTCAAATCCAATCTGTTTCGCCATTCGAGCAGCCAATTCACGGACATGACAGCACAGAAAAACAAAAACAGGGATGCAAGTACGTAATGCAGCTTGTGCACGAAGAAGAAATCACCGGTCCATGCCATGCCCGGAACGCTTGTCAGATAGTATCTGTTGGCAAGAGGCATCTGGATCATCCCGGTAAAGGCGAGCAAGCCCACCATCACTATGAACGCCCAGGTTACCCATGAGGGGTATGGTCTAGCTTTCATTGTTGCCTCCCTCGCTCTTATCGTCCTTACGACTCAGCAGCTTCGCCCCCACACCCAGAAATCCGGCGGCAACACCAGCGATGGGTGCAATAAGTGTGGCCGCTGCCAACTTAGTTTCATCTGCCATGACAGATGCAACCGGCTTCAAATGAGGCTTTCCTTTTCCCTTTTCGACAGCCTTGTTCAGAAGCTCGAAAGGTACAGGGGATACATAAAAGGTATTGGTTCCGCCGTTTTCATCGATCCCATAAACGAATCCATTCATGGACCGGGCAAGTTCCCTCGCCTTACGAATCATTTCATTGCGCGGCCCGATGGTCTGTACATCCTCGGGACATACCGAAACACACGCCGGGGTTTCGCCCTTTTCGACCAGTTGGTAACATCTGTCACACTTGTACATCACACCGTTTCCGGCAAAACGTGGCGTCAGATCAAGGTACAGACCAACGCCGGACTGCCTTTGCGGTATCGACCAGGGGCAAACGGCGCGACACTTTGCGCCTCCCATGCAAAAACTATCGTAAATTCGCGTTATGCCATTCTTCAACTTGCTCGCTGCACCGAATGGGCACATATGTGCACACGGAGGATTCTGACAGTGCATGCATCGGCGAGGGATATGGATTTCATGGGATTCCCCATTATATTCCAGCTCCGCAGTCTGCAGGTACAGCCAGTTATACGGCGTGAGTCTATCATCCACTCCCCGCTTGTCTGACCAGTCTTCAGGCTTGGCCTTTCGGGAAGGCGACATTTTAGGAAACGGTTTTTGTGGCTCGGGAAACTTGGTCGCATTGGACTCACGACATGCATCCACGCACTCACCACAGCCGATACACTTGGAAAGATCCAGCAAGGTCGCCAGCTCATCTTGCGACGGATTGGGTATTCTTTCCTGTCCGGCCAAAGCTGCGGTCGGAGCAAGTGCGGCGGCACTCCCTATTCCAAGACTGCGCAAAAATGTTCTGCGGGTCATGGCATTTGGAGTGTTTTTCCTTTTTTTCATAAGGCACCACCTCATTGTATTACTTTTGATTCAGCACGCGTATACCCTATAGGGGTATACACAAGTTTGTCCAGTATAAATCAAAATGCGTGTTTGCAAGACAAGGCAAAATCAAATATCGACTCTAACCACCTAAATTACATAGCATTCCATTTGACGTAACAATTTCTCCATTTGACAGGATAATTTTTTTTGGTAAGATTTCTCATGCTGTGAAAGTGAACAGCTCCCCATACATAGAGTTAGTCGCATCAACCTGCCTATTGCCGAAACCATAACAGGTCCATGGCGGAAAATCCGAATATTATTCTACACCCGATGCCGCGAGGGGGGCTCAATTATTGATTATGAGAGGGAGAAAGATGTTGAAAGAGAGTAAGGAAGCAAAAAACGAGACAGCAAAGCTCATCATTGAGGGTAAGACCTACGAGCTGCCGATCATCGTTGGAACAGAGAACGAGAAAGGCATTGATATCACCAAACTGCGCAACGACAGCGGATATGTCACATACGATCCCGGCTTCGCCAATACCGGCGCATGCAGCAGCAGTATCACCTATGTTGATGGCGAAAACGGCATACTTCGCTACCGAGGTTACCCCATTGAGGACCTCGCAGCCAGCGGAACATTCATCGAGACAGCCTATCTACTGATTTTCGGCGAACTGCCGACTCGTTCACAGCGTCAGGAATTCCGTGACCTGCTGAGTGAGCAGGAACTTCTTCACGAAGGCTTGCGTCACCATTTCGAAGGGTTCCCGTCCAATGGACACCCCATGGCCATCCTCTCGGCAGTCATCAACTCCCTGGGCTGTTATCACCCGGACTTTACCGAACTGACTTCCCTTGAGGACTTTCACCGCGCAGCAGCCAAGATCATCTCCAAGGTCCGCACCATCGCGGCGTGGTCATACCGCAAGGCACAGGGCCTTCCGTTCATGTACCCTGATCCGAAGCTTTCCTACTGCCGGAACTTCCTGCACATGATGCACTCCATTCCGCACAAGCAGTTTGAACCAACGGACCAGGAAGTCCGCGCACTGTCGCTCTTCTTCCTGCTCCACGCCGATCACGAGCAGAACTGCTCCTGCTCCACCGTCCGCATGGTCCAGTCCACCGAAGCCAACCTGTTCGCCTCGGTTTCTGCAGGAATTTGTGCTCTTTGGGGCCGCCTGCATGGTGGAGCCAACGCCGGTGTCGTCAACATGCTTCAGGAAATCCGTGATGGCGAAACCACCATCGAAAAATATATCGAGCGGGTAAAAAACAAAGAGTGCCGCCTCATGGGATTCGGCCACAGAATCTACAAGTCCTTTGATCCACGCGCCAAGATACTTCGACAGGCAGCCCACGACATGCTGGAAGCATCCGGCTATGACGATCCGCTTCTCGATATCGCACTGGAACTGGCTGAAGTGGCCATGAATGACCCGTACTTCACGGACCGCAGACTCTACCCCAACGTCGACTTCTACTCGGGGATTATCCTGCGTGCCTTGAATATCCCGGTCAACATGTTCCCGGTCATGTTCGCCATCGGCCGCATGCCCGGCTGGATCGCCCACTGGAACGAGTCCAGCAGAGCAAGCACGAAGATTCTTCGTCCGCGCCAGATTTATACGGGCCTCAACACCAGAGAGTATGTCCCTATCGATATGCGCCTCGACAACGAGTAAAACGAAGAACCCCGGTCCCAAGGCCGGGGTTCTTTTATTCTCAAGGAATCAACTTTTATCCGACGCACCGACTCTAATGTCACTTCAATGGACGCTTCTCCATCCGGCAAGACAATTTCTCTTGTAAATTGAAGCATGCCATGGCGTTATGATCGGATGCGCGCCCTTTACCTCGCAGGGCTTTCCCTGTATTGATTGGATAAATTCCAGCCTCCCAAGAGGACGCATTGAACATGACCACACCCAGGAAAATCAAGAAGATCGCCTGCGTCGCATCCAAGTCTCCCAAGGCCCAGCGCGGCCTGAAGGCCATTGCCCAACGCCACACACTCGTCCCGCCCAAAGAGGCCGACGCCCTTGTTGTGCTTGGCGGAGATGGATTTCTCCTTTCAGCCATGCACGAATATCTCGAATTGAATATTCCCATCTACGGCATGAACCGTGGAACCATCGGCTTCCTGCTCAACGAGTTCAAACCGGATGATCTGCTGGAGCGACTTCACAAGGCAGAACCGCTCATGCTGTTTCCACTTGAGATGACAGCCACCACCCTTTCGGGACATAAACTATCCGCCCTTGCGTTCAATGAAGTGGCGCTGCTGCGCTATTCACAGCAATCGGCTCACATTCAGGTGCTCATCAATGGTCGGGAAAGGCTGGAGAAACTGGTGTGCGACGGCATCATGGTGGCAACGCCCGCCGGATCAACCGCCTACAATCTTTCTGCTCGCGGCCCGATCATTCCTCTTGGCTCCAATGTACTGGCTCTTACGCCGGTCTCCCCGTTTCGCCCACGGCGCTGGAACGGCGCTCTGCTCCCGCACACCACCACGGTGGAGTTCAAGATAGTCAATCCGGTCGAACGACCTGTGGGTGCATCAGCCGACTCGTTTGAAGTTCGCGACGTAACCCACGTGACAATTCGAGAGCAGACAGACGTTCACGCCACGGTACTTTTTGATCCTGACCACTCATTGGAAGAGCGGATATTCAGCGAACAGTTTGTTCATTAACCTTCCGCCCCACTCCATAATCACAAAAAAGGACGCGCCGAGGCACGTCCTTTCTTTTTTTCACACTTTGATTTCTACCACTTGGTTTCGTACTTGTTGCGCAGGTAGATAGCCAGTCCATTCATGAGCAGCATGACCCCCAACAATACGATGATTCCGGCTGACGTCCGCTCGGTAAAAGCCCGAAGCGAATCAGAGGACCACGTATAAATCTGGGCAGGCAAAACCGTTGCCGCGCTGATGAATCCGTCAGGAGCCTCCGGGATATACGCCATCATTCCGACAATCATCAAAGGAGCTGTTTCACCAATTGCCCTTGCAAGGCCGATGATAGTTCCTGTCAGGATTCCCGGCAGGGAAAGCGGCAGGATATTGGTGATAACCATCTGCCAACGGGTTGCTCCCAGCGCCAATGCTCCCTCACGAATAGAGTCGGGAATAGCCATAATGGCAGCTCGCGTCGAGATGATGATGACAGGCAGCGTCATCAGGGAAAGCGTCAGACCACCAGCCAAAGCGGATGAACGTGGCACGCCCATGAAGTTGATGAATATGAAAAGACCGAGCAAACCGAACAGGATGGACGGAATGGCTGCCAGGTTATTGATGTTAACCTCGATGATCTGCATCAACCGATTATCCGGGGCAAACTCCTCAAGGTAAATTGCGGTTGCGACTCCCAATGGGAAGCTAAAAAGCAAGGTAATCAACAGGACGTAAAAGGAACCGGTTGCAGCAGCGGCAATACCGGCCATTTCCGGTAACTTGGAGTCGCCATTGGCAAAGAATCCTGTATTGAATGCGAGTCTGGCGCGGCCTTCGGCTCGCATCTGGTCCACAAGCTTTCGCTCTGCCTTCCGCAACCGGTTGGGCTTGCCTTTCAGGTACTGATCGACTTCTGCGTCCGCCAGCACCCACTTCTCCTCAGACGTTCCCATCAGGGTCCTGTCTTCCAGAATAGTATTCGGAATCAGACGAGTAAAACCACGACTGACAAGATAGCTGACATCTTCTTCAAGAGCGTAATCACCCATCTCCAGTGCCTGCTCGTTATAACTCACTTCAACCCGCAACTCGGCCTGCTCGAAAGCGGTCCATGCCGTTGATACGATATCGGCAAAGAAGAAAATGAGAAAAGCTCCTGCCATCAGGATGGCAGTATACGAGTAAAGCCGAAAACGGCGGTCAACCCCGGAACGCTTTTTCAACGTTTTTTGATCTAAACTAATAGGCATATTCTTCTCTTACTCGTATTGTTGACGGAAACGGCGGATAACCACCAGGGAAATAACGTTGAGCACCAGCGTGACCACGAGCAGCACAAGCCCCAGCCCAAAAGCGGACAGGGTCTCGGGGCTGTCAAAAGCCTGATCACCAGTAAATGCATCAACAATGCGGACAGTAACAGTGGTCATTCCTTCCAACGGATTCCAGGTCAGGTTTGGCCGCAATCCAGCAGCCATGACAACAATCATGGTTTCTCCAACAGCTCGAGATACGGCCAGCAAAAAGGCTGACACAATACCAGGCAACGCTGCTGGGAGAATGACGGTCTTGATGGACTCGGAGCGGAACGCCCCCATAGCAAGGGAGCCTTCACGCAGAGAGTTCGGAACCGAAGTAATAACATCATCCGAAAGTGAAGAGATGAGCGGAATGATCATGATCCCCATGACGATTCCGGGCGAAAGCGCGTTGGTAAAGTCAGCCTGCAACCCAAAGAACTCGGCTGCATTTACAATCATGGGACTGACAGTGATTGCCGCGAAGAATCCGTATACGACGGTAGGAATACCGGCCAGGATCTCGAGGGCTGGCTTGGCTACTTTGCGAAAAGAAGGCGTCGCATACTCTGCCATGCAGATGGCTGCGAACAGTCCGATGGGCACCGCGACAACCATGGCGATGGCCGTGATCATGAACGTACCCGCAAACAATGGAATGGAGCCGAAAACGCCATGCGTATCGGCAGCAGCCACTGCCTCATCAGGGTTCCAGGTCGTACCGGTGATGAAATCCCACAACGAGACAATTTCAAAGAACTTGATTGCCTCAAATGTCACGGAAATGACGATACCGATCGTTGTAAAGATCGAGACCAGCGAAGCCGCGAACAGCATCTTGACGACGAGGTCCTCGACCACCTGTCTCGCCTTGAGACTGGGTTTGACTGTCATTACGCCGACCCAAAGCCCTCCGGCGGCAACAGCAATTGTCGCGGCAATCAACGCAGTTCCCGGCACCTCAACGACACCGGTCAACTGCAGTACGACAGCCACGAAAGAAGCCAGCAAGGCTGGCGACAACGTCCACACGATAGCATACCAACCGTAACTTCCCGGCGTGGAGTGGAACTTCTCCCCCTCATACTTGACCGAGTACGTTTTTTTGGTCGCCAGAAAGTAGGCGACAACGGATAAAGGTAGCAATCCGCAGATGAGATAGAAAAATATGGTTCCCGTAGTCACATTTATCCCCATGTTATTAAACGGCAAAAGAGACCGGCCCGGGAGGGGGGCCGGTCTCTGACTATTTGTATGACGACTAGTTTTTCAGATCGTCCAGGGTCAGATTCTTGTAGGAAAGAACGTCCTTCTGGACCTGCTTGCGAAGGTCATCGGCCAGAGGAACCAGTCCGATACGCTTCAGCAGACCACGGGGGCCGATCATCTTGTCGGACATGAAGAGTTCAACATATTCCTTCATGCCGGGAACCTTACCGAGGTGAGCCTTTTTGATGTAGAAGAACAGGGAGCGGGAGATCGGGTAATCGCCAGCAGCGATGGTGTCCGGGGTCGGGGCAACGCCATCGACCTTGGCACCCTTGATGCGATCAGAGTTCTCTTCCAGGAAGGAGTAACCGAAGATTCCGAAAGCGTCCTTGTCTTTGGTCAGCTTCTGAACAATCAGGTTGTCGTTCTCACCGGCAGGTACATACACGCCATCCTGACGAACGGATTCGTACTTCTTGGCTTTGCCTTTGGGAGATACCGGAGCATAGAGGTCTTTGTGTTTTTTTGCGAACTTGCCCAGCACCATTTCAGCGAAAGCATCACGGGTACCGGAAGAGGTCGGCGGGCCATAGAACAGGATTTTACGCTTGGGGTAATTGGAGTTGATCTGATCCCAGGTCTTGTACGGGTTCTTGACCAGCTTGCCATCCATGGGAACCATCTCGGCAACAGCCATGGCGAGTTCATCCTTGGTGACAGCGAAGTCAGCGTTTTCGCCGTTCTGAGCGACAGCAATACCATCATAACCGATCAGGGCTTCGGTGATTTCAGTGATACCGGCAGCCTGATCCTTCTCAAACTCGGAAGGCTTCATGCGACGGGAAGAGTTGGTGATGTCCGGGGTGTCCATGCCGACGCCGCCGCCAAACAACTTGTGACCACCGCCGGAACCAGTGGACTCGACAACAGGAGACTTGAACTTCGTGGTAGCGCCCAGTTCTTCAGCAACATAACTGGAGAAGGGGTAAACAGTGGAAGATCCGACGATCTTGACCTGATCGCGAGCCTGGGCCATGCCAGCGCCGAAAGCGACGATGGCAGCAGCAACAACAAGCAGTTTCATGAACTTAGGCATTAAGGTACTCCTCAAAGTGTTTTATGAAAAACATTGTTCCAAATTGATGAGAGAGAACCTAGATGACGTCTGTTACAAGACAATGTGCCATATGTTACGCTTTAGTGACATATGCCGAATAGTTTCTTCACTCCCTTTACAGCCACTAAAGGCTGCAATCGTCGCTGTTCACACAACGGGGTTTACAGGATCATGTAACATGTGGATAAATGCGGAATCATTCTCTTAATCAAACGGGAGACACATGCTCTACTTTCTTGGCAATTGTCAGGCTGATTTCGTTAGCAAGTCCATGGAACGACTTGGTCACCAATGCTCGTATGGGGTGCAGGCGTCGCCGCTGACCTATCCATCCCACCCCGGAAGTGTTCCCGTATGGTTACAGCAGGCAGAACAACGCTTCGGGCTCACCGACTATCTCCATGGCCGCCTGTTCACGAATCAGTTTGAGCCAGTTCCCAATGATACCCAGCCGCAACTCATTGTACTGAGCCTGTTTCATGAAAACACCCCGCTCTTCGTGCACAATGATGATGAGTATGTCTTTTTCATGGATACCAATGCACTCAACAGTTCCCCGGAGCTCATGCAATGGGCCAGCGCCAACTGCCGGATGTTCAAGCCCGACCCCAAAACATACCTCAGCCGGTATGAGGCCATGGTGAGTCAGCTCAGTCATGCTCACCCGGATGTCCCCATACTGATACTCAACCGTCTGTCACATTACTCGGCATTCGGTCCCGAACCTTTCTCATACCTTGAGGGATGGGAACACATCTGGCCCAAGGCGGAAACTACGCTTAATCAGTGGGCCGAAACATTGGACAACGTCCACATCCTCGACATGAATCGCATTTTCGGCGGCATTTGGGCCAAATCCGAGAATGGCATCAGCTCACTCTGCCCTTTCCTGAAGCTGACCCTTGAGGAGAAAGACGGCCAGGTTATCGGCCTGCATGCGCGGCGAGACATTGAGCACATTGCGCCAATGCCTGACCTGCTCGCCAGAAAAATCGAGAATTTCCTCGAACATGGTTCAATTCAGTATGACACCAACGAAGTGGTGCCGACCGAATGGCGGCGCTCTCCCAGATTGCAGCTTCCCGACGACAACAAACTCTCCGAGCTACTCCACTCCGGAGCGAACTATAGAAGCGGCGAGGCAGTGGCAGCCTTTTTCCTGAACCTGGGCCGTGACTACACCGACCTGCTCGTCGAAGCCCGTCACCACATGCCCGTGTGCCACATGACCCTCCACATGATAAAAGCCTACGCTCGCATCCACCAAAACCCGAAACTGGCCCAGTGGTGTGAGACACACCGTACAATAGCTGAGCAATTCACAGCAAATGGCCCACTATACCAACGGGACTACCTTAACCGCATCGACGAGATAGTGGCAGACGTCACGCGCTAATCGCAAAAAATCCTTCTTCTCAACTTGACAGCATCAACACTTGGTCATATTACCAAATGTATGAACAGTGTTAATCAGCAACATGAAATCGTCACAGACTCGCAGATTAAAGAGCGAGCCAATATCATGAAAGCCATGGCCCACCCGTCGCGGCTGAAGATGATCGATGCACTCGCCCATGGCGAGCGCTGCGTGTGCGACCTGCAAACACTCATCGGCCATGACATGTCGACCGTGTCCAAACATCTGTCCGTACTCAAAAAAGCCGGGATCGTCGTCAGCGACAGACGCGGCAAACAAATCTACTACCGGCTCAAGGTTCCCTGCATCCTGAATTTTTTCCACTGCATAGAATCCGTCATCGAGGCAAACAAATAATTTTTGGGGCTGTACCAGATAACTAGCCCATATGTCTTCTAACCCACTGTTTCAGTTGTTTAAACTGGCTTCGCGGATTGCTGTTATTAAAACGCCACTCGCATTCCTTTAAAAACAGAGAAAAATGCTTGGTTGGAATGCCGTTGAATTTCCTCATATGGCGTTTGGCCTGGTTCCAAAAATTCTCGATTCCATTGATGTGGTTGTGGCTATCTGCAAACAGCTTCGAGTGGTTGATTCGGAAGTGTTTGAACGCTGACACATCAAGGACATTGTAGCCATACCAGCAGTCCGAGTAAACCACACTGTCTGGCTGGATTCTTTCCTGAATAATGGGAAGCAAGGTTTTACCTTTCGCATCAGGAATCACCTGTGTATAGACCTTCCCGCCCCTTTTAAGGATTCCAAAAACAGGAACCTTACCAGCCGCCCCACGTCCTCTTTTGCCCTTTCGCTTGCCACCGAAGTAGCTCTCATCGACCTCAAATTCGCCAAAATCCATCCCTTCACAGGACTCTTCTACCGCTATGATTTCCCGGAGCCGGTGAAAGTAATAGGCGGCTGTTTTGACGTTCACACCAACCAGATCGGCAGCGCAACGAGCTGTCGTGCCAGCCACAAAATGTTCGATTAAACGAAGCTGCTTGTCCTTGCTCAAACGACTTTTTCGCATTGCCATACCGATAACCCAAAGGAGTTATCTGGTACAGCCCCTAATTTTTTCTCTAACATTTGGCAAAAACGCCAAGCGAAATCATGAGCACAAGTAACGAAACACAATCGGAACTATCCGCACCGACAGAGGCTTCATCCCCCCGATCCCATTTGGGCAAACAGCTCGTCTTTGGTTGTATGGGGTTAATCGCGTGGTACGCCCTCTACAGCCAGCTACTCCCCTTTTCCCACTGGTTCACCTACAACTTCGTCGGACTGGCGCAGGGAAGCCACCTCGGTTCAGCCATTCAGTTTTTCGTCTACGACACGCCCAAGGTGTTGATGCTATTGATTCTTGTCGTCTTCCTTGTGGGCATCCTGCGCTCCTTTGTGACGGTAGAGTGGACCAGAAAGGTCTTGGCCGGAAAACGGGAGTCGGCAGGCAACGTGCTGGCGGCACTGCTCGGAGTGGTCACACCTTTTTGCTCCTGCTCGGCGGTCCCACTGTTCATCGGCTTTATGACTGCTGGAATACCGCTGGGAGTGACCTTTTCTTTCCTGATTGCCGCTCCAATGGTCAACGAAATAGCCCTGGTCCTGCTCTACGGCCTGCTCGGATGGAAAATCGCCGCCCTCTATTTCGTGACAGGCATTACCATAGCCGTGGTCACCGGATGGGTGCTCGGGCGCATGAAGCTGGAAGCTCACATTGAGGATTGGGTCAAGGAGATCAGGGCCGGTGAAGCCAACATGGCCGACCAGACAATGTCCTGGCAGGATCGTTTCGAGTACGCATGGGATTCCGTCAAGGAGATCGTCGGGCGGGTCTGGAAGTTCGTGGTCCTCGGCATTGCCGTGGGCGCAGGCATTCACGGTTATGTTCCCGAGGGATATCTCGCTGGCATCATGGGCGACTCAGCATGGTGGTCCGTGCCCTTCTCCGTCCTTATCGGCATCCCGATGTATACCAATGCCGCAGGCGTTATCCCGGTGGTGGAAGCCCTGCTGGGTAAGGGAGCCGCATTGGGGACAGTTCTGGCGTTCATGATGTCGGTCATCGCTCTCTCTTTCCCGGAAATGGTCATTCTCAGGAAGGTCCTCAAGCCACGTCTGATCGGTATATTCATCTGCGTGCTAGGAAGCGGCATTTTGTTAGTAGGCTATCTATTCAATGCAATTATCTGATCAATTGAAATACAAAGGAGTACACTATGAAAATCCATGTCATGGGACCCGGCTGTGCGAAATGTGAAGAAGCGGAAAATACCGTGCGCGAAGCGGTGGCCGAAGCCGGTATCGATGCCGAAATAATCAAAGTGGCTGACTTTCAGGAAATCGCAGCCTTCGGCGTATTCTCCACTCCAGCCGTGGCCGTAAACAACGAAGTCAAAGTTGTTGGCAAAGCGCCATCTAAAAAGGACGTGTTAAACTGGCTGAAATAAGCACAATTTCACCGACTGTCCTGTAAAGCCCTCGAATCCATTTCGGGGGCTTTTGCATTTGTATGACCACGCTTCCCTAAAAAAATGACCGCCACATGTCTTCTTTTTTTGACAAAAGACCTGACATCTGATTGATATACATGGGGAATGGACCCTACTCAAAGGACTGCAAACATAATGCGAATCAGTGTCACCCATCAGGTTGAAATACCTGCAACTCACAAGCTGGAGTTGTATAAAAAAGCCCCGGAATTCGGGCCTAAAATACTGTTTTTCAGTGGCGGCACAGCGCTCCGAAATACATCCCGTGAGCTAATTCGCTACACCCACAACTCCATCCACCTGATCACTCCCTTTGATTCAGGTGGCAGCTCGGCTGTTATTCGCAAAGCCTTTGGCATGCCCGCAGTCGGCGACATCCGCAATCGCCTCCTGGCACTGGCAGATCAATCCATCACTGGCACCCCTGAAATTTTCAAACTCTTCACCTACCGCCTTTCCCAGAGCAAAAGTCAGGAAGAACTCCATAGCGAGTTGCAACACATGGCTACGGGCGGGCACCCTCTGGTTCAGCCCATCCCCGCTCCTATGCGGGAAATAATCTGCAACCACTTCAAGCATTTTTTGAAGATCATGCCGGACGACTTCGACCTCAATGGCGCATCGGTCGGCAATCTGGTTCTCGCTGCCGGGTATCTGCATAACAACCGGCAGCTCGATCCGGTCATTTATGTCTTCTCCAAGCTGGTCCAGGTCTACGGCGTCGTTCACGCGACCATCAACAAGGATCTGCACATTGCTGTGCGATTGCAGGATGATACGGTCATTATCGGCCAGCACTGCATTACCGGCAAGGAAATGCCGCCCCCAGCATCGCCCATACGCGAGATATGGATGACGGACAGCCTGGACGACAGCACCCCTGTTCACACCGCTGTGTCCGATAAAACGAAAAAACACATCGCTGAGGCCGACCTCATCTGCTATCCTGTAGGCAGCTTCTTTTCGAGCGTTATGGCCAACCTGCTGCCCGACGGGGTCGGCGAAGCCGTGGCAGCCAATCGCTGTCCCAAGGTCTTTGTTCCCAATACGGCGGAAGACCCGGAATCGCTTGGACTGAGCGTTGTCGATCAGGTTCGCCTCATACGACGACAACTAGCATTAAGTGGAGCCCCGAATGGCAGCGACACGCTGAAATACGTTTTGATGGATATGGAAAAAGCTTCCTACACATACCCCATCGACACGGAAGAACTGGAATCCATGGGCGTAACCGTTATCAACTGCCCACTGCTGACACAAAGCGGCGACACATACATGGATGCTCGGCTACTTGCAGAGGCTCTGCTATCTCTCTCATAGCAACAGCGCATCAAGGAGATACCAATGGAAAAGAAAAAGATCAGCATGAAGAAAGAAATGGCCTGCGAAGATGTCATCAAACATCTGGAAACACTTCTCTCCGAACTCAAGGACGGCAGAATTGTTGTTAAGAATGAGGAAGAAACACTGATTCTGGCCCCTGCTGAAACAGTCAGCATGGAGATCGAAGCCAAAGTCAAAAAGGACAAACGCAAATTTGCCCTCAAGTTGAAGTGGAAAGAGGCAGGCGATGAGTCCACGAAAGAAAAGACCGCTGAGGATCTGACACCGGCAGTCAAAGGGGAATCTTCGATCGTAGAAAAAGAGGAAGCGGAAGTCCCAGCCAAACAATCCGAAAACAAAGAAGTGAAAAAGAAAGACGACGCGCCGCCTGCAAAAAAGGAAAAAGCGAAACCTGCGAAAAAAAAGACCGAACCCAAAACCAAGAAAAAAGCGGCGGCTGATAAAAAGAAACCCGCTGCTGACAAGAAAAAATAGCAGCCCAACAACCAAGCCATAATGAACAGTTGCTGCGCCATCGGTCACCCCGGTGGCGCAGCTTTCGTTTTACGTGCGGTTATCACCACCCAGCACGCCTTGACTCCATGAGAGGAATTCCTATCTTAAAGGAACGATCCTTTTATTATTATGTAATACACTTGTGCATGCGACACAGAAGGTTCTTCAACCAAACCGACCAGCCGCTTACTCCCAAAGGAGCGCCCTTCTCATCACCGATCGACCAGAGCATAAGCGGTCTGTGCGAGAAAAACCGTCATTAGCACTTTGACTTACCTGTTTCCCTTAGGTAGGAGCCTTTTTTGACCTTCCGAACCTACGGAAGAGTACCAACTCGATAAACCATATATGCTGAAGCAGCCCCCTGTGCGACAGCCGCGTGATAACAATGACAAAGAGCAAACATTCACTTGATTTTCTGAACGATTACGATTTTTCCAACTGCCTGGTTTGCGGCGCCTGTTCCAATGGCTGCCCCACCAGTGGCGCCCCGGGTCTGGATGGCTGGGATGCGCGCAAGGTCATGCGTATGCTGGCCAACGGATTGATCGACGAAGTGGTTGCTTCCAATTTTCCATGGCTCTGCACCGGTTGCGGACGCTGTACTTCCACCTGTCCGGGCGGAATCGACATCACATCGCTCATGGCCCACCTGAAATCCTTGCGTCCTCGTGAGGATGTTCCCGGCTCCCTGCATCAGGGCATGGTCAACAACCTTGAGACCGGCAACAACCTCGGCATCGCCAAGGAAGACTACGTTGAGGGCATGAAAGAACTCGGTGAAGAGCTTGCCGAAGAGGAATGTCCCGGTTTCTATGTCCCCATCGACAAGCAGGGCGCCAGGACCCTCTTTTTCCCGAACTCGAAAGAGGTATACGGGGACTACGAGGATCAGTTCTGGTGGTGGAAAATTTTTTACGCCGCACAGGAAGACTGGACCGTTCCCGGTGACAACTGGGAAGCCGTCGACTGGGCTCTTTTCACTGGCAACAACGACGCCAACCGCGAACTGGCAAGGCGTAAAATCGACTACATGCAGAAGCATGAAATCGACAGAATGATCATGCCGGACTGCGGCGGCGGATCATACGGTGCCCGCAAGGGAATGGAAAAGCTGTTCAAGGAAGATCCTGCCAATCGAATCAACTACCTGTACCTGTATGATTACCTGATGGAAATCATCAAGGAAGGACGGATCACCCTCGACAAATCCGCCCACGCCGGAAAGGTTTTTACGTTCCACGATTCCTGCAAACACGGTCGAGAACTCGAACGCACATTCGGCAAGGGATACTTCGACGAACCCCGCTGGATCGTGCAGCAATGTGTGGATGACTACGTGGAGCTGACGCCCAACAGGGACAAGAACTACTGCTGCGGCGCTGGCGGCGGCATGTGGCCCATGCCCTTTGAGGAACAGTCTGCATGGCATGCCCGCTACAAGCACCAGCAGATCGAAGACAGCGGAGCCCATGTGGTTGTCGTTGGCTGCTCCAACTGCCGCGACCAGATCATGAAGCGGATTCCCAAGCACTATGAGGGGCATCCGTATGAAGTGAAATATATCTGGCAGCTTGTGGCCGAAGCATTGGTCATTACGCCATGGGATCAGGAACGCATTGACAAGGCACAGGCTGAAGCCGAAGCCCAATGGCGCGCCCTCGGCATGACAGACGACGAATAACAGATTGAAGGCCCGGTTCGCCGGGCCTTTTTGCTTGGCTTGCCAAGAATCGTTTCATGCAGACAAAACACATAGCTCCAACTCTGCACGTACTCACTATTCAAAGCGCATTCCTTTTCATTGCTGTCATCTGCCGGTAGTGATATTTTTTTGCCGCTTAATACCAATCAGACGAGGTTTCATATGCAATTCCAATTTGCCACGGCCAACAAAATCATATTTCAATCCGGTGCGGCAGCATCCATTCCAGAGATAGCAGCCGGACTTGGCGAACGCCCCTGTATCGTTACCGGTTCTTCCCCGGAGCGTACCCAGTGGCTTATCGATGCCATGAGCGAGACCGGCACCCCGCACGTCATTCGTATTTCTGGCGAGCCGGATACGGACACCATCGCCGCACATATCCAATCGATTCGCGATGAGGACTGCGATGTTGTGATTGCTATAGGCGGCGGAAGCGTAATGGATGCCGGAAAGATTCTTGCGGCAATGGCAACCAACAGAAAAGACCTGTTCGACTACCTCGAAGTGGTTGGTAAAGGTGAACCGCTGGCCGCAAAGCCGCTCCCGCTGATCACTGTCCCCACAACTTCAGGTACCGGTTCGGAAGTTACGGCAAACGCCGTGATTCTGGCTAAACCCTACGGGGTAAAGGTCAGCCTGCGCTCAACTGACATGATTGCCGATGTCGCGGTTGTTGATCCTGAACTCACTCTCTCCATGCCTGCCCATGTCACCGCCGGAACCGGAATGGATGCGCTCACCCAGCTCATGGAAGCCTACGTTTCCAATAAGGCGAATCCCATGACAGATGGTCTCTGCCGCGAAGGGATGATGCGTGCTGCGACCTCCCTCCCCGTGGCCTGCGAGGAAGGCGACGAGATCGTTGCCCGCGAAGACATGGCCCTTGCTTCCCTGTTCTCAGGCATTGCGCTGGCCAATGCCAAGCTGGGCGCAGTGCATGGATTCGCTGCCCCGCTCGGCGGCGAGTTCAAAGCGCCCCACGGAGAAATCTGTGCCGCCCTGCTTCCCCATGTCATGCGCGCAAATATTCAGGCCCTGCGGAAACGTGACCCCGAATCAATGGCACTTTTCCGCTACAATGAGATAGCCGTCATGCTGACCGGAGATGTCAGCGCCACACCTGAAGATGGCTGCGACTGGGTTGAGTCGCTCTGCGAAGAATTGTCTATCGCAGGCCTGTCCAAAATCGGGATAGTGGAGCAGGACTTTGAAGCCATGGCGGAAAAAGCCGCTCAAGCCAGCAGCATGAAGGGGAATCCCATCGAATTGACTCAAGCGGAACTTATTCAAATTCTAAAAAACGCACTGTAAAATCAACCGAATAAAAAAGGCTTCATGATCACATGAAGCCTTTTTCTTTTAGCGTGAACGCTTGCCCACAAGTATCGGCAGCCGTCTGTTGAAGAATAGTATTACCGGAATGCATGCGGCCATGCTGACAATGGTAAAAGCGATTCCGGCCCCGGTGACTGCCATCCAGTTCCCGGGGAATTTATCGACGAACCAAGCCGCAAACGGTCCATTAAAGAAGTGGTAGAAAACGCCATTAAGACAAAAGAGGATCAGAACGTTTTCACCCATGAACATCAGGAAGCGGCTCTCGCCACACAATCGAGCCAGGGTCAAAATCAGGATGCTTCCGGCCAGTGCCGTGAACGGAAACAAGAAGACGTTGCCATGACCGGAGAGAACAACCACCACGGCATCGAACAACCTGAACGGTCCCTGATTGAGGTCCCAGGTTGCCACAACAGCGCCCAGGCAAACGACACTCGCCACCACCAGTCGCCAGCGAGGTTGGGCAGCGATCAGAATTGATTCCCTGCGCATGAGCACACCCACCAGATAAAATCCGTAAACCACTATGGCTTCATGGAAAATCCAGAAATTGGGTCCGGGGATGAATTGCACATTGGCGGTGAGATAATAGCCGCCGACATAAAACAGTATCGCCGCAACAATGATCTTCAACGTCGAATTCAGATAGCGCCCAACTACGTAATGGATGACCTCAACCGAAACAAGGCAGGCCATGAACCACAGCGGAATGTTGAATACGGGAAATCCGGTCAGCGTGGCGATGACCCCTTCCAGATACCCCTTGGCTGTTGACAGATCGACGACAACAAAGTGCCCTGCAAAAACAAGGCTTGCCACAGCCAAAGCTGCGGTGAAAAAGAAATACGGCACCAATCGAGACAGGGCCAGTTTCTTGAAAAACTGTCTTGCCGGAAGATACAACTTACCAGGGTCAATGGTCATTCCGGCGAGCAGAAAGAAAAACGGCATGTGAAACGAGTAGATAAACTTATAGTGCGCCGTTGCAACAGGATTTTCCAGATACATTATTCGCTCGATGATGTGGCCGTAGTAGACGAGGAACATCCCGAAAAAACGGGCTACGTCGAGCATGGGGATTCTTTTGGACAATGACATTGCAGTATACATTAGAAACTCCAGATTACATCGGATTAATAACGTCAGTATTCCTTTGAGCAGTAAAAGATGTCAGCAGTTTCAGCAATATAAATATACATTGTCGTGAAAGACCTGCCACAAACAGCGCGACTTGACGCTCTTTGCCTTCCGACACTCCTGCTTACAACCACGCCACAGGCCGCACTTGCATAAAAAAAGGTTCATCCGGCTAAAGCGTACTTCGCTTCGTGAATTCCCATGATCCTGAGCTTGAAGAACTCGGTATCCCGATATCCGTAGGCTTGTCGTTTCAGCGTCTTGATCTTGTTGTTGGTTCCCTCGATTGGGCCTGATGAGATGGGATGGTCGTAATAGGCAAGAATGCCGAAACGATACGAGGCAAGCGTCCTCGCCATGATCTGCAAAGGGCGTATCTCCGAGGCTTCGGCTCTGGCGATCCAGTCGTTGATGACTTTCTCTGCCGTCGCCTTGTTCGGCTGGGACCAGAGTTGCCGCAAATCCTCTTTCAGATAGTAGGCTGTCGCCAGAGGTTTGTTCAGCCGCAACGCTTCATCCAAGCGCTCCTTTTCATCACGGCTTTCATCCAGATTTTCGGGGTTTTTCAGAAGAATCCATCGAGTTCCTTTGACCGCTTTCCTTTCAAGTGGCGAGGTGAGTTCCCGAAAGAGCTGGCGGCGGATCTGCGTGATTTTCTCGTTCATCAGCTTGACCACATGAAACCGGTCAAACACGATAGCCGCATTCGGCAAGTTCTCCATGACAGCGCTGATGTAGCCTGCGTTCATGTCCGTCGCCACAGCCGCAATCTTGGCTTTTGTCTTCTTGAGACGTTCCCAAAACGGGGTAAGCGTTTCTCGACTTCGTCCTTCACCAACAAAGACGACTGCGCCACTTTCGAGGTCCATGACCAGCGTGAGGTACTTTTGCCCTTTACGGACGCTGATTTCGTCGATGGCGATATACTTGATCTTTCCCAGGCTGGGACTTGAGAAACGGCGAAACAGATAGCGCTTGAAGATTGATTTGATGGTGTCCCAACCGACGCCCAGCAGATCGGCAACATCCTGAATCGTCATCTTTTTTGCCAAGGCGAGAGCATATCGCTCAAAGGCTTTCGTATACCAGCGCCTGGACTCGGCGATCTGAATGTCGATCAAACGAATGACGCCGCAATTGCGACATCCTACCCGTTGGACGGGAATGACCAGCCAGACGGGCTTGAAACCGATGGGCACAGTCTGAACCCATCTTTCGGCAAAGCCGTGGCGAATGATGTTTCTGGAATGGCAGCAAGGACAACGAATCAAGTCATCCTTGGGCTGCACTTTCAGGATGATGTTGCCTGCGATGAAATCCTGCCGAACGTAGTCGTAGCCTCGCAGGCCGAACGCGTGGTAGATGAAACTCGTGGACATGGTGATTACTCCTCCCGCTGGTTGGTGATGCTTCCAACGGTTGGACGCCATGTCCTTTCATTTTGTCAAAAGTACGCTTTAGCCGGATGAACCTAAAAAAAGGGCGCCCCTGAGGCCGCCCTGTTTTCTGGAATTATTCTACCCAGTCATACGTTCGCTCAATGGCCTTTTTCCAACCGCTGTACCCTTTCTGGCGATCCTTGTCGCTCATATCGGGGTGCCACGTCTTGTCCTCTTCCCAGTTGTTGTACAACTCCTCCCGACCGGACCAGAATCCGACAGCGATTCCCGCTGCATAGGCGGCGCCCAGACAGGTTGTTTCCGCAACCTTGGGGCGGACAACCGGAACATCAAGGATATCCGACTGGAACTGCATCAATAGCTCGTTGTAGACCATGCCACCGTCCGCCTTGAGACTTTTCAGTTCGACGCCCGAATCCTTGTTCATGGCCTCGACAATGTCTTTGGTCTGATACGCGGTAGCTTCAAGAACAGCACGCGCAATGTGGTTGCGGTTGATGTAGCGGGTCAATCCCACCATAACGCCGCGAGCATCCGGGCGCCAGTACGGGGCATACAATCCGGAAAAAGCCGGGACGATATACATGCCGCCCGTATCTTCCACCTTGCTGGCCATGGCCTCAATTTCGGGAGCCGACTCGAACATCTGGAGATTGTCTCTGAGCCACTGGACCAACGCACCGGCAATGGCGATAGAGCCTTCGAGACAATAGGAGGGTTTACGTCCGCTGAACTGGTAGGCCAATGTGGTGATCAGGCCATGCTTGGACTGGATCGGCTCGTGGCCGGTGTGCATAAGGAGAAAACAACCGGTTCCGTAGGTATTCTTGGCCTGTCCCGGAGCAAAGCACGTCTGCCCGACAAGGGCTGCCTGCTGATCCCCCACCGCGCCACAGACCGGCACACGGGCCCCCAAAGGACCGCTTTCGGATGTCGGCCCCCATGTTCCCGAGTCCGAGGACGGGACAATACGGGCAAGTCCGCTGCGCGGGATTCCCATCACATCAAGAATATCTTCATCCCATTCCAAAGACTCCAAATCCATGAGCATGGTCCGGCTGGCATTGGTAACATCGGTGACGTGTGCGCCGCCCTTGGGGCCGCCTGTCAGCCACCAGATGATCCATGTTTCAATGGTACCGAACATGGCATCGCCTCGCTCGGAAGCAGCCTTGGCTTCCGGCACATTGTTCAGAATCCATTTGATCTTGGGGCCGGAAAAATAGGTGGCAATGGGCAATCCGGTCTTGGAGCGGAAACGATCCTGTCCACCGTCCTGCATGAGGTCCTTGCAGATTTCATGGGTACGGGTGCACTGCCAGACAATAGCGTTGTAAAACGGTTTGCCGGTATTTCGATCCCACACCACAGTGGTTTCACGCTGGTTGGTTATACCGATGGCCGCCAGCTCGGAACCCTTGATTCCAGACTTGGTCAACGCGCCCTTGATAACCTCACACGTGTTGTTCCATATCTCCATGGGGTCATGCTCGACCCACCCGGGCCTGGGATATATCTGCTCGTGCTCTTTCTGATCCTGGCCGACGATGCGCCCTTTCTCATCAAAAATTATGAAGCGACTGCTGGTGGTTCCCGAATCTACTGCCCCGACATATTTAGCCATCGTCATCTCCTTGATTATCCGATTGGAATTACCATCCCTTTTCGGAGCCTTATCAAAAAAAGTACCCTTCCAAAACAGTTGATTGCCATGGGATTCTGTTTTCAGCCAACCCTACGGCATCCTCTTTCAGCCCAAGCGCCATCCCGATGAGCTGAGCCGCCAGAACAGCAGGTGGTGCCTTGCGCATGGATGATCCCAGCGGCTTGGCATCACGCTCCACATCAAATTGCAACTGACAATACGTGCAGCCGGTCACGACAATATCGGCACCAGCACCCTGGGCATTCTCCAGTTTTTTCCTCATCAGTGCATCGGAAATGACATTGTCCCTTCCACGCAGTGGATGGCCGCAGCACTCAAGGCGCAAGTCCCACTCCACAGGCTCGGCACCAATGGCGCGCATCAGTCGCTCGAAAACGGTCGGGGCCAGAGGATCGTCAAACTCGGTGACGTTTCCCGGTCGAAGTGCATGGCACCCATAGTGACAGGCCACCTTCACTCCGGCGAGCGGTGTTGCGGTCCGTTGCGCGAGGAGGTCGGCCCCGACCTTTTCATCCAAAACAGTCAGAAAATGTAATGCTTCCATCCGCGTGGGCATGGACAAACCGTCATCAATCAATAATTCCTCTACCCGGCCTGCCAACTCCTTGTCTTCCTGCACTCGCGAAACAGCATACTTCAAATTGCCGAAGCAACACTTGCACGGAGACATGATCGGAAGACCGGCAGCTTCTGCCAGAGCAAAATTGCGGATGGCGGAAAAAATAGACGCCAACTCGTTTTCATGACGAACCGGCCAACCGCAACAGTTGAACTCCACCTTCTCCAGGCCGATATCAAGCGCATCACAGACGGCCTCCACAGCAGTTCCGTACTGCGGGAGGTGATGCGCAATCTTGCAACCGGGGAAATATGCGTATCTCATGGCTATTCCTCATCTTCCCGCAAGCGAGCGGCAGCGGTGTTTCGCTGTTCATACAGAACGTCTGCCACGCGAATATTCTGCGGGCAATGCTCCTGGCACTTGTAGCAAGTGGTGCAACTCCAAACCATCCGGACACCCATCGCCTGATCCTTGAGGCCCATACGCAGAAGATTCATGATCTGCTGCGGTGTCATGTCGAGGTCACGGGTCGGGTCCTCGCTCACCGCCACCACAGGGCAAACACTGGTGCAGGTAGTACACTGAACACAGGCCCAGTAGGATTCGGCGTTGTCTGCCAACCCGAACAGGGGCGGCACAGCGGTACTCCCTTCAAAGGCGGCAATTCTGAACTCGGAAGGCAGTGCGCGCACAGCCCCGTTGGAATCCGGCGAAAGCGCGGCGGCCTCCTTCTTCGACTCGATCCACAAATCCTGCAGGTTGATCCCGGCCGAACAAATATCCGTACAGCGCAAACACTCCGTACAGATTCTGCTTCCCTCGGCAAACCGGCTCACCCCTTCTTCCGTAAGGGAGTCTGTTCTGAAATCGTGAAGAGAACGAAGTTTCTCTGACGGCAGTATGTTGTCATTGCCCAGCACCGAAAAACTCGGCGCGACACTGCAATGCAGACTGCATTCGCCACAGCGGGTGCAGGCATCCAGACCAAGCCCTTTGGCAGCGCCTGACGCCACCGGTGCTCCGTCACGACGCCCTCCTCGAACCAGCATGTTGGCCGGTGCAGAAAGAGGATGCAGGAACTTCCCGAATGGTAACGCCGCAAGACCAATGAAACAAAAAATGATGTGCAGATACCAGAAGACACTGTCCGCTCCACTTCGATTTAATGCCGGAGCAAGGGGCGCGCCCACGGTGGCCATTGTCTTTGAGACAAAAGCCGATGCGGTATCAGCGTGACAATCGGAACAGTTGTCCTCATTCAACGAAGCCCCGAACTCCACGGTCTCGTCATCAAGGGGCAACGGCGCACTGAAAACAACACCGTATTCTCTGGCCCAAAATGCTTTGAGTGCGGTCAGGTCCCGCGCACTTTCCGGGAAGTAATAGTAACGGACCATTCGGTCGAAAACGGCAGGAGAAACAATCTTGGATGATTCAAGGAAAAAGCCGGACAGGATAATCATCCCGACAACGAGAATGGCTGCCCAGTCCTGAAATCGTGTCAGGCTGCGCAGCCGCTTATCGACAAGACGTCGAACAACCATGATCGACACTCCGACAAGGACCATCAATCCGAGCAGGTTCCTTATGAACTGCCATGGATCCAGGGTCGATTCATAGGCCGGGAAGAAATATACGGTTACATAATCATCAAGGGCGTGAAAGAGCAGCAGCCCTATGAAACCGAAGAAAACCAGAGAATGCGCGACCCAACGAAGCATACCGGTCCGGCCGGTTCTCGACAGGAGCAGGACATCAAGGAAAAAGGAGCGGACAGCAGACAGCAATTGACGGATCATGGATTGGTGATCAACCTTCGCTCCTCCCGGCGATCGGCTCCATACGGCCACACGCCGAACAATGCCGACGAGACAGATCACTGAGGCGAGAATCAAACCGATATCGAAGAATGTCATGAATCCGTCCTTGCTGTCGTTGCCAACCTCTTATCCAGTCAACTCCCGAACGGCCTTGTAAGCCGTAGCGATGGCCAGCCCGGCCCCGCATTTCATACGCATCCAGTCATGGTGAGCCAGTATTGCTCCGGCAGCATGCAGTCGTTCATTGACCGGTTTCCCGTCTTCGCCCAGTGGTCGAAGGCGAGCATCCACCTCAATACCTGCCATATTTACCGGATGCCCTTTGGCATCAAAAAACTCTTTTTGGTGCCAGTCTTCGCGTCTTTCCGGCTGGTGCACGGGGATGTTGAAGACAGGCTCCAACACACCGGTCCGTCCAGCCTTCAAGCCTTTACCGAAGAAACGGCCACTGGCCAAAATCGCCGATTTGGCGGCAACCGTATTCATGCCGCCGCCTTTTCCGATATCAAACTCCATGACACCGTGGTCCTTCATTCGGACAGCGGTCACCATTTTTTGCGAGCGAGTTTTGACTCCGAGATTAGGCAGTCCCCGATCAAAAACGGATCGCAGACGCGGCCCGGCAATGGATGGCGGCATGGTCGGCACTTCAAAGACCTTGACCCCAAGCAGTTCTTCCAGATGGGCGACAACTTCTGCGGGATTGGTCAGCCCGAGAACGGCTGGGAATCCGACATATTCAACCTGCTCCAGTTGCGGTCGAACAGTTTCCGCCAACTGAACGCGATGCTTCGGATCAGCAAGCGTCCACGCCATGTGCTCCGGGAACAACTCACCGCTAGAACCGGGGAAAGACACGCGAACAGATCGCAGTAAGGGCCAGTCTTTTTGGCGGTTTTCCACCAATTGACGAGCACTGAATCCCTTGAGGCCTTGAAAATCGACAATCAATGTCGGTGCTTTGCTCTCCAGAGCCACGGCACCGTTCCATGCGGTTTTGTGAATGCGATACGTCCGTTTCACCGTCCCCACAGGAGTCATAATGCAGGTGTTCTGTTGCTCCTTACCGACATATTTGAGCCCGTACTCACCAAGAAAATCGGTAAATTCCTTAATGGATTCGGCGATTTCATCGTGACTCATCAACGCATAGGGATGATTGGGGAAGTCGGTAATCGCCGCATCGATGGCCTGCCACGGGTCGCTCCACCGTTTACCTTCTGAAATGGGATGCACTCCCATCAGATCGAGGAAGCCGGTGCTAAAATCGATACCACCAGTGGCACCGGTCTGGACAACGGACAGTCCTCTGCGAGCGGCGAACAGCGTGGCAGCCATTCCGGCAAACCCGCTGCCGATGACCATCACATCATATACTGTATTGTTTCCGGTCATGAATTCTCTCCGCAGTTCAGGACCTCGTCGTCCAGTTCCATGTCCAGCGCACCGCAGTACAAAGCCTCCTGCAAATCCGCCTGTACAGCGCCAAGCCCCCACAGAACCGGAGAGAAGCCGCGCCACCGTCGTTCAACAAAATACTTGAGCTCATCCATTCCCTGCTGCGATTTCACAAGCCCTTCATCATAGAGATGACCGGTTACCCGCAGTCCGCAAAATCCACCCTGACACGGGCCTTTGCCGACACGGCTTCGCAGCCCGATGGCCTGCAAGGCAGACTCACCGTGATCATCCCCCATGTTGGCGATGATCGTGTCGATGGTGGCCTTGGAGATCATCTCACATTCACACAGTATGAGATCGTCCCCATCCCGTTTGGTGATCCATGATTTCGGCCCCAGGCCGGGCTCGGTCCACCGTCCCATTGTGGAGGCAGGCAGCGGCTCGGTTGCCGTAAGACACGGCTTGGTCACATTGATTTTGCCACAGACGAGATCGGCGGTCTTTTCGGCCATCATTCGATAGGTGGTCAACTTGCCGCCGGTGATCGTCACAAAATTTTCCACGCCATCATCAGCGTGATCGATCAGGGAAAAGCCGCGGCTGACGCTTCGAGCATCGCTGCCGTCGCCCGAGAGAACCAAAGGCCTGACACCGGCATACGCCCGGATGTAGCGGGTGGTCTCAAGCAACGGGATCATGGCGCGTGCATCATCGATGATACGATCAACCTCAGTGACGGTGGGACGACAGTCATTGGGATGCTCCACGGTGACCGAAGTGGTACCGAGAACGGAAACCGTGCCTCCCGGAACAAGGATATCGGAATCAGCGGCCTTGCGAAGGCGATTGATAACACGCTTGGTGAGCCTGTCCTGCGTGATGATAAGACTGCCGGCAGAATATAAAATGTTAATGGACGCACCGGCGAGTTCGGCCACCAGCCCTGCCCATGCTCCTGTGGCGTTGACGACAACCTCCGCCTCCACCTCGAACAACTCACCGGTCACTTCATGGCGAAATTGTGTCCGCTTGATCTTTCCGGATTCCTTGACGAAGCCAATCACCTTTGCATTGCGAACATACTCAGCCTCGTGTTCCATGGCATGGGCCATGTTGTCCAGCGACAGCATGAACGGATCGATGGCACCGTCTTCCACGGCATAGGCGGCTATGAGCTTATCCGACAACACCGGCTCCAATGAGCGCGCTTCGTCAAGGTCCAGCTCCTGAGCAGGTACACCGCTTCGGTCACACATGGCCTGGAAATTGGCTACGTAGTCCTCGTCGTCGCCTTCCACGGCAACAAAGAGTCCTCCAGTATCTTCGATACATTGAGGCGCCAGTCGCTTGATGATCTCTCCCTCTTCGCGACACTCCACGGCTGCTTCCATATCGGAAGCCACGTACCGAGCGCCACTGTGGAGCAAGCCATGGTTTCCACCCGATGCACCGGCATTGATATCATGCCGTTCCGCGAGCAGACATTTCACTCCGCGCAGGGCGAGATCCCGGGCAATACCTGTCCCGGTAGCTCCTCCGCCGAGGATGAGAATTGTGGTTTGCAGGACCTTCATTTTACCGATCCTTTATCAACTGAAACTTCATTGTTTCCTGCGTTCTGTTACAGACCTGAAAGATTTCTTTTCTCTTGTAGCAAAAAAATGAACATGCTATGAACAAAAAAATGACTTTTTTAGCATTTTCGTGCGACACAGCGCGTATCAGATTATGCAAATTCAAGGGTTCCGTCACTGTTTTTTTCACTTGTGAACGAAAAACACCCCAACCTTGTTTTCGGAAACGAACTTTTTAATGCAATCAGGATAAAAAATGGACCCCATCACGGGCGAAAACGAAATAACCACCGGCGGAAAACACGCATCGGTTCGCACCAGACACGCGCAAATCATCGATCTGGTACGCGAGCAGGGATTCGTTGCCATTGGAACATTGGCCGACCACTTCAATGTGACTCCCCAAACCATCCGCCGCGACATAAATATTCTTAGCGACCAGGGCCTGCTTCAACGTCATCACGGTGGAGCAGGCCCTATCTATTCCACGGAGAATGTGGACTACACGGATCGCAAAGTGCTCTGCTACAGGGAGAAGCAGACCATCGCCCGACTCGTGGCACAACACATCCCTTCCAGGTCTTCCCTGTTCATCAACATGGGAACAACCAACGAAGAAGTAGCCAAAGCGCTCATTCACCACAAACGACTTCGCGTCATAACCAACAACCTCAATGTAGCCAAAACCCTCAGTGGCAACAGTGACATCGAAGTCATTGTCACCGGTGGAGTAGTTCGTCCCAAGGACTGCGGCATTGTGGGTGAAGCCGCCATTGATTTCATTCGGCAGTTCAAGGTGGACTACGGAATCATCGGGATCAGCGGCGTGGACAAGGATGGCACCCTCCTCGACTTCGATTACAGGGAAGTCACGGCAGCGCGTTCCATCATCGACAACTCGCGCAAGGTCTTCCTTGTGACGGACAGCACCAAATTCGGCAGAAACGCCATGGTGCGACTGGGGAGTATCCAGGAAGTGGATGCCATGTTTACGGACAAGCTACCGCCAGCGGAGCTTGTGAAAATGATGAAACACAACGAGGTGGAACTGCACGTGGCTGAGTAAGGGACAGACATGCACCAAAACAAGCGCAGATGAGAAAAGTCACCGCGCTTTCGCATGCGAAAACAATGAAACTGCGCTATGCGCCATCCTGATAACTGGCAACAACTTGACCAGACACATGCTAGGGGAGTGCACTTTATGAGTTTGAAGCTCAAGGACATCAACAAAACGGTCGGGCGCGAAGTCCACCTCAAAGACATCAGCCTGGATTTTGCGTCAGGCTCTCGCTACGTCATTCTGGGCCGGACGCTGGCTGGAAAAACGTCACTACTGCGAATCATGGCAGGACTGGACCGCCCCACAACAGGACAGGTCATAGCTGACAATCAGGACGTGACCGGTGTTTCGGTCCGTAAACGCAGCGTGGCCATGGTCTACCAGCAATTCATCAACTACCCATCCCAAACCATTTACGAAAACATCGCCTCGCCCCTGAAAATCCAGGGAATGAAGAAGCAGGAAATCGATGAACGTGTCATGACCGCCGCAAAGATGCTGCACATCGACACCATGCTCGACCGCCTCCCGGCAGAGCTTTCCGGTGGGCAGCAACAGCGTACGGCCATTGCACGGGCACTGGTCAAGGATGTTGATCTGTTGTTGCTCGATGAACCGCTCGTCAACCTCGATTACAAACTCCGTGAAGAACTGCGGGACGAGTTGCAGAAAATCTTCATCGAGCGCGATTCCGTCGTTGTCTACACCACCACGGAGCCAACCGAGGCGCTGATGCTGGGCGGCAATGTCGTAGTCATGCACGAAGGTCGCGTTCTCCAGGTCGGCCCCACTGCCGAGGTGTACATGAATCCGGCAACCACGGAAGTGGCAGAAGTATTCAGCGATCCGCCCATCAACTTCCTTACCGGCCACATTGAAGACGGCACTGTCAACTTCGGAAACAACCTGAGCTTCAAAGCCACTCCTGGTATGAACGCATTGGATCCCGGGGAATACAAGTTCGGCATTCGCTCAAGCCAGTTGACCCTCAACTCCGAGGGAGAGGATTGGGCGTGTATCAAGGGCGAGATCGGCCTCACCGAAATCAACGGGTCAGAGACTTTCATCCATTTCAACTTTGGTGAGGAGTCACTCGTTGCCCAGGATAACGGGGTACATTCCTACGACGTCGGAAGTCAGGTTTCGGTATATGCACATCCGAACGCCTTTTATGTTTTTAACGCGGCGGGCAAGCTGGTTGCCTCGCCTGCCAATGATTAGCAGGGAACCATCATGGCACGCATTGAACTTGATGAAATCAAACACAGCTACCTTCCCGAACCAAAAGGTGAAGAGGACTTCGCACTCAAGCGAATCCACACCGTCTGGGAAGACGGCGGAGCATATGCCCTCCTCGGCCCCTCCGGCTGCGGAAAGACCACCATGCTCAATATTATCTCCGGCCTGCTGAAGCCCTCTCATGGCTCGATTCTTTATGACGGAGTCGATGTCTCCGCCATGCAGCCGGAACAACGCAACATAGCGCAGGTGTTTCAGTTTCCTGTGCTGTACGACACCATGACCGTATATCAGAACCTCGCTTTCCCGCTGAAAAACCGCGGTGTTGATGCGGAGGCCATTGATAAACGGGTCAGGGAAATCGCTGATGCGCTGGACCTCACGGATGACCTCCAGAAGCGCGCAGCCAACCTTTCCGCTGATGCCAAGCAAAAAATATCGTTAGGCCGCGGTCTGGTTCGTTCCGATGTCGCAGCCATCCTCTTTGATGAACCGCTGACGGTCATCGATCCGCATCTTAAATGGGATCTGCGTCGCAAGCTCAAGGAAATCCACAAGGAATTCAAACTCACCATGATCTACGTGACCCATGATCAGGTGGAGGCCATGACCTTCGCCGACCAGATCGTCGTCATGTACGAGGGCGAGATCGTCCAGATGGGTACCCCGCAGGAGCTCTTTGAAGACCCGGAACACACCTTTGTCGGCTACTTCATTGGCAGCCCGGGGATGAACTTCCTCGAATGTACCCTGGACGGCCATCTCGCTGCCGTGAACGAAGCGATCATCCCGCTTGACCCGGCCTATGCCGGACGAGCTGCCAAAACAGGTGGCGATATCAAGCTTGGCATCCGTCCCATGTATGTCGAAGTTCACGATAATGAAGTCGAAGACGGCATCGTCGCCGAAATCGAAGGGGTTGAAGATCAGGGGTTCTGCAAGATCGTGACCTGCCAGTTCGCCGGGCATCAGATCAAGGCGCGCATCAAGGACAACCGGCCCACCCCGGAAGGACGATGTTGGCTGACCTTCCCCAAAGACAAAACCAAAATATACAGCAATGAACGGCTGGTACGATAAGGGGAGGAACTATGAATAAATGGGAAAACAACAGAGCCTGGTTCCTGGTCCTTCCGGTCTTCGTGATTGTCGCCTTTTCCGCAATCATACCGCTTATGACCGTCGTGAACTACTCGGTTCAGGATATTTTCGGCCCGGGACAACGATTTTTTGTCGGGGTTGAATGGTTTAGGGAAGTCCTCCTTGATGAACGCCTTCATGATGCTCTTCTGCGTCAGTTGGCGTTTTCTTGTATGGTCCTCCTGATAGAAATGCCCCTTGGGATCATCATCGGCCTCATGATGCCAAAAAAAGGATGGGCAGCCTCTGCCTGTCTGGTCATTCTGGCCCTGCCGCTGCTGATCCCCTGGAACGTCATCGGCACCATCTGGATCATCTTCACCAGACCGGATATCGGGCTGTTCGGCGCCTTCGTCAACGGTCTTGGTATCGGCTTCGACCATACCGCCAACGGGCTGCATGCGTGGATCACGCTCATGCTCATGGAAGTGTGGCACTGGACGCCGCTCGTTGCGCTGCTCGCCTATGCCGGGCTTCGCTCGATCCCCGAAGCCTATTATCAGGCAGCCAAGATTGATGGCGCATCCCCGCTGGCCATATTCCGATATATCCAGTTGCCCAAGATGCGAGGCGTACTGACCATTGCCCTGCTGCTCCGGTTCATGGACTCGTTCCTCATTTATGCGGAACCCTTTGTCCTGACCGGCGGTGGCCCCGGCAACTCGACGACCTTCCTGTCCATCTACCTTGTAAAGATCGCTGTCGGCCAGTTCGACCTTGGTCCGGCTGCCGCATTCTCGCTCATCTACTTCCTTATCATCCTGCTGTTCTGCTGGCTGTTCTACAACGCCCTGCAGGCCGTGGGCACGGGGGATAAATAAATGAAGTTCCGCAAAAGACACATCGGACTGCTCTTTTATCTGTTGCTGTTATTCCTGCCCATCTACTGGATGCTCAACATGTCGCTGCGTACCAACGCCGACATCATGAGTACCTTCGCGCTGTTCCCCAGTGATCCGACACTGATGAACTACATGAAGATATTCACCGACCCATCCTGGTACTCTGGCTATATCAATTCAATAATATATGTGACCATCAACACGGTCATCTCGCTGTTGACGGCACTCCCGGCGGCCTACGCCTTCTCGCGCTACCGCTTCATCGGCGACAAGCATGTCTTCTTCTGGCTGCTGACCAACCGCATGGCACCGCCAGCCGTCTTCCTGCTCCCGTTCTTCCAGCTCTACTCTACGTTCAACCTCATCGACACGCACTTCGCAGTGGCATTGTCCCACTGCCTGTTCAATGTGCCGCTGGCGGTCTGGATTCTGGAAGGGTTCATGTCCGGTATTCCTCGCGAGATCGATGAAACCGCGTTTATCGACGGATACTCGTTCCCCCGCTTCTTCATTCGGGTGTTCATTCCGCTGATCAGGGCCGGAATCGGTGTCACCGCGTTCTTCTGCTTCATGTTCAGTTGGGTCGAGCTGCTGCTTGCCCGCACGCTGACCACCACCGCAGCCAAGCCCATCGCAGCGACCATGACTCGTACAGTCTCGGCCACCGGCCTTGACTGGGGCCTCCTGGCCGCAGCCGGAATCCTGACCATCGTCCCGGGCGCTCTGGTCATCTGGTTTGTCCGCAACCACCTCGCCAAGGGCTTTGCCTTGGGTCGAGTCTAATTTGGGAGGTACGCAATGAATCTTGAATGGATGGCATGGACACCGGTCACTGCCGGTTTCTTCACCTTCATCGTACTCATGCTTATCGGCATGACCATATGGGAAGTGGTGTCTCCCACTGTGGCCCGACGCGGATTTCTGCCGCTGACGACCACCCGTGGAGACCGATTGTTCATCAGCCTGCTTGGCAGTGCATATATCCACCTCGCGTGGGTCGGTCTGACCACCTTCCCGGTTTGGGTGGCAACGATTATCGCCGTATGTTTTCTCATCATTATCATGCGATGGGGATAACCGACTGCATGTTCCTTCTTTTAAGGGAGAAAACAATACGGAAATAAGGTACTAGAGGTAGAGGCGTTATTCTTAATCAGCATACGGAGGTACGTATGAAGTTGCGGCGTTTATTGATGACAGGAATGTTGACTATAGCATTCCTCAGCCTCGCAAGTGTCGGCATGGCCGACATGAAGGCTGCCGAAAAGTGGATCGATACGGAGTTCCAGCCTTCGACCTTGTCGAAAGCAGAACAAATGAAGGAAATGGAGTGGTTCATAAAAGCCGCTGCCCCCTTCAAAGGCATGGAAATCAAAGTTGTTTCCGAAACCATCCCAACCCACGAGTACGAATCCAGGGTACTCGCCAAAGCCTTTTATGAAATCACCGGCATCAAGGTCACCCATGACCTGATCCAGGAAGGTGACGTCATCGAAAAACTCCAGGTTCAGTTCCAGTCCGGCGAGAACGTCTTTGATGCATACATCAACGACTCCGACCTGATTGGTACCCACTTCCGCTCCGGTCACGTTGTCAACCTGACCGACTGGATGACCGGCGAAGGCAAGGACGTTACCCTGCCGACTCTGGACATCGACGACTTCATGGGCAAGTCCTTCACCACCGGTCCTGACGGCAAGCTCTACCAGCTTCCTGACCAACAGTTCGCGAACCTGTACTGGTTCCGTTACGACTGGTTCAACAAGCCTGAACTGAAGAAGGCCTTCAAGGCCAAGTACGGCTACGAACTGGGTGTTCCGGTCAACTGGTCCGCTTACGAAGATATCGCCGAATTCTTCACCAACGACGTTCGTGAAATCGACGGCAAGGCTGTTTACGGCCACATGGATTACGGCAAGAAAGCTCCTGACCTCGGTTGGCGCTTCACCGATGCATGGCTCTCCATGGCCGGTGCTGGCGACAAGGGCCTCCCCAATGGTAAGCCCGTTGATGAATGGGGCATTCGCGTTGACGGCTGCAAGCCTGTCGGCTCCTCTGTTGCCCGTGGTGGCGCCGCCAACGGCCCTGCTGCCAAGTACGCCCTGCGCAAGTACATGGAATGGCTCCGTCTGTATGCTCCTCCGGGCGCATTGGGCATGGACTTCTACCAGTCCCTCCCGTCCCTGGCCAAGGGTAACGTTGCTCAGCAGATCTTCTGGTACACCGCCTTCACATCTTCCATGGTCGAATCCCGCTCCAAGGGTAACATGACCGTTGACGATCAGGGCTTCCCCCTGTGGCGCATGGCTCCGTCCCCGCACGGTCCCTACTGGGAAGAAGGCCAGAAGCTCGGTTATCAGGACTGCGGTTCCTGGACCCTGTTGAAGTCCACTCCGGTCCAACGCCGTAAGGCTGCATGGTTGTTCGCGCAGTTCTGCGTCGCCAAGACCGTTTCGCTGAAGAAGACCCACGTTGGTCTGACTCCGATCCGTGACTCCGACATCCGTCACCAGTCCTTTACCGATCGCGCTCCCAAGCTTGGCGGTCTGGTGGAATTCTACCGTTCCCCGGCCCGTGTTGCATGGACCCCGACCGGCACCAACGTTCCTGACTACCCCAAGCTCTCCCAGCTGTGGTGGCAAAACATCGGTGAAGCTGTTGCCGGTGAAGTTACCGTCGACACCGCCATGGACAACCTCGCCGAAGAACAGGATAAGATCCTGATGCGTCTTGAACGCGCTAATATCCTTGGCGAATGCGGACCGAAGCTGAACAAGCCTCGCGACGAATCCTACTGGTTGAAGCAGCCCGGTTCCCCGAAGGCAAAGCTCGACAACGAGAAGCCCCAGGGTGAAACGGTCAACTACGACCAACTGCTGAAGGCATGGAAGGATGGCCGCGTTAAGTAATTGGCATTGATAATTAAAAATCGGGGGCACGGATTTCCGTGCCCCCTTTTTCTTATCCAGCAACGACAACAAAACATATACAAGCGTTTAAAACCCCTAGAAGATACCCAGATTTGATCAACGCATGCTTGACTCATTTTCCTGATTATTTTAGTCAATTACAATCTGTGTAGGAGGCAAGCAATCCTGCAGGCCGATAACTGATACCATATCGAGAACAATGAAATTATCCGCACGATCCCGCTACGCAACACGGCTCCTGTTGGACCTTGCTCTGCGTGAGACCGATTCACCGCAGCGTACTACCATCCTCTCTGAATCAACCGGGATAACCGTTCAGTTCATAGAACAGATCCTTCGCCCTCTAAAGAAAGCCGAATTGATCACATCAGTTCGAGGTGCAGCCGGTGGACACATTCTCAATCAGGACCCAGCAAAAATTACCGTTGGTGAAATCGTCAGAATCATGGAAGGCGGTATCAGCCTTACCGACTGTGTGACCGATGACGGACTCTGCAAACGGTCCCCAATCTGTCTGACTCGCAAGGTGTGGCAGCGAGCATCACGGGTTCTGGAGCAGGAACTCGACTCGATCACTTTGGCCGACCTTATGAAAGACCCTGATGGGATCAAACTCGACGATTAAGACACGCGCTTTTTCCCCCTTTCACTTCCTTTCACCGACCACTTTTTTTCTATCAAAACACGCATCCTTTGCGTGCATTCTATGCCTGTATTCTGTGATTTTTGTGACAAGCAAAAACGCGATCAACACAAGTATCTAAAATACCTACCGTAAATTTTTCCAGATTGACTTGACACTCAATATTTTTTCGGGCTAATTCGTACTTACTCAATCTTGATTGATTTGGTACGAATTAATTTAATCTGGATTAATTCAATCTAGATTAAACCAATCAAGAAGAGTGCGGACCTCGCGGTCCGGTCGCGGAAATGGGACCAAAAGTCCCGACAATTCAGGCGGTAGCCGATGATTAGCTCCATACAGCCCGCACTCCGCAAGGAGCCGGGTTACATAGCCCACCAAGGGGCAGTAGATGCATTCTGCAAGACTACTCCCTTTAATAGAGCCGGATGGCTAATGGTGTCGACGGAGACCTTTCTCCAGCCCCTCAGCGAGATAACCCTCGACGTCGACCCCAATCATCCCGGCACATATGACGGTATGCGCGGAGATGGTGAAGCGTTGCCCCGCTTCACCCTCCGCTTCCGTCGAAATTTCGCAGCTTGTGATTCCAGGCACAATACACTTCCCCTCTCACACGGCGTTGAGACACAGCTCACTCAACCAGCCGTTGCATTCGAACTCACAGAACGCACGAAGGAATCCGCATGTCAGAACGCATAGTCCTCATAGGAGCATATGAAGCAGCTCTTAATGGTGTCATGGAGTACCAACGCAAACATCCGGACACCGAAGCCATCGTTATTTACCCTGAATTCAATCCAGTTCCTGAATTCTCCTGCGACGTGCTTGAACGGTATCTGGGCCGCGGCATCGAATTTTCCGAAGACCTGCGCGCTTCTGGAGTCGACACTGAAGCCAAGCGAGTGATCATCCGAGATCACGCCAGTGGTGCTGAAGGTTCCATCACGTACGACAAGCTTATTTTCGCAGCGTGCGCAGCACCGGAAGAATTTGACGTCCCGGGCGACCATATTGCCAGGATAGTCCGTGTCGGGTCCCACGTTGACACTACCCGTCTGCGCCCCATGGATGGCACCACTCTCGTTATCGGGAGCGGCCTGAACCTTCTCATGACCGTTTCCGTGCTCCTCAAGCACAAGAAAGGTTCGATCGAAGTCATCCTTCAAAACACCGGGCATCTCGGCAAGCCCATGTCAGAAGATCTGTTCGCCATGGTGCTCCACCACCTGCGCGAATCAGGTGTCACCATCCATGAAGATCACACTCTGAAACAGATCGAAGAAGTCGGCAGCGAACTGAAAGTCACTACCGACAAGGGCGAATTCACAGCAAGCCGGGTCATCAACGCCAAAACAAGTCTGGCTGTTTCCTACCTTGCCCAGGAAGCAGGTTTTGAAACAGACAAGGTCGGCGGCATCATTGTGGACGGCCAGTTGCGAACCAATATCAACGATGTATACGCATGCGGCGGTTGCGCATCCTTCATCAGCGACATGTGCAAGAAGCCCATTCCCGGCACATGCATCAAATTTACCGAGCATCGCCAGTCCACAGCTCTCGCCAAAGCGCTGGAAGGCACAAAAGCCCGTCTGTTCAATCCGATCTGCACGTACTCCATTACACTAGGAGACAGGACTGTTGCCGGTGCAGGATTGACAGTCGATGCCGCACGCGAATGCGGATTCACCCCCATGAGCGCCACTGCCATTCAGTTTGATCGGGCCCACTTCATGCCCGAGGCAGACCTCATGACTCTGGAACTGGTTTTCGACGCTCCCACACGCCGAGTCCTCGGCATTCAGGGAATGAGCAAATCCGGTGAAGCGCTTCGCGGTCGAATCAGCTCTGTCTCGGCCATCCTTGCCAAGCGCCCAAGCATTGACGACATCGCCAATCTCGAACTCGCCTACTCCCCGCCATTTGCCTCGGCAATGGACGTGATCAACACCGTTGCCAACGTGGCGGACAACATGCTGGCCGGGATTAACGAAGGAATCAGCGCTACCGAATTTGAAGCTCTTTGGCAGGAGCGCGAAAACGGCGACAGCTTTTTCCTCGATTGCCGAGAGCTTGGCAATGCAAAGCCTTTTATCGAGGCCCACCCAGCCCATTGGAATCACATCCCCCAGGGGGAGATTGCTCGTCGGCTCAGCGAGATTCCCGAGGGAAAGAAAATAGTTTTGATGTGCAACACCGGCACTCGTTCATACGAGGCGCAGGTGACGCTCAAGCACGCTGGCTTCAACGATGTAGCCAACGTGGATGGCGGCATGACGGCCGTCAAACAGACCGGGGTGAAAATTTAACCCCACCAACAATGGATATAAACCGTCCCCTCGGTTCCGGGATGGTTGAAGATTGTAAGTTTAATACACTTTTAAAGGAGTCCTAGCATGAAAAAACTGGTTATTCTCGGCGCCGGTGCCGGCGGAACCATGGTCGCGACGAAGATGCGCGAGAAATTGGATCCGAAAGAATGGAAAATCACTGTCATCGATCGTGATTGGAAGCATCACTACCAGGCCGGTTGGCTGTTCGTTCCTTTCGGAATCTACACTCTGGATGATTGCGAAAAGCCCAAGGCCGACTTCCTGCACGGCGTCGACTTTGTCCAGGACACCATCACCAACGTCGACCCTGAGAAGAAAGTCGTCACCTGCTCCGGTGGCAAGTACGAATACGACTGGTGCGTTGTTGGTACCGGTTGCCGCATCATGCCCGACGAAATCGACGGTATGATGGACGACTGGCGTGGTGACATCCACGACTTCTACACCCCTGACGGAGCAGAAGCTCTCTTCAAGAAGTGGAAGTACATGAAGGAAGGCCGCGTTGTTCTGAACATCGCTGAAATGCCTATCAAGTGCCCGGTTGCTCCGCTGGAATTCGTGTACCTCGCTGACTGGTTCTTCACCGTCAACGGCGTTCGTGACAACATCGAAATCGAACTGGTCACCCCACTGACCGGTGCATTCACCAAGCCGGTGGCTGCAGAGATCCTCGGCCGTGTCTGCGATGAGAAGAACATCAAAGTCACCCCGAACTTCACCATCGACAACGTCAACGTTGGCAAGAAAGTCATCGAAGACGTCATGGGCGAAGAAATCCCCTACGACCTGCTCGTCGCCATTCCGCCGAACTTCGGCGCCCAGGTGCTCATCGATTCCGGCATTGCCGATCCCATGGGCTACATGGACACCGACAAGCACACCCTGAAGTCCGCTCAGTTCGAGAACATGTACATCATCGGTGACGCCACCAACTGCCCGACCTCCAAGGCCGGTTCCGTTGCTCACTACGAGGCCGACATCGTTGTCGACAACCTCCTGCGCGAAATCGATGGCGAAGAGCCCCGTCCCGAATACGACGGTCACTCCACCTGCTTCATCGTTTCCGGTTACGAGAAAGCCTACCTCATCGACTTCAACTACGATGTTGAGCCGCTGCCTGGTAAGTACCCGTTCCCCGGTCTCGGACCCTTCGCCCTGCTGGGTGAAAACCACCAGAACTACTGGGGCAAGATGATGTTCAAATGGGCGTACTTCAACCTGATGCTGAAGGGACACGAGCTGCCGCTGGAACCGCAGATGTTCATGGCTGGTAAGATGCGCCACATGGCAGGCAAATAACCAGGCGGAGGCAATATTATGACAAACGAAGCCATTATGGAACGCCTCGACAAGATCGAGGAAAATATCGCGTTCCTGACGGAACGCGCCAAAGCTACCGAAGAGTTGAAGAACGACCTGTCGCCGATCGTACATGACGGCTTCAAAGTTCTGATGCACGAGTTCGGCAGCATTGAGCACGGTTTCCAGCTTGAGGATCTCACCGAGTTCATCAAGAAGGCCATGGTCTCTTTCAAGAACATGACCTACATGCTGGATAAGATGGAAGACGCCATTGACCTGTGGAAGACCATTGAACCGCTGATGCACTCTTCCGTGCCCCAGTTGATTCAGTACATGGACTCCCTGGAACAGCGCGGCGTTTTCGACACCTACCGTGCAATGATTGAAATCCGTGCTCAGGTCGCTGAGACCTACGGCCCGGAAAACCTCAGAAACATGGGCGACTCCTTCGTCTTCCTCATCGGTATGCTCGAGAAGCTCGGTGATCCGAAGGTCCGCATGATGATCGAAGGCGCAGCCAATGCGTTCTCCGAACTGGATCTCACGGAAGTCAAGCCCACCGGTCCCATCGGCATGGTCTCCGGTATGGCCTCCAAGGACGCCAAGCGCGGCCTGGGTGTCATGCTCGAAATGACCAAGACCCTTGGCAAGATCGGTCTGGAAGTCCCCAAAGTGGATGAAAAGGCTGCTGAAAAAGCTGCAATGGCCGCGGAAGCTGCCGAGACTAAAAAAGCATCCAAGTAATCTGACAACCTGCGCGGGCGGTTCCACGCGAACCGCCCGCACATTGAAATACGACCGAAATTGTTCTGGCCTTGCCAGGACTCCGCGACGGCCCATGCTGCGTCTTTGCTTGCAAAGGAAGCGTGGAGCTGGCTTCAGCGGCATGGGCCCCTCGCGGGCGCGGGTTGGTCATGGCCGAGCGAACGACACTGTTCGCTCATCCCTGACCAGCTCGCGCAAGTTACTTGCTTTTTGAAACAGCACCAGCTCCGGAAAATGACATTCATGAGTCACGGCCCCGTTCATCAAGGCTAGGTTTCATACTCAGCCGCGGCTCCAATTCATACGAGGTTTGATATGGCTAAGAAAGTTTTGATCATCGACGATGATCCCGCAATCGTGGAGTTCCTGGAAGATTTTCTGCAGGATAACGACTTTGAAACTGTCTCTGCATTCAATGGTGCCGAGGGGTTGGAAAAGCTGGAATCCGAAAAACCTGATCTTGTGACCCTGGACATGGACATGCCTGAAAAAGGCGGCACCCTGTTCTACGCGGGTCTCCGTAAAAACGAATCTCTCAAAGATACTCCCGTGGTGGTGATCAGCGGCGTAGGGCCGCGTCCTCCGGCATTGCACAAATCCGTGCCGGTCATCACCAAACCCATCGACGGCGATGCATTGCTGGGCCACCTCAGCACCCTGCTTGCCTAACTGATGAGAAGTGGCAGCAAGCTGCCCACAATATGCCGCACGCAGGCCACGCACCTGCCTGCGTGCGGCTTTAAAAACGGGACGTCTTCATGCACGCAGCTTCCAACGATACCTCCCCCTTTACCATCCTGCTCGTGGATGACGAGGAAGATATTCGTGAATTGCTCGGAATGCTTCTGAGCGATCTCGGCTATCTGGTGCGTACAGCCGAAAACGGCAAAACAGCGCTTGATTCCTTTCGCGAACAACGCCCCGACATCGTCCTGACCGACATCAAGATGCCAGTCATGAACGGCATTGAACTGCTGCGTGCCCTCAAAGCGGAAGACGATGACGTCGAAGTGATCATGATCTCCGGTCACGGCGACATGAAACTCGCCATTGAGTCCCTCAAATACCGGGCAGCCGACTTCATCACCAAGCCCATCGACGACGACATCCTTGCCATATCACTCGAAAAGGTAACCGAAAAGTTGCGGTTGAAGCGACAGGTTCGTAACTACACCGAGCATCTTGAGCGGCTGGTAGAGGAAAAAACGGCTCGTGTTATCGAGCTGGAACGCCAGACAGCTGCCGAGCAGATCGTGGACGGTCTGACCAGCGCCATGTCCATCATCTCTGAGGATGTCGACGAATCCGGCCTGTTCAACGAGTTGCCCTGTTTCATTTCCATCCACTCGTCCGATCTCAAGATCGTCACCGCTAACGGTTTGTTCGAGAAACGATTTGGTGACCTTGTGGGCCAGTCCAGCCGCACCGTTTACAGTCACTTTTCCGGGCAGGGCAGTTGTCCCGCCTACGAAGCTATTGCCACCAAAACCGGGGGACGAGGTTCTGCCACATTGATAGGGGAGGACGGGACCGAGTTCCCCGCGGTGGTATACACCGCTCCCATCAAAGGACATGATGGCAAGGTTTCGCTGATTCTGGAAGTGGCTGTTGATATTTCCGAAGTGAATCGGCTGCAAAAAGAGCTGACATTTGCACAGCGCAAATACCAGCACCTGTTCAATCAGGTCCCCTGCTACATCACCCTTCAGGATCGGGACATGCGCATTGTGGAGGCCAACGAACACTTCATGCGCGATTTTGGTTTTGACCGGGGCAGGACCTGCCATCAGGCGTACAAAAATCGTGACGCGATTTGCGAAGAATGTCCGGTTCAGAAAACCTTTGCCGACGGAGAGCGTCACCAACGTGAAACCGTAGTGACCTCCAAATCCGGCGAGCAGTACAACATCCTCGTCTGGACAGCCCCTGTCTACAATGAATCCGGTGAGATAGAGCACGTACTCGAAGTTTCCACCAACATTACCACTATCCGAAAGCTCCAAGACCAGCTCACAAGTCTCGGTATCATGCTTGGTTCCATGTCACATGGTGTGAAAGGTTTGCTGACTGCCCTTGATGGCGGTGTCTATCGTGTGGATTCCGGCTTGAAAAAAGGCGACCCGGAACGCGTTGAAAAGGGATGGAAGGTCGTCAAGCACCGCCTTGGGCACATGAAGAAGATGGTCATGGACATCCTTTATTATACGAAGTCCCGAGAGATGGAACTACAGGAAACCACCCTTGGCACATTTGCCGATGACCTTGCTGCAATAGTCGAGGCCAAGGCTGACCAACATGGCATCGCCTTCATCAAGAATTTCAACCAGAAAGACACTCGTTTTGTAGCGGATACAGGAGCCCTGTCGTCCGCTCTGGTCAATTTCGCGGAGAACGCCGTTGATGCCTGCACCTTTGACCGATCCAAGGAAGAGCACTGCGTACGATTCAAGGTGCATGCCGATGAAACCACCGTCCATTTTGAAATAACGGACAACGGTACGGGGATGGATGACGACACGAGAGAAAACATGTTCACCCTCTTCTTTTCATCTAAAGGCGCCAACGGCACAGGCATCGGTCTGTTCATCTCGAACCAGATCATCGAGCGCCACTATGGGACCATCACCGTCGATTCCACCGTGGGCAAAGGAACACATTTTCATGTTTGCCTGCCAGTCTCGCAACCCGAGACAGGTAGTGCCAATGATGCCATAACCGGCTGACATCCGAGGCCGTTCAGTCGGTTGTGGCGTCAGTGAGAGGTGATACCATGTTCAGCAGGATCATAAAGCGACTGCGAAAGCTCCACATCTCTCTGGCGCTCAAGATCGTCATCTCGCTCATCGTTTTGATGGCGGCGTTGATGGTCGGCCTGTTTCTGGTCAACATCAAGAAATACGAAGAGACCGCTGTTCGCAATGCCGCCATCCAGGCCGACGAAATTGCCGCAGTGGTCAAGGCCGGCCTGCGCACTTCCATGCGCCTGTCTCCACGTCAGGACACCATCAATTTGATCAATGATGTTGGTCAACTGGCCCACATCAAATCGATCACCATATACGATAAGATCGGCAACCCCCGATTTTCCAGCGATAAACAAATTGCAGGCGACCAGCTACCGGAAGATCACCCCCTGTGTGTCATGTGCCATGCCCAGGAACCACCGGAAGTCTATGCAGGCATCAACGAGCGTTTCTCACTCATAACAGATGAGAATAACAACCGTCTGGTGCGCATTGTCAGCCCCATTCCCAACGAGCCCGGCTGTTCCACAAGCGGATGCCATGCTGACCGAAGTGAAAAACAGTTTCTGGGGGTCATGGAACTGACCGCCTCCATGGAAAACATCGAGGGCAACATCTCCCTGCTGGTACTGGACAATGCCCAGTACGTCATTTTCAGTCTGGTTGCGATTTTCGTTACGCTGTTTGCAGTCACCTACCGTCTGGTAGATCGCCCCATCGACAACATCATCGAAGGTACGCGACGCATCGCACTCGGCAACTACGATGCCCGCGTGGATGAGAGCGGAAACGATGAACTGGGGCTGCTTGCCCGTGCCATCAACCGCATGGCCAAGGATGTCGGGGACCATCATGATGAGTTGTCCAAACAGCGTATTCTGTACCAATCGCTTTTCGAGGGGGTTCCATGCCTGATCACCGTGCAGGACAGAGACTACCGGTTGTTGAACTACAACCAGACCTTTGCCGAGCACTTTCAGGTGAAGCATGGCGACTACTGCTACCGCGCTTACAAGGGGCGTGATTGCAAATGTGAAGTATGTCCCGTGGAAAAAACGTTTGAGGACGGCAAGTCGCACACCACCGAAGAGATTGGGTATTACAAGGACGGGAGCAAAGCGCACTGGATCGTCAATACAGCGCCCATCTACAATGAAAAGGGCGAAATAATCGCAGCCATGGAGATGAGTCTCGACATCACCCAGCGCAAACGGCTGGAGGAAGACCTGAAAGCATCGGAACAGAAATACTGCGCCATCTTCAACAATATCCCCAGCGCGGTACTGGCCATTGATGCCGACACCATGGATATCGTCGATTGCAACCAAACAGCACTGACACTCTACGGCTGCAAAAAGGGTCGTCTGCTGCGGCATCCGATTACTGATTTCATAGCGAACGACGAAATCGATGCACATATCCAGGCCTTCAGCGAGGCCAAAGGACTGAAGCGTACCAAGCATGTCAAAGCGAACGGCGACGAATTCTGGGCATCGGTCAACACCACCCGGACGCAGTTCGAAGACAAAGAAGTCCTTCTGACTGCCATTACCGATATCTCCGAGCGTATCAGTTCGGAGGAGCAGCTCATCCAGACCAGCAAAATGGCGACACTTGGTGAGATGGCAACAGGCGTTGCCCACGAGTTGAATCAGCCTTTGGCCGTGCTGCAAATGGTTGCCAATCTTTTCCGGCGCAAGCTCAAAGCGCAAAAGCCCATTGACCATACAACGGCACAGAACATGTCGGAGAAAATCAGCAACAACGTGGAACGGGCCACAAAAATCATCAACCACATGCGTGAATTCGGACGCAAATCGGACATTGAAACCGAAGCAGTCCGCATCAACGATATCATCCGCCGGTCCTTCGACTTTTTCAGTCAGCAACTGGCACTGCATGATATCGAAGTACAGTGGCAGTTAACGCCCGATCTTCCCATTGTGCAGGCTGACCCCAACCGCCTGGAGCAGGTATTCATCAACCTCATGCTCAACGCCCGGGACGCCATAGACGACCGATGCGCCAACCAACCCTGCTCGCAACCGGATCGCATTATCACTCTCCGCACCCGAGCCACCCGTCGCACGGTCATAGCCGAAGTCATCGACACGGGAACCGGCATAGACAAGCATATCCTTCCGCGGTTGTTCGAGCCATTCTTCACCACCAAGGAAGTCAACAAGGGAACCGGCCTTGGCCTTTCCATCAGTTACGGCATCATCCGAGATTGCGGCGGCACGATCCGCGCCTCTTCGCCCTCGGACGGCGGCTCCCGATTTGTAATCACCCTCCCCCGAGAGATGGGGAAATAAACCGACCCAACTTTCACATACAAAGAAAAAGCCGGTCTGAACTCCACTCAGACCGGCTCTCTATTATTGAGCAATAATCCGACTATGAAAGGCTGATACCGGAAGCATTCGCTTTCAGATGATCAACATATTCCATATCCACACCCTTGATATGATTCTGGAGCCAGTCCTTCAGGAGCATCAGGATTTCGCGACTCATGGTCACTCTACCGGACTTGAAGTCCGATTCAAGCTCCATAACCTTTTCCAGCAGGTTCGCGTGAATCTGTTTGTGCTGTTCAGCCCCCGGGTACCCTGTCTCGTCAAACAGTTTTTCTTCCGTTCCAAAATGACTGATGGTGTAGGCTTTCAACTCGTCAAAGATATTACCAAGAACACTGGCCCCTTCACCATGTGCCATGGCTCCATTCAATCGATTGAGCATATCCACCAGTTGGCGATGCTGGTCGTCTATCTCCACGATACCGGTATTGAAAGAGGCATCCCTCTCCATGAGTATCTTTCCGCCATGATCTGACGGAGGACTACTCACAGGCGCTTGCGGTCTCTCCAGTCTGGGAGGCGGAGGAGCACTCGCAGTCACCGGACGCCGAACGGGTTCCGACCTGACCACACTGGGGTTGTACTCCACTTCGCTCGAGTACGAGGAGGGAGAATACGATTGCTCTTCGTCTTCACATGTTCTGAAAAACTGCATCTCGTTTCTCAATTGTGAAGCCTGGTCACTGAGGTTTTCCGTCGTGGCAGCCAACTCTTCACTGATGGAAGCATTTTGCTGGATGGTCGATTCAAGGCGGCTTACGGCGTTTTCCACATCAATGACGCTCTGATGCTGCTCCTTGCTTGACGCAGATATCTCCTCGATCATTTCTGCGGTATCCTCAATGCCGGGAACAAGGGAACGCAGCAGTTCCTCGGCCTCATCCGACATCCTGATCGTATTGGATGACAGCTCGCCGATCTCACTGGCAGCCTGCCCGCTACGTTCTGCGAGCTTGCGAACCTCGGCAGCAACCACGGCGAAGCCCTTGCCATGCTCACCGGCCCGGGCCGCTTCAATGGCGGCATTCAAGGCGAGCAGATTGGTTTGCCGGGCGATCTCTTCAATCACGGTAATCCTGTCTGCGATGGTTTTGACCGCCTCAAGGGCCGAAGAAACCGACTCACCACCACGCTTGGCATCCACCGCAGCTTTTAGAGCTGTTTCCTTAGTACTTTCTGATGTCCTTGACGTTCTGGAGATGGAATCGAGCATTCCCTTCATCAAATCCGCGATATGTTCGATGGCAGAAGCCTGATGTGACGTTCCGGATGCGAGCATGTTGGTCGTGTCCGTAAGCTCAGAACTACCGGAAGCCACATTGCCCGCCGACCGCTTCACATCATCAACAATCTGGGCCAGACGTGCGCTCATATCATTAAGAGCCTGATTCACTTCACCAATTTCATCTCTGCTTTGCATTTCACAAAGATGCGTCAGATCACCGCCACTCATCTTTTCCATTGCATCCTTGAACTTATTCATAGGAGCAATAATTTTACGACTGATTACCAATAGTGCAATCACCACGATCAAAGCCATGACAATGATGCCAGCGATCTGGCTGATAATAAGCCCCTGCACCCGTTCTTCGGACTCGGCCTGCATCATGCCGACCGCTTTGTTCATCTCTTTGAGAACATTCAGGCTGTTACTCAAAAAGTCCTTGTTCAACTCATGCTTTTCAAGAATCAAACGAATATCACCTTGATATGCTGCCCAAAATGATTCGACTGTTGCCAGTTGCTTTCCCACTTCCTCGGAAGCAGCGGGGATCATCTTTGCCGGGCCAGCAGGGTCAACCGTGACCGGGGCTTGTCCGGAGTTGGCGAGCGCCTTGAGTGTCTTGTCGAACAGTTCCATGGTGGACAGGACCTGCGTTTTCATCGCGCTGCCATCTTGCTCGGATGCAACCGCCTGATGATAAAGGAGGACTTCTTTCGCCATCTTCTGACTCAGCATGCGCTGCCGACCTGCCAGGTTGATGACCAGACCGTCGTCTTTTTGTGCTGATGAAATAAAGAAGGTAGCCAGGAACATTGCCAGCCCGATACCAAATAACGTGCCGACAGATGCATAGAGAACGAATTTCAGCCTCACAACTCCTCCCGATTATTTTCCGCCAAAACAAGGCATTCAATTTAATGCGTGTATGAAATACGCTATAGCCTAGTACCCACCTTGCACACTTTGACGGGGGGGAAGAATTATAAATCGATTTAGTCGGGATAATCGAAAAAAGAGGAAACGTTATTCAACCATGGCAGACTGGACATCATCCCTGATTCTGGTCATGAATAGAATGAGTTGAGAATCAGGATACCAACGAGGACACACCAGGCAATGACAAATGCCCACTTGATCGAAGACCATGCAAAAAGAACGAGGAACGTCCTTTACTTCGTCACCTTTCTCGTATGCCTGGGTATAGGGTCATTTGCCTATACGATACCCTTGATCTCACTTGACCAACGCATGGACTTCACGTGGCTGGGCAGTGCGTTTGCAGGGTTTTATCTGGCCAGGCTGATAGCCGCACCGATTTTCGGACTTGTCGCCGACACTTTCGGCACCCGACGCACGCTTATTTCGGCCATGATAATCGGATGCCTCGTTCCTTTCGTATATTTTCTCATCCCCACGATAACAACGTTGTACTTTGTCCAGTTCTGTATCGGGATAACTGCCGGGGCAATTCGCCCTGTGGGCATGGCGGCCTTGGGGGATGCAAGCTCCCAATCCGTACTCCCCAGACAGTTTGCAACATACGCATCCATTTTCAGTGCGGCAGCAGTTGCCGGTCCCATTCTTGGTAGTCTTCTCTATGCAGATAAATCCGTACCCCATGTGCTGATAACGCTTTCCACCTGTATGGGGCTTGCGGTCGCAACAGCGTTCCTGTTTCTGCCCGACAGTGCTGCCCGCCCCTCCAAAGCTGCCAATGAACCAAAAACGAAACTCAGCCGCCATACAATCATGGGGCTTCTTATTGCCATATGCGGCAGAACAATGGGGCTGGGATTTCTTGCCGCATTCTACCCAATAATATTATCCACTATCATAGGAAAAAACGGCCTTCAGATTGGCTTCATCTTTGCCATCCCCGGGGCGGCAACTTTTCTCGGGTTGCTGATAACGAGTCGATTCTCACATCAAAAACCGCATTTGATTCAAGTCCTGACAGGCTTGCTGATCAGTGCCTGCAGTCTGTACCTGTTGGCCGACTGCACACAAGCATGGCAGTTTGCCATTCTCGGCATGACCATGGGACTGGGTGCAGCATGGTCAATCCCGCCATCCATGGCTCTGGCTTCCAGTGCCACCGATAACAAGGGAACGGTTTTCGGGGTTGCGAATATGGCAGCCGGTGTGGGTTTCCTGACAGGCCCGCTGCTCGGTGGTATGATCATACAGAATTATCACTCACCACTTCCAGCCATGCAGGTCTTGGGCTTATTGGGTGCCGCATCCACGATCCCGATTTGTGCCATCATCCTGCGCGACCGACTCCACTGGGGAATCAGGACAGCCTATGTGCTAACCGGATCAATGGCTGCCATTCTGCTGCTTACGGCCGGAGTGAGGATGTCCCACGACACCAACTCCCCCACCGATACCCTCCACCGATTCACTGATGTCGCCATGGGAACTATTGTCAATCTGACCCTTGAGGCAGACAGTCGGGAACAAGCCTCCATGGCCGCAAAGCGAACGATCACGGCAATGCGCTCCATCCAACAGGATTTCGACTTTCGTAACCCCGAGGGTTCCATCGGACGCATCAATACACATGCCGGCACGTCTTGGGTTCAACCATCACTTCGCACCTACACCCTGCTGAAGCGATCCGTCGATATCAGCCACAAGAGTAACGGCGTTTTCGATCCCACCATCGGGGCTTTGACGAGCATGCCTGTCTACTACGCCATCGACCCGACCATAGCCCGTGAAAAAACCGATCTCGTGAACTTTCGGCAGGTCCTCTTTGACCATGAGGGGAAACGGGTACGACTTGAACAAAAAGGCATGGTCCTTGATCTTGGAGGAATCGCCAAAGGGACTATCGTGGATATGGCCGTCAACCTGCTGCGGGAACAAGGAATCCGTGCCGGAATAGTCGAAGCAGGCGGCGATTTTTACTGTTTCGGTGACCGCGACTGGACTGTCGGCATTCGCCACCCGAGAAACGCTTCAGTGTACCAGACAATCACCGTCCGCGAGAAAGGCGTGTGCGGCTCCGGCGATTACCAGCAGTTCATTACAACCGAAACGACCACAACACCTTCCATTCGTCATCACATCATCAATCCATCGACAATGGAACCTGCGACCGAATCCATAGGTGTATCCGTTATTGCCGACACAACAGAAACAGCCGATGCGCTGGCAACCACACTATTCATAATGGGACCGGCCAAAGGGACCGCCTTTCTGGACTCTCATTACCCGGACAGTGCCTCCATCTGGTTTCTCCCCAACGACACAGTTACCACTTCAAGCAATTTCCCCCGCTAGTTAGCTCCCTTTTATCGACCACCCATATCATTATATTATGGGAGGACACTTTTTGACGTACCAAGCCTTGATTATCAAGCGCTGACGGTCGTTCAAAACTGTATGAAAAGCGACGAATAAAGATTGCCATTATAACAATGATGGAATAATCACCCACAATGGAAAACCATCAACGCATGGTTTTAACATATTTGTAATATATTAAATACTTTTTTGTCGATTTTTGCTGACACTTGACAAAGAATACGTTAAAACGGCTCCGCCTTTACCAAATCTTACAGATGTAATTTAAAAATAATTTTGGAGATGAGATGAACAATTGGCCTAAAAGTAATGATGTTTTGGGATGTGTGAACCGAGGAAATACCATTGAGTCCGGCCTGTGTACCTTGTGCCGCGCCGACTGCCAGGGCAAATGTGAGACCTTCCTGTCCTCCCTGCGCGGCCGCGAAAAGCTGTACCCCCGCGACTTCGGCCTTGTTACCGCAGGCAGCGGCAACACCACGCACGTCGGTGTTTCCTACAACTCCCTGCGCATCCAGGGCCTGAACTACGGTGCCACGGGTTCCACCAGCGCCGATCAGGACCTGCTGTTCACCGACGTTTCTCTCGAAACATCTTTCGGTACCAAGGAAAAGACCAAGTGTAAGGTTCCTTTCATGACCGGCGCACTCGGCTCCACTTTCATCGCAGCCAAGTACTGGGATTCCTTTGCCGCGGGTTGTGCTCTGGTTGGCGCGCCCATCGTTGTCGGCGAAAACGTCGTCGGCGTTGACCGCGAAGCCGAACTCAAGAACGGACGCATCACCAAGGCTCCCGAGCTGGAACGCCGCATCGACACCTACATGCGCTACTACGATGGCTACGGTGCAATCATCGTTCAGCTCAACGTCGAAGACACCCGTAACGGTGTTGCCGAGTACGTTGCTGAGAAGTACGGCGACAAGGTCATCATCGAGCTGAAATGGGGCCAGGGCGCCAAGAACATCGGTGGCGAGATCGAAGTCACCAGCCTTGATTACGCTCTGTTCCTGAAGAAGCGTGGCTACCTCGTCGATCCCGATCCTGAAAAACAGGAAGTACAGGATGGCTACAAGGCCGGTGCGGTCAAGCATTTCGCCCGTCACAGCCGTCTGGGTTACACCGACCTGTCCTCCTATGAGCAGGTTCGCGACGACTTCATGAATGCAGTCAAATACCTCCGCGAACTCGGCTTCAAGCGCATTTCCCTCAAAACCGGCTCCTACGGCATGGAAGCGCTGGCCATGGCTATCAAGTTCGCCTCCGAAGCTGAACTTGAACTGTTGACCATGGACGGCTCCGGCGGCGGAACCGGCATGAGCCCCTGGAACATGATGGAAAGCTGGGGCGTTCCCTCTATCCTGCTCCACGCCAAGGCACACGAATATGCTTCCCGCCTCGCCGCCAGCGGCCAGCGCGTGGTCGACATGTCCTTTGCCGGTGGTTTCGCCAAGGAGAGCAACATCTTCAAGGCCCTCGCCATGGGTGCTCCGTTCACCAAGATGATCTGCATGGGTCGCGCAATGATGATCCCCGGCTTCCTCGGCTCCAACATCGAAGGCGTGCTCAACCCCGAACGCCGCCAGGCCGTCAACGGCAACTGGGACAAGCTGCCCGCTTCCGTTTCCCAGTACGGTGCCACCGCAGAAGAAATCTTCGCCTGCTACCAGGACGTCCAGAAGGTCGTCGGTAAGGATGAAATGAAGAACGTACCTCTCGGAGCCGTCGGCATCTGGTGCCTCGTCGACAAGCTCTCCGCCGGACTCCAACAGCTCCTGGCCGGTGCCCGCAAGTTCGACCTGAACCAGATCTCCCGCAACGACATCGCCTCCGGCAACCGCGAGACCGCTGCCGAAACCGGCATCCCGTTCATCACCGACGTCATGGACGAGACCGCCAAAAAGATTCTGGACATGTAATCTCCAGTCTCCCAAAAACAATCAAAAAAAGCCCTGCGCACCAGCGCAGGGCTTTTTTTTATGGGCAAGACAGACCATTCTGGTTTAGCCAAGTTCCTTGTGTGCGCACACCTGGATCGAATGTTACCCTATTGAGACCTCTGCACGGCAAATCCCACACTTTTACTCTTTAACTATTTGATTTATTATGCTATTATTTCTCCATCCAAAGGAGGAAGGCATGGCTATTCGGCAGAAAGGACCTCGGTTGGGTGATTACTTCCTGGGGCACCGCAGAACCAAGACCACATTTCTGGATGAGATCAACGAACTCATCGACTGGCAGCCCATCAACGCCTTTCTGTGCAAGAAGATCAGGCGCAAGGCCAACGCCGTGGGCAATCCCGCCTATCCGCCTCTGGCGATGTTCAAGATTCTGCTCTTGCAGCGTTGGTACAACCTGAGTGATCCGGGCGTGGAGCAGGCGCTGCTCGACCGGCTCTCCTTTGTCAGATTTACCGGTTTTTCCATCGAGGACGACGTGCCGGACGAGACCACCATATGCCGTTTCCGTAACGGTTTGATCCGCCTGAAGGTGCTGGACTCCTTGCTCGACATGCTTAACCGCCAGCTTGAAGGACAAGGGCTTCTTGTCCGTGAGGGAGCCGTGGTGGACGCCTCGGTAGTCGAGTCGCAGCGGCGGCCGCGCAAGGTTATCGACGTGATGCCTGAGGACCGTTCCGAGGACGCCGAAGAACAGGATGGGCCGGTGGACTGCCGGGTCAGCTATTCGGATGACGAGGAGGCGGCCTGGCTCCGCAAGAGAAATCGGGCCTATTACGGCTACAAGCTCCATGCCGCGACGGACAGTCGAGACGGGTTTCTGCTCTGTGGTCACATCACTCCCGCGAACCATTCGGACACGGGCGAATTCGAGCGGCTCGTGAATGGCGTCGGCCTTGATCCCGGCGCACGGGTTTATGCGGACAAGGGCTATTGCAGCGGGAAGAACCGGGACATTCTGTTTGATCGCGATTTGGAGGACGGAACCATGGACAAGACGCCTCGTGGCGGCAGGCTGACAGACTTCGAAAAGACCCGCAACCGTGACATCAGCAGCATTCGGCAAATAGTCGAGCGGGCCTTCGGCACACTCAAACGTGGCTACGCATTCTTTCGGTCCCGATACGTGGGTCGTGAGAAGGTGGAGGGAGAGTTCCACATCCTCGCCATGGCGTTCAATTTGAAAAAAGCTGTTCGACTGGCGCGAGCCTGAAGGGAGAGGTGCGTCCAAAATCCGGCATTTCGGCCAGAAATGGCAGGAAAAGGCCGGGAATGAGCCCAAGCTGGGGTGCGGTCAGAACATCAAATTGGGTGCGGAGCGCAAGGCACGGACGCGAAAAGGGGATGCGCAGAGGTCTCTTTTTAGTCTGACGAACATCATCGAGATGGAGTGAAGGTGCTTCTCTAAGGTGCTTTGTCTAACAGAAATATCGGAGCCGGAAATAGTATACCCCAAGTAGATCGTGCACTCGTCCTTACAGCAGAAATCTGATTTGTCGGTGTTCAGTCCAAGGTCTTTGTCCTTAAGTGCACTTTGACACACTCCCTCAAAATCAACTTCTGGGTCGGTCAATGCTACGATGTCGTCGACATATCGGTCGTAGTGGAAGCAAAGCTTCTCAAGCACTTCATCTGTATCTTTGAGGTATATCTCTGCGAGTACATTTGAAATCGGAAGACCTTGAGGGACACCTTTGCCGTCTTTGTTGGCATAGTTTTGCCGATCTTCTCTGTGGTAACCTTCAGGGACTGTAGGGTTTCTTACCGCTCTTCGAATGAGGGTTAAAAATTCACTTGCCAAGTCACTTGAGTCTAATTCAGAAAATAGTTGCTCGTGATCAATGTTGTCATAATATGCTTCGACATCCACTCTATGAAGGCTTCGCGCCCCGTTAGATTTGTTGAGTGCCTTTGCCAAGTTTCTGACTTTCACATTGGGCAATTCCCGTTTAACACTGTCTGGGAAAGCGTCTTGGAGAACAGAGTTCAAAATGCTTAGAACTATTTTGTCTCTCACTGTAGGAATCGAGATTGATCTCGGAAATTTCTTTGGGCCTTTCAGGATCAAGCGTTGGAGGTAGGGTGAAAAGCGATATGTCGAGTTTGTGCATTTTCTCCTAATAACCTCGAAGTGTCCTTCTGCGTCTTTATCGAAATCAACAACGGATGTTCGATCAATTCCACGTCCTGATTTGGATCGGATTCGTTTGTCGTAAACTTCAGAAATATTATCCAAAGTAAAGTAATCTTCGATTTTGATTGCTGCACACATACTCATACAAAATAGAACATCATGTAATAGACTGCAAGCTACAAAAAAAAGGCTGGAACTTTCGCTCCTACGCTTAAGTGCGACGTGTTTGATAATTTCTTGAGCCTCACCCACGAAGTCACATCTTCTATAAGCATAATTCGTGTTTCACATTTCCCAGCCCGTGTATTATGACTTTCCCCAATCGTACTGAATCTGATCGACCTGTGAGCACATCCAGTATCAGATAATAATCCTCTCCTGGAGATGTTGATAATAGGGGATACCAAACCTAAAGGACGCCGAAGATGACAAACGAATTAAAACCATTCCTTTATATCTCTGAATGTGGTGAAGAGAGCGAAGATACTGAGATGTTGTTAAGGGAGTCAGTAGATTTTTCATCAGTGGTTTCAGGTGCCACTACTATTGTTGGATCTACTTTGGCAGTCCAGACTTTAGGCACTCTCCTTAGTCCCGTTAACTCCGACGAGGATCAAAGTAATAAAAATATCAGTAATGGTCTGGTCAAGGCTTTGGCTAAGGCATCAGGCCTAATGGTTAAAACATTCAATGAAGCAAAAAATCTTGATTGTTTCTTTCCACCTGGACACCCTCTACCAGGCAAAACATATAGATTGCACCCTCTGGCAGAATTGCCAAACTCAAACAAATCAAATGTTTACATCCCAGAAGAAACCTATGACGATGTCCTCTATGCGGAAAGAGAAGCAGAATTAATTAGACTGCTGGTAGCGCTGGGGGCTACAGGCATTTCTATCCGCAAAGTTGGGGCTGGTTATCGACAAAAGAACAGTGCAACTTCATCCAGTGCCTCAGTTGACACCCCAGTTGTTTCAGCGAGTGGTGAAATAAAGGACCAATCTGACTCAAGCGCTGATCAATATATGAGTGACACAAGATCCTTTGTTCTCGAAGGCTTGGAGTGGAATAAATCAGATTGTCTTGACTTATCTCCTTTTGGCTGGCTGCTTTATGAACCTTCTTGGGGTGCAATGGTAAATGCACGTGAAATGGGTGGTTGTCTAAAAGCATCGATCGAATTGAAAAAGCAAACATCATTTTCTCTTAGGCGTAGCTTTCAGGGAAGCATGAGTGCAGGTGGTTATGGCTGCTCCGCCGAAGCCAAAAAAGAAATTGACAAGGCATCATACGCCGAAAACATGGACTCTTACATTGTTGAAGCAGAGTTTGGAAAGAGGACAGAGTAGTTCCTCTTTACGTGAATCAAAAACGTCCACCTATTTTTGAAAAGCGGTGGAAATGGCTGCAAGCTTTAACAGACCCTATCATGCTAACTACCATGCGCAACACCTTGTACTGCCGCAGCTTTTTACCCCTCAATAACATTCTCTTGAGAATTATATTTATTTGCGTTGATCGCTTGAGGTGCCGCCCTCTCTGGGGTAATCACTATCGTAGATAGAAATACAAGCAATCAAAGGATCTGCATGACTATTCTGTTTGTCAGACTTAATCTGCTCCCATATAATCCTCTGGGTTTATATTAGCCTACAACGCTTAGGAGCTGGTTCTGCAACTCTAGATAGTACAACACCTCAGCCGCTGATCGTGGCTGAGGTGTTTCGCTTGTAAAGAGCTTGAAGCAAACAGGCCTTTTCATCATATTTCAGATGTCATTTTTTCTATAAGCATAATTCGTGTTTCACATTTCCGTGCCCGTGTATTATGACTTTTGCCAATCTTACTGAATCTGAAAAGGAAAACGAAATGACAGCGTTGGAACAATATGCGTTTCTCAAGAAAATGGAGAAGCGGCTGTGGGCTGCCGCTTGTAAGCTCCTGCCTTCGCTCGATGCGGCGGTGTATAAACACGTCGTGCTCGGGTTGGTCTTCCTGAAATATGTGGGCGACAGTTTTGTGCAGCGGCAGGACGAGCTGAAGGCTCAGTTCGCTGACCCCGACCATGAGTACTATCTTGATGACGACCTGGAAGACGAAGAGCTTCTTGCTGACGAGCTTGAGGAGCGCGACTACTACACCGAAGCCAACGTGTTTTGGGTGCCGGAGAAAGGGCGTTGGTCCACCCTGCTCGAATGCGTGAAGCTTAACCCCGGTTCCAGGTTACCTTGGGGGGCAGAATTCAAGAGCGTGGGCAACCTGCTTGATGATGCCATGGACGCCATCGAGAAGGAGAACCCGGTCCTCAAGAATGTGCTGACCAAGGACTTTGCGCGGCTTCAGGTGGAAAGCTCCAAGCTGGCCGAGGTCATGGACCTGATCAACACCATTCCGTTTGAGCATGAAAGTTTGAAAGCCAAGGATATCCTGGGCCATGTCTATGAATACTTCCTAGGGCAGTTCGCGGTAGCCGAGGGCAAGAAAGGCGGTCAGTATTACACGCCCAAATCGATTGTTACGCTGATCGTTGAAATGCTTCGCCCGTACAAAGGGCGTGTGTATGACCCGGCTTGCGGCTCCGGTGGCTTCTTCGTTTCCAGCGAGGAATTTGTCGAGGCCCATGGTGGAAAGGTCGGCAACTTGTCCATTTACGGGCAGGAGTCCAACCCGACTACGTGGAAGTTGGCGGCAATGAACATGGCTATCCGTGGCATTGAGTTCGACTTCGGTAAGGAGCCTGCCGACACCTTTGGCAATGACCAGCACTCGGACAAGCGCTTTGACTACATCATGGCCAACCCGCCGTTTAATATCAGCGGATGGGGTGCGAACAAGCTGGCTGACGACGTGCGCTGGAAGTACGGCCTGCCGCCGGATGGCAACGCCAACTTCGCGTGGATGCAGCACATGGTCCACCACCTTGGGCCCAAGGGCAAAATGGCTCTGCTGCTCGCCAATGGTTCCATGTCCACCGCTACCAATGGTGAGGCGGACATTCGTCAGAAGATCGTTGATGCGGACCTCGTGGAATGCATCGTGGCCCTGCCTGGACAGCTTTTTACCAACACGCAGATCCCGGCTTGCATCTGGTTCCTGAACAAGGACAAATCCAACGGACAGAATATCGAGACGTTACGGGACCGTTCCGGCGAGGTGCTGTTCATCGACGCCCGGAATTGCGGTTACATGATCGACCGCGTTTTGCGAGACTTTGACCGCGAAAAGGACATCCTGCGGATCGCGCAGACCCTGCTGAACTGGCAGATGGGCGATAAGGCCGAGACGCCGTATGAGGACGAGGCCGGATTCTGTGCTTCGGTCGAATTGAAGGATATCCGCAAGCACGACTATGTGCTGACTCCGGGCCGATACGTTGGCGCTCGCGAGGAAGAGGACGATGGCATCCCCTTTGGAGAAAAGATGGCGGCTTTGACCTCGACACTGTTCGAGCAGCTGGAAGAGGGACGGCGGTTGGATAGCGTGATTCGGGAAAATCTAAAGAAGTTGGGATTTGGGAGACAGTAGCTATGTCAAAGGAACCGCTGACATATAAATACTGGAACCATATGTTCAACGCGCCTAAAGCGTCAGTAATCAATGAGCACAATGAATGCCTTGAAGCTGGAACAAAATCCCGACTCCAAGAAGCGTACGACAAGGCACACGAAGTCCGACAGTTTGAGATAGAACTTTACTGGAAGCGAGCTTTGTATTTCTGGGGGTTTGAAGCCGCATTTATGCTGGCGTTTGGCACATTGTTAGCGAAAGGAAACGGGACTACTGGGCAGTTCTATTTTCTTTTTTTAGTTAGTATTTTTGCATGCTTTTTCACACTTTTATGGCGGGTAGCTTTAAAAGGATCAAAGCAATGGCAAGAAAATTGGGAATCACACATTGATATGCTCGAAGAATGTATTTCTGGAAATCTTTACAAAACAGTTCTTCATAACAAAAACAATGATGTTTTCTACTCTGTTAGTAAAGTTAACGAGGCAATAAACAGCCTTATTATTGCAATGTGGATAGTAATTGGTGGAGTTTGTTTATGTATAGCCCCTACGATCTCTAACCCCAATAACAATGAAGCTGATTTGTTTTGGTTGGGTTGTCTTGGTATCTTTTTAATTGCTGCTTTTTCAATAATATTCGGGTGGTTGCTAGCAGTAAAGTTGAGAACCAATTTTAAAACAAAAAAAAATGAGCTTACGATGATCAACAGAGTTGCCCCTTCAGTTGAGGCCAGCGATGCCGAATAACAACGAACGCCCACAGGGCGAACTCCTTGTCTACCAGGGAAAAGGCCTGGATAAACCGCTTCAGGTGAGGCTTGAAGGTGAATCCGTATGGCTGACTCAAAAACAGTTGGCAGATCTTTACGGGACCTCTGTTTCCAACATAAATCAACACATTTCTTCCATTTACGAAGATGAAGAGCTGTTGCCCGAGGCAACTATTAAGAAATACTTAATAGTTCAAACTGAGGGAACTCGGCAGGTCAAGCGCCTGATTGACCACTACAATTTGGACATGATCATTGCCGTCGGTTTCCGGGTTCGCTCCAAGCTGGGTAGCCAGTTCCGCAGGTGGGCAACGGACCGTTTGAACGAATACCTCGTCAAAGGGTTTACTCTGGATGATGAACGCCTCAAGGGCGAATCCAGCGGGGCTGACTACTTTGAAGAGTTACTGGCGCGTATCCGTGAGATTCGAGCGAGTGAAGCTCGTGTCTATCTGATGATCCGCAATATCTTTTCACTGGCAGCCGACTATCGCGAGGGCGAGAAGGCAACCCACAATTTCTTTGCGACCATGCAAAACAAGATGCACTACGCCGCAACAAAACTGACTGCAGGCGAGATCGTCAAAACCCGCGCCAACGCAGAATTGCGCGACATGGGGCTGACGAACTACAAAGGGTCACGGGTGCTGAAAAGGGATGTCGAGACGGCCAAAAACTACCTCGACGAAAAGGAAATCGATACACTCAATCGTATCACCGTGATGTTCCTGGATCAGGCCGAGTTTCGCGCTCAGCGGCGACAGAATATCCTTATGGAAGACTGGAAGGGTTTTCTCGACAAGTTCTTGAGCGATGTGGATCTCCCTGTGCTTGAGGGCGCAGGAAGCGTCAGCCGCGAAGCTGCTGTGGCTCATGCCAAAGCGGAATACGACAAGTTCGCCGAGAAGCGACGTCTTGAAGAACAGCAAGAGGCCGACAAGACCTACATTGAGGACTTGAGAACATCTGCCAGGGCTTTGGAGCAGGAACGGAAGGTGGGACGTGATGGGAAGTAGAGAGCAACAAATTTTGAAAAAAGGAAGTGTTGACAACGTTCAGCAATATACAATTAGTGATCTAATTAAATTAGATATTATTGAGAAACCAATGGATGGAAACCATGGAGGAATTCATCCTAAGGGTGATGATTTCGTTTCTAGTGGCGTACCATTCGTTGCAGCTTCAGACATAAACAATGGGACCCTTTCCTTTCGAACCTGCAAATACATAAAACAAAGCCAAGCAAATCAGCTGCGAAAAGGATTTGCTGAAGAAGGAGATGTACTTTTAACACATGGGGCTGTACCAGATAACTCCTTTGGGTTATCGGTATGGCAATGCGAAAAAGTCGTTTGAGCAAGGACAAGCAGCTTCGTTTAATCGAACATTTTGTGGCTGGCACGACAGCTCGTTGCGCTGCCGATCTGGTTGGTGTGAACGTCAAAACAGCCGCCTATTACTTTCACCGGCTCCGGGAAATCATAGCGGTAGAAGAGTCCTGTGAAGGGATGGATTTTGGCGAATTTGAGGTCGATGAGAGCTACTTCGGTGGCAAGCGAAAGGGCAAAAGAGGACGTGGGGCGGCTGGTAAGGTTCCTGTTTTTGGAATCCTTAAAAGGGGCGGGAAGGTCTATACACAGGTGATTCCTGATGCGAAAGGTAAAACCTTGCTTCCCATTATTCAGGAAAGAATCCAGCCAGACAGTGTGGTTTACTCGGACTGCTGGTATGGCTACAATGTCCTTGATGTGTCAGCGTTCAAACACTTCCGAATCAACCACTCGAAGCTGTTTGCAGATAGCCACAACCACATCAATGGAATCGAGAATTTTTGGAACCAGGCCAAACGCCATATGAGGAAATTCAACGGCATTCCAACCAAGCATTTTTCTCTGTTTTTAAAGGAATGCGAGTGGCGTTTTAATAACAGCAATCCGCGAAGCCAGTTTAAACAACTGAAACAGTGGGTTAGAAGACATATGGGCTAGTTATCTGGTACAGCCCCTAACACATAAGGCTACGATTGGGAGAACTGCTATTGTTCCCAAACATGAACACCCCTTAATCGTGCTAACCCCTCAAGTGACTTACTATCGGGTTAAAGATCAGTCTAAGCTGTCGAACAAATTTCTCAAGTACTACTTCGATTCGGCAGATTTCCAATCTACTCTTGGAAGCTGGGCAGGTGGTGGTTCAACTCGTGCTTACTTAAGCATTACGAATCAGCATGGCTTACCTATAATTCTCCCTCCTCTCAAAACCCAGAAAGCCATAGCCCACATCCTCGGCACGCTGGACGACAAGATCGAACTGAACCGGCGCATGAATGAGACGCTGGAGGCCATGGCGCAGGCGCTGTTCAAGAGTTGGTTCGTGGACTTCGACCCGGTCAAGTCGAAGATGGAAGGCAGGCAGCCCGAAGGCATGGATGCGGCAACAGCGGCCCTCTTCCCCGACAAGCTGGTGGAGTCCGAACTTGGCCTGATCCCTGAGGGGTGGAAGGTTGGTAGTCTTGGTGACCTTGCCAAACTTAATGCGAAGTCATGGACAAAAAAAAGGCATCCTGAGACTGTTCAATACGTAGATTTAGCAAATACCAAGAATGGTGTTATCGAGCAGGTCGTCGAGTATGATTTTGAGGAAGCACCCTCACGAGCACGGAGAGCCCTATTTGAAGGTGACACGATTGTTGGGACTGTGAGGCCTGGAAATCGTTCATACGCTTATATTGGACCAGGAGATACGCGGCTAACAGGAAGCACTGGATTTGCCGTGTTGACTCCACAAGAAAAGCTTTGGCGAGAACTTGTTTACATTGCAGCTACTTGTGATGAATCAATTGAGAGATTAGCCCATCTTGCTGATGGTGCAGCATATCCTGCGGTAAAGCCAAATATTGTAGCTGAAACGGCTGTTGTCATTCCAGACAAATCTGTAGGTGAGGCCTTTCACCAAATAGTGTCATCCTTCTTTGCTCAAACAAGTGCGCAGAAGAAGCAGAATATAGCCTTGGTTCAATCTCGGGATGCCCTCCTCCCCAAGCTCATATCCGGCGAACTCTCAGTCGCTGAAGTCGAAAAACAACTGGAATCCGTCTTGTAACCTCTGACATCCACGGTAGCTCCCCCATGATTAACGAAGACGCTCTCGAAAAACTCGCCATCAGTTGGTTTGAAGAAGAAGGTTATGAACATGTTCACGGACCGGACTTGAATCCGGAGTTGGACGGAAGCGGGTCGCGAGCGCGGTTGGATGACGTGCTTCTGGTGGAACCACTTCGATCGGCCATTGAGCGTATTAATCCGCAACTTCCGGCGGGCACCGTTGATGATGTTCTCCACCAGCTCCAAAAGCTTTCCCATCCGGTCACGGTCAAGGCGAATCAGGAGTTTCACCGGTTGCTCCGTGAGGGCGTGGACGTCAGTTACAAGCGGGATGGGGAGAACGTCGAAGACAAGGCATTTCTCATCGATTTTAACGATATGAACGCCAACACATTCTGGGCTGTGGATCAGCTCACCATCCGGGGGAGCAAGGGCAATCGCCGTCCCGACCTGATCATCTACATCAACGGTCTGCCGCTGGCCGTCATTGAGTTGAAATCCCCTATCAAAGAGGACGTGGGCGTGGACGAGGCGTTTCATCAACTCCAGACCTATAAGCAGGAATTGGTTGATCTTGCCGTGTTCAACGAGGCTTTGGTGGCCTCTGATGGCATTCAGGCTCGGGTGGGGTCGCTGACCGCCAACCGAGAGTGGTTCTTGCCGTGGCGAACCGTGAAGTCGGAAGAAGACCGCCCGTCCTTCGAGTATGAACTCAAGGGCATTGTGAAAGGCTTCTTCGACAGGACGCTGCTCCTGGAATACATCCGCGATTTCGTTCTGTTCGAGGCGGACGACTCCAGCACCATCAAGAAGATCGCCAGCTACCACCAGTTCCATGGTGTGCGTCAAGCCGTGGCCGCAGCCGTGAAAGCGGCTTCCGAGCACGCACCGAACGAGCTGAAAGGACGCGGCGGCGTCATCTGGCATACTCAGGGTTCCGGTAAATCCATCTCCATGTGCTGCCTCGCCGGAAAGCTCATCCGCCATCCCGAACTGGCCAACCCGACCCTCGTTGTCATTACGGACCGAAACGATCTGGACGGACAACTCTACGAAACGTTCTGCAAGGCAGGAGATCTGCTGGCCGACAGTCCGATACAGGCGGATGATCGAGGAGCGCTTCGTCAGATCCTCAACGAGAAGCAGTCCGGCGGCATTGTCTTCACCACCATTCAGAAATTTTCCCTGGATAAGGATGAGACCACGTTCCCGGTCCTGTCCGACCGTCGAAACATCATCGTCATTGCCGACGAGTGTCACCGTTCCCAATACGGCTTCAGGGCCAAGCTTGACGAAAAGCGTAATGCGTTCGTTGCCGGGTATGCCCAGCACATGCGTGATGCTCTGCCAAATGCCACGTTCACCGGCTTCACCGGCACGCCCATATCCGAAGAGGACAAGAACACCCAAGCAGTGTTTGGCGACTATGTCAGCGTATACGACATCGAGCAGGCCCAACTTGATGGCGCGACCGTCCCGATCTTCTACGAAAGCCGCTTAGCCAAGCTCAACCTCAACGAGGATGAGTTGCCGCAAATCGACGAAAAAGTAGACGAAGTAACGGAGGATGAGGAGACATCTCAAGCCGAAAAAACCAAGGGCAAGTGGGCTGCCCTGGCCAAGCTTGTTGGGGCTGAACCGCGTATCCGACAAGTAGCCGAGGACTTGGTTGATCACTTCGAAGCCCGCCTGGAGGTCGTGGACGGCAAGGCCATGATTGTCTGCATGAGCCGTGATATCTGCGTGCAGATGTTCGATGCGCTCGTGAAATTGCGTCCGCACTGGGCAGGGGGACGATTGGCAAACGATACCTACGATCCATCTGATGGGGCTATCCGTATCATCATGACCGCCAGTGCGTCTGACCGGCAGGAGCTACAGGCCCACCATTACAGCAAGTCGCAGAAAAAGGCCTTGGAGAAGCGTTTCAAGGACCTCGACGATCCACTGAAGATAGTCATTGTCCGCGACATGTGGCTGACCGGCTTCGACGCACCGTGCGCCCACACCATGTACGTCGACAAGCCCATGAAGGGGCACAACCTCATGCAGGCCATCGCTCGCGTGAACCGCGTGTTCAAGGGCAAGCAAGGCGGTCTGGTCGTCGATTACATTGGCATTGCCAGCGAATTGAAGAACGCACTCCACACATACACCCAAAGCAGTGGCCGTGGCGGTCAGCCCACGGTTGATGTGTATGAGGCGTTTTACGTGCTCAAGGAGAAGCTCCAGACCGCACGCGATATCTTCCACAAGTTTGATTACTCCGCCTACAAAAGCAAGGCTGTCGAGCTCCTGCCGTCTGCTGCCGACTTTGTTGTCGAGACCGAGGAGCGCAAGAAGGAGTTCTTCGACGTCGTGGTAGCTATGACTCGCGCCCAATCCCTCTGCGGAACTCTGGACGAAGCCATGGCTCTCCGTGATGAGATCACCTTCTTCCAGGCCGTTAAGATTTTCATCGCCAAGACAACCGCCACCAAGGGCAAGCAGACACGGCAGGAAAAGGACGCCGTCCTGAACCAGCTTCTCGCCCGCGCTGTTGTCCCTGAAGGCGTGGATGATGTTTTCGCGTTGGCGGGACTCGACAAACCGGACATTTCCATTTTGTCTGAAGAATTCCTCGACGACGTCCGCAACATGGAGCACCGCAACCTCGCTGTCGAATTGCTGGAAAAGTTGCTCAGGGATGAAATCAGCGCCCGTTCTCGCCGTAATACGACGCAGGAGCGGAAGTTCTCTGAGCGCCTGCAGGAGTCTCTGCTCAAATACCGCAATCGAGCCATTGAGACCGCCCAGGTAATCGAAGAGCTGATCCAGATGGCCAAGGACTTCAACGAAGCCCTCAAGCGTGGCGACAAGCTCGGACTCAACCAAAGCGAGTTGGCTTTCTATGACGCCTTGGAAGAAAACGAATCCGCCGTGCGAGAACTGGGCGATGACATCCTCAAGAAGATCGCCAAGGAGTTGACCGAAAAGCTGCGGAAGAATGTGACCGTCGACTGGCAGCATAAGGATTCAGTCCGGGCCAAGATGCGAAATCTGGTTCGCCGGATCCTGAAGAAATACAAGTATCCGCCGGACGCCCAGAAGGAAGCGGTGGCTGAAGTACTGCGTCAGGCCGAGAGTTTGGCGGATGACTGGAGTGAGGCGGCTTAGAGGACGGGTATGCCCTACATCTGCTGCACTCAAAAGCTCGCCAAGGAGCTGACCTCCGAGCCGTTGGCCGATGCTCCTGACGTGCGTGGTTTCCTCGGCTGGCATGGCAACCTCATTCATCTGTTCCGGCGAAAGTGCGTGTTGCTGGTCAACGATGAAACGCGCTTCACTTTGTTCATCCCCGGCATGGTGAAAAAGGATTTTGCCAACTTCCAGAAAGTATTCATCCACCACTGCGAGCGGACCTTGGGCTACATGAACGCCAACCCGGCGCAAATCGCCCAGGCCAAGCTGCTGCTCGGTGGATTTTCGTATCACAAGACGCACAATCGCAGCGTGCTCGGGACGCTGAATGATCTGAAAGTGGGGATCGACTATATCCTGAAAGCTAGATTCGGACGGCTGCCCGAAACTGAAGAAGAATATCGTTGGTTAGTCACTTTTCTCAATGAGACGCCATGCCAAGGAAAGGATTTGAAGGGTGTCGTGTTTCCAGGCAGGGAAATGCTGAAAATGATTGATCGGGCCGGTTAATCTGAAGCCATCCACCACCCCAGACCGAAAGCGCCCAGCAGGCCTCCCCAGCCGCCGCCTGATGTCCGGTTTTGCCTATTGGCCCAGGCTTCGAGTGCGGCCATTTCTTCATCAATGCGAAATTCAACAGTGAGATCCATCACGAGACTGTCTTCGTAATCTTCGATGCAGTGCTCCGGAGTGAGGACTGCTTGGTGCAACTGCTGGAGCATGAGAGCGACATCCTGAATGACACGCCCCATGACGTTGAGCAGGAGGGGCTTGGCCTCTTCCACATCCTCGAACAAGGCGCATTTGACCTCGTCCATGCTCGTGAGGATCGGATCGCAAGCCCGGTCGATATCTTCGAAGGCGTTCAGAATCTCGTACTCGGAAACACTCCTGCCCAGGGAATTAATCGCTTCGACGACATCCGGGACGTATTCCTGCATGTCGGCCAGCTTTTCATTGATGAATGCGGGACAGTCAATGGCAGCATGTTCGTCGTAGTCAAAACAATCGGGTTTACCGTGGAGCCGTTGGGAAAGTTTCAGCGCCATTGGCCCGGCGTATTCGGCCATGAACCGGAAGTATTCGGGAATGTTTACTTCAACATCCTCAAGCATGACTCCTCCTACTCGAACCGCCCGTACATCGCTTCATGGCACTCCTTCAGGAACGCCATCATTTCATTATATTCACCGCTTTCGTAGAAGCGAATCATACCGGCATTGTATTCGGTCAGCCGCTTGGCGGGGATAGAGAGCGGACAATAGCCATTGCTCATCAGGTGCCCATTGAGCATAAGCAGGCCGGTACGCTTGTTGCCGTCCCAGAAGAACTGACTTCGGGCAAAGTCGAGATGCAGGCGATAAGCCTGCTCGCGCACGTCCTTAAGCTTCAAGAGGTCGCTGATCACGCTTTTGAAAAGTTTATCGAGTTCGTCGGCTCGGGGCGGCTTATACTCGGTTCCGGCAATGCCAACCTGGGCTGTTCGGAACATTCCAGGGTCTAGGGCTTCGCCATGGCCAATCACCTTTTGGATTGCGCAGGCTGTTTCTTTGGTCAGGGTGAAAGTGTCTTCCTTGACCATCTCGATGAGGAGTTCCCAGCCAAGCTTTTGCTGTTTGAGCTTTTCAACATCTGAAACCTTGTGCCCGCCGACAGTAACACCCTGGAGATACGTCTGAACCTCGGGCATGGTGAATGGCATCCCCTCAAGGCTTTGTACGTCGTATACCAATTCGGCAAATACCTTTTGAGCGATGAAGAGTGCTATATTCTTATCTTGTTTCATTGGGGGCCATACCTTTGTTCACTACGATCTTATGCAGGAGCTAAAGCCCCCTGCCTTGCGCAAAGGATATAAAATATTTCAATTGATTTGAACAGACTTCAATATTTGGCGGTTACGGCAGTAGGGGCGGGAATAACGTAATTGGTTTGACAATTTGCCAATGCAAAAAAAAGGCATGATCTGTCCTACCAATCATGTAATGAAAATTAAACGTGTTATGTCCCGCCTCAGCCGCCCGAACTGCCATCGAAAAACGGGCAGTCTGGGAGTATCCCCAGACTGCCCAAGTTTTTTATCCGAAGAACACTCCATTGCTGATGCTCACATTGGAGCTTGCAGTAGGAGCGATCTTTTCATTGGTTATGGTGATGAGACGTTCTCCTCCTCTCTGTTGATTGACGTTAATTCCAGAGCTTCGAAGGAAGCCCTTACAGCGTGTCAGTCGCTTGCCTAATGCAGCTGGCACTTGTGGCCATAGCTTCAGTCTGGTGACGCGCTCATCCACAACGTTTTCAAGAGCCTTAAGCAGTTCGGTAGGCGTTCCTTCCCAATCAAAAACGCCGGACATCAGCGTAATGATCGCGTTGGCGACATGATCTGATTCCAGAGCGCGTTCAATGGACTCATCCTGATTGCTTCCATAGGCTTCCAGAAACTCTCCCGTCTCCCAGTGCATGGCCTCTTCAGCCGCCACGCACCAGTGGGTGAAGTCCGCCATCCTTGGCGGGTTTTCGACCTGGATGCTCTGTCTGTTCTTCAGAGCGCACACGACGCCATCACACAGACCACCTAGTATTTTGGGAGCGGCTGCATCGATTGCCAGCGACAACTCCGATTCCGTCAGCCTGTTTTCAGGTTTTATCACCGGCAGAGTGACTCGGAGACTCCGATCAGCCAGATCATGACGGTCTGCGACCTGATCAATCCCATTGAGGACGATGGGACGCATAATCGTGAACAGAGCCTCTTCATCGTTGGTGAACAGCTTCCGGGCTGAGAAACTGCCACCTGTAGCCATGCGGCACAGGGCATCCGATAGCCAAACCGGCACCCCAGAGAGGTTGTCCAGAGTCACGATCCAGGAGTTGTTTGCGGAGATGATCAAATCCTGCTCATTACGGGGTGCCGCCCGAGTGGGTGCAACCGACGGATCGAGTAACATCCGCAGCAGACGAGTTGTACTGCTCTTGGCCGAGCCCTGCTCGCCTTCCAGGATCAGCACAGGATACGGCCCAGGCGACAGTATGCCCAGCAACCACGCCTCGACCAGGAGAGCATCTTCCTGCCCGATGTTCAGGAGCTTCCGTATTTCAGCGACCGAGCCGCCCTCCATGGGCTCAGGAAGGGGCAGCATGCCTTTGACACGACGAAAACGAACCGGCGGGCTGGTCACGATTCTCCACCCACCCGCAGTGATCTCCACGGCACGCCATTGGTCATCGCACAAGTCGATGTACACCGCGTCATCAAGATGGGCGATGCGTGTGAACACTTTTTGCTTTTCAGCACCACCAAACAGCCCACGTGCAGTGATGAAGTGAATCAAATCCTGCGCAGCAGCCGATTTCAGATGCTTGCCTGTTTCCTGATAGTAGCGATAGCCGATCAGGTTCTTGAACTCGAAGCTATCCACTCGATACGTTTCCCGGTGCTCGTTTACATGGATGTCTGCATAGACAGTCATGCCGTCTTCCGCCGGGTAGAAATCGAATGGCTCGATCAGGTTTGACACCCGCTCGACTTCAGTTTGCTTGACGCCTTCTGCGCCCTTGCCTGTCGCCCAAATCATGCTGGGGAACGGCACGCCACAGTCGCACCTGCAATCGTAGAGTTGCCGGATTTTATCGCAACTCATATTCGGTACGACCTTTTCGATCTTCTTGTCCGTTTCTGCGGGGGTATATTCGGGATGTCTCAAACTCAGCTCGTGGCTCATCCAATGGCCGAAATCGCCAAGCCCTTTCAGGACGGACAGCATGGCATGCCAGAGAGGTTCTTCCAGAGTTTCAGCATTTTCCGAGCAATACCGAATGAATTTGCACTTCATGATAAAATCGGCAGGACTTAAAAGGCAATTTGTGGGAGGCCTGTGAACCAGCGTTTTATGCCAATGGTACATGCTTGCCAAAGGCTGAGGCAACCGCAACGAAGGCGGGGCGACTTCTATATGGCGCGGCTGCCTGGCAAGCTCGATCAGATCATCGTAACTCTGTGTCGACAGTTCTTCCCACGTGATGGGCACTTTGTACATGCCATTGGGCCGCTGGACATTCTCCATTCGCAGGAGCTTTCCTTTCCCCATACAGTACATGCTGGTGTCCACCGAATTAGGCTGACCATGCCATATGCGCACGGTAAGGAACTGCACCATCCTTGCATAGATTTGAGGGAGCAAGGGGTCACCTTCGATGCCACCGAACAAATACGATGGGACTATTATATGAAACCCTTTAGAGCCGGTTATCCAGTACCGCAGTTCTCCAGGCCGCACCATGTACCCGAACAAATGGTTCACGAATATGACGCAATCTTTACGCGCTTGTTCAGGGTCATCTTTGCAATCAAAGTCAATGACAAGGTCGCCATACCGACGAGGCTCTTCCTTGTCCTTCTCAGGTTCGTATTCAAAAGCCATGGTCGACAGAAAAGCTGCACCCTTTTGTCGCGCAAGCTCGAAAACATCCTGAGAGGCCATAATCTTTTCCCAGGGCCCCGGCTTATCGCCGTTCAAGGGGGCCCAGTAATAGACCAATTCCATTACATCTTCTCCTGTTGCAAATTGAAAAGGCCGGGGAGCGTTGCTCTCCGGCCTTTCGAACGCCTTTTATTCAAGGCGGACACTAGTTGATATGTTGAAGGAACCATTCCACAAACGGTGCCCTGACCAGCAAGGTCTTTCGCGATCCCTGCCGCATAAAGCATTCTTCGGGGATCTTCTTCTGACTCCGAAGGTTCTGGATCGTCCGCCATCTGACGGCGTTTCCGGTCAGGGAGTCCACGGCGCGGCCAGCGAATATCGGGGGCAGATGTTCCATTAGTTCTTGTTTGAGATTGTCCACGTGTAACCTCCTGTGTTCATTTGTTCTCACAAGATGTCACCTCGTTGTGAAAAATTATTTGAAGCGGATTCTTGAGCTGTGATTCATTGCCTGAAAAGGACGAGCATGGCATGCTAACCCTTGATGACATTCCATGAAATCAAACAGACACGCCGATGACGAATACGCCTCGACACCGCTACGCACTTTTCGCCAATAATTTCTATAAGTGTTTCATTGATAACCCGGCCAACCGGTCGGCTATGATTAAGCAAGGCGCGGAAGCTTTCAGCGTCCATTCATACTCTCACCCACTAGAGGAGGTCGTCAGGCCAAAACGCATTTGGGGTGACTTGCACTTATTTTTCGATTGGCCACACGAGAACCGTCCGGGCACAATTCAGCCATTCACGGCCCTCGTCAGTCCCTTTCTCCCCCCAGAGATTGAGGAAGTCCTCACTTACTACCAAGTGCCCCTACACAGTATCCAGGTCCATTTCCATAGACTTGGATTCGAACTCATCATCCCTGAGACAACCTTTAGGGGAGATATCGGTTCCCCAAGCCGACTCGACTTCGATCATAAAATTCAAGGATTTACCTTTGCCAAACAGCTTCCGACGACTTTAGTCAACCAAACACCCGTGTTCTGGAGCGAGGCCGCGCCCAAGCTCTCAAATCTCCAGCATCAGCAGACCATCCCTCTGTCGTTCCTGGCGTCTGAATACTTCATGGCACACGATGATGCCTCGGGCCGAAAAGATTTTCTCAGAACCAATCCTGCCTACATACGGGGCTGCAAGGTTTTTTCCGCACTGCTCAACCAACAGTCCGTGACCGAAGAGCACCTGGCTATAGCCTGGCGAATCATCGGGGCAAATATCTCATACTTCCTGCGTCTTATTGAGATGCACGGTGGTGGGCATCTCCTGTGCGGACTCAACGGACAGCGTTTTAAAGAAGCCAAGGCGCAGTACCCGGAACCGATCCCATGCAATAAGGTAGCGACCTTCGTAGCTGAACACGGTGGCAATTTTCCCTGCAAAAAGGACTGCGGCGTCACTTCGCCCTTGGCCCTGCAGTACCTGTCCAGATCTCCAGTGCATCAACATACCCCATACCAGAGTCACAATGGTGTTCAACTCAAGCGAACCGGATTGTACCTGAATGAAGCGGACGGACAGCATACACGACTCATGAATCCAATTTGGGTAGAGGAGCTGGCCCAATTCGACCATGAAGAAGGAGCGCGGCGACTCATCTGCTGTGACGATCGTGGCTTCAGGAAAGAGCTTATTGTTTCCGAGAAGGACATCAGCTCGACGCAGCTTTTCGCGCTGCTCCACTCCCACGGGGTGTACACTCCCAACAACACGCAAGACAAAGGGAGCATCCGGGACTATATTGTCAGCCAATTCCCGCGAAAGCCCCTTAATAAGCCATCGCCCCGCGTCTCGAAATATGGCGGCTGGCAAAAGGACAATGAATTCATATTTCCGGGGGACAATGGCTCGACCGCTTCAGGGTATGTGAGACAAAATTGGGTGGTTCCCACTGAAGAGAGAAGCCGGAAGCTGCTCCCACCCGTATCCATTCGCGAGGAAACTACTGATCCCTACATCCTGCTTGCCACGCTGGCTTCACTGTCCGCACCGTACCTCAAGCACAGACAACTCTCCGGGCTGAATCTTCATTTCCATGGTGGAACTGAGGCCGGACGGGCGGCGGTCGTCCACGCCGCGTGTTCGGTATGGAACCAAATGCCCTACAAGTTTGCCGATGCGAAAAAACACGAAATTGCCCTGAAGATGCAGCACAAGGATGCTGCGCTTGGCATTCTTGAAATCCCGGCGGCCAAGACTAAGGCGATGAACAGCCTGGTCAGGCGGTATTTCAAAGGGCGAAAGGGAAGGGACAAAGGAGTCCAAGGAGTCATTATCTCATGTGGTAAAACGCCCATGGGGCAGGACCATAATCACGAAAAAGGATTCCACATCTTCACGCACCAGAACAATGTCCTAGGCATTGACATATGGCTTGGGGATTCGACCTCGCAGGGATTCCGTTTCAACCATAACGCCACACGCGCCATGGTACAGCAGCTCGCAGTTCATAGCGCTGGCTGCCTTGAAAGAATCCAGGCCGATGAAAAACGTTTCAAAAAGCAGTTGGCATGGGCAACCAGGCCACGACCAAACAGACAGGTTTCGGATTATCTGCGTTTCTTCATGGCAGTGGGAGATGTCGATCAGATTGGGCTGAAAAATTGGTGGCGAGGCGATTCCATCATGTCAATTTTCGATCAATTCATGGCAGTGATCGATAGCCGAGATGTTTTCTTTGGCAGCCTTCTCAAGCAGATGAAAATTTCCATGCCCCCGACGGACAAACTTGTGGAATGGGGTGCTTGTTCTCCTACTTCATATATTGAAATCGACCGGCACCGTATCCTTATTCCCAGCAAGGAAATGAGCAAAGTAGCCAAGGACAAACCAACGCTGCTCCGATTCATTTCCTGGCTGAAAGCACGTAAGATTTTGATCCCCAAGCGCACAGGAGATCTCTGCGGTGCGCACTACTCACCGAAGGACAAGAAGACGCTTCGTGGTTACATGATCTCCCGCCATCACTTCCATAAAACGCTGGCCAAGCTCACATCTTAATCTAGAGCTGCCGTGATATTTCAATTTTATAAAAGAAACGTAAGCGTAAGACGCTTAGTGTATATTTATTGTCGCATTTCAACGCCAACAGGTAGTGAAGACCGTAGGGCGCGGGTCTACTCGGTAGCTCCCTGAGTACGGTGCAACGGCACGACCTTCCCGCCGCTCCTCTCGCTCGTCCGGCTCGCCTCCATCTGCTTGGTGGCGGCAACCAGATCGTCATTGGCCAAATGCCCGTAGCGCTCGGTCACATTGATGCTTCCATGTCCCATCAGCTTGGAAAGCGCATAAAGACTTCCGCCTGATTTAAGGAAGTTGCTGGCGTAGGAATGACGGAGAGAATGGAAGACGATCTTCATCTTCCGGTCAGTGATACCATCGTTCAGGCCAACTTTATTAACAGCCTTGTCGAATGAGTTGGAGAGCGCCTTGAGCTGATTGCCAAACCGATCGAGGAACACAAACTCACCGGCACTGCCCTGTTCCATATTCAGCAACATTGCCTTGGCTCGTTGTGTGAGGGGGACCCATCGACTTTTGTCGCTTTTAGTGCGTCGCAGGTGCAGGGTTTCGGACTCGAAATCCACGCAATCCCACGTCAGTGCGAAAATCTCGCCCCGCCTCAGACCGCACTCTATGGAAAGCAAAGCCATATCGTGCAACTGCCGACTCCGGCGGGCTAATTCTGCAAGCAGCTTGTCCTCTTCGTCTCTCGTCAGGAATCGCTCCCGCCTGTTGTCGACCTTAGGCATGGTCTTGCGGAAACTCCGCTTCTTAGCCGGACTTTCTCCCTCAACGAAGCCGTCCTCCCTGGCCATATTCCAAATGGCGTTGAAGGTGACGAAAACATACTGAATGGTTCGAGGGCTACGCTTCTTCTTGTTCAGGTTAGCCCGAATCCGCTTGATGTACTCAAGCGTGATCTCACGCATGGGAAGCTCCAGCACGACTGGATCTATCCATTTATCCACCTGGATTTTGGTTTTATCCACGGTTTCAGGTCGGTTTGCTTGCAGCACTTCCGGAAGGTAGTACTTTTCAAAATACTCCTTAAACGAAATATTCAGACGAGCCTGACGTCTCTTCTCTGCCTCGCGCTCCGCTCGCTCCTCGTCCCCCTCAGCTCGCATCTCTGCTATGGTCCTCGGCCCCTGACCCTTCTTGCGATTCTGAAGAAGTTGACAATGCAGATCATACGCTTCAGACGGCTTAACGCCCTCAGAGGCCCACCCCACCGCCTCGGTCTTGGTCTTGCCGTCGATCTTGTACGTCAGCACATAATACCGGTCAGCCTGAACACCATGCTTTCTAGTGGCATGCTTCCGGTAGCGGACACCCTTGAACTCGGTCTTGTAAAATCTGGAGGCAGACATTCTGTACAACCCCTGTACAACTTTTTAGCGTGACACTCAGGTTTTTCCAGTGAGAATAAGTGAACATTAGGCACAACGTTACCTATTGTCAACAAAGGACTTTTTACCATTCCTATGCACTTCAGTGCGGACCTGTGAGAGCATGGCCTTTTAGAGTTCAAATCTCCTCGTCTCCACCAAACAATACAGGCACTTACGAATATATTCGCAGGTGCCTTTTCTCATTTGTAGACCAGTTTTTCGGTTTTGGCCTACATCAGGACATCAAGTATCCCACAATTCCCACTTTTTCTTTATTCCGCGCTTCGCCATACCCAAGAGAACCACCCCCGAATTGACGACATCCATTTCATGTATTAGATGTCGCGTCTCGCATTTTACCGATAGGAGCCCACCATGTCTTCGAGCCACCCTGCATCGTCGTGGAATTTTCTGACCAACCATACCCATGTCCTGCTCTGTCTGGAACAGGATGCGTCCATGCGCATACGCGATATTGCGGCACAGGTGGGAATCACGGAACGGGCGGTGCAGCGAATCATCGCCGAGCTTGAAAAGGATGGCTACCTGGAGCGAACGCGCGAAGGGCGGCGCAATGAGTACACCATTTCCCGCAACCAACGACTTCGCCATCCACTGGAACAGGATATCCACATCGGCCAACTGCTCGACATGCTCCAACACCCAGAAAACAAGGAAACCAGATGACAAAATGGATAGTTCTGTGTGCCGGAGTGGCCATACAGATGGTGCTTGGCGGCGTTTACGCCTGGAGCGAATTCGTTCCGCCCCTCAATGAACTTTACGGTATCAGCAAAAGCCAATGCGGACTTATTTTTGGCGTCACCATCCTCACCTTCACATTAGTGATGATCCCGGCCGGACGCATTCTGCAACGACACGGGCCCCGCATCACCGCAGGCATGGGCGCGATTTTGTTCACCGCCGGTTACTGTGTTGCCTCGTTCTCGCAAGGCGATTTCCTGATGCTTCTGTTGGGCATCGGTCTCATCACCGGTACAGGTATCGGGTTGGGATACATCTGCCCCCTCACGGTGGCCATGAAATGGTTCCCGGACAATAAGGGACTGGTTACAGGCGTAGCCGTGGCCGGTTTTGGCGGAGGCGCGGTCATTGTAAGCGCTGTGGCCAAATACCTGCTCGTTGACACGGGCATGGATGTGCTCCAGGCCTTTCAATACATCGGACTCGGCTCCGGCGTCATCGCTTTTGCCAGTGCCATGTTCCTGAGTCAGCCTGAAGAAACCGGCGATACTGTCGGTCAGACGGAAACCGCTCCATCGGTGAAAAGCATCCTTCTCTCAAAGGACTATCTACTCATCTGCCTGGGCATGTTCTGCGGTACCTTCGCCGGACTGCTGGTGGTGGGCAACCTCAAGCCCATGGCACAATCCCTTGGCTTGAGCGGCGGCGCAGCCACCCTGTGCATTTCTCTGTTCGCCATAGGCAACGCCGTTGGCCGCATCAGCTGGGGCCAGATACACGACCGCATCGGGAACAGACCTTCCATCGTCTACTCCCTTGCCTTTCTCGGGTTGAGCCTGATGCCGCTGCTCCTTACGGCCAACTCCACGGCACTGCTGGTCACTATCTTCCTTATAGGCTTTGGATTTGGCGGCTGCTTCGTCATCTATGCCTCGTCCATCGTAAACCTGTACGGCATGGACCTGTTTCCGCGCCTCTACCCCGTCTGCTTCGTGGGCTATGGCCTGGCCGCCCTCGTTGGGCCGACCATTGGCGGACTCATCGCCGACATCTTTGGTGGGTACGGGCCCGCCATTATCCTGAGCGCAGCCATCGCGCTGGCCGCGGCCCCGTTCATCTGGACGGCCCTTCGCCGGGCCCCAGTGCCAGTAGAAGCTTAAAACCGGCATTGATTACAAAACTTCAAGCCCCACTGACAATAGTCGGTGGGGCTTTCTTTTGCCATTGCCTGAACGGATATCTCCACGAAGCAGTCTGGACTGACAAGAAAAGAGGCCGGACAGTCTGTACTGCCCGGCCTCTTGGTTACGGTGTGGCTACGTGCCTATTCGGGCAGGTAGGATGCTTTTTCCGGAAGCCCCTTAACGAATTCGTCGGTCAGTCGGCCTTCCTCGACAGCTTCGTTATTCCATTCCTGCATCAGACCCTTTCTGAAGGTCTGCTTCTCGTCGACGAGCTTATCCAATGGAACACCAGCGAGCTGCTGAGCCTTTTCCTTGGTCGAGAAGTCAGGCACTTCATAGTCGATCACGCCGTACTTGGCCAGAATACCGGACAGGGTGATGCGAGCCTGCTGTGCCTTGTTGTTGGCAACACCGAGCAGACGCAGCGTTTCTCCCGGAGCGTGGAAGAAGGAGCCGTGGCTGGCAATGGAGTAATCCCAGAGCCACTGTGCGGAGCGGATGGTGTCGATTGCCGGAGCCATTTCAGCTTGGGTGGCACCAACTTCCCAGGCCTTCTTGGCGGTAAGGTGAGCGGCTGCCAGGCTGTTCATGGCGATGACGTTCAACTGATTCTTGCGATCCAGCTTTTCCTGCACGATGTCTTTGAATTCCTGCTCACTCTGACGGTGACAGGTCAAACAGGAGTTGGCGATGTTATCGAGCGGGCTTTGAATCTTGTGGGTCGAGAACTTGATGGCGCCCTTCTGTGTGTACGGCATGTGACAATCAGCACAGGACAGGCCGCGCTTGAAGTGAATGCCGGTGGTGAAGGTCTCGTAACCGGGATGCTGGGCCTTGAGCATGGGGACACGGCTCATCTTGTGTTCCCAGTCCATGAACCCGTATTCATTGTAGTACTCTTCCATGTTTTCAGCAGAGAGACCCTTGGCCCAGGGGAAGGTGACCACTGCGGCGACCTGATCCTTGCCGCTCTTGTCGGTATAGGGGGTCTTCTTGAAGTAGTACTCGGAGTGACACTGAGCACAGGCCAGGGAACGCATGTCCTGGAACGTCAGCTTGTCCAGCTCCTGTCCGCTTTCTTCAAGCGCACGCTTGAGATACGGTCTGGAGAGTTCCAGTTGACTGGTCTGTGTGTTGTGGCAGTCGGCACAACCGATGGGGTTCACGATCTCGGAACCTGCACGCGCCCACTTGCCTGTGAAGAATTCCAGCTCGCCTTCCTTTTCCATCAGGCGGGGAACGTCGGAGGATTTACAGGTCCAGCATGCCATGGGCATGGGGCCGTCATCAGCACCGGTGGGGCCACCAGTGCGAAGTGTGTTTCTGTTGCTCTGAAGAGCGAAGGCATGGCCGCGGGGCGCGTTGTAGTCTTTGGCGAAACCGTATCCGGCCCACAGGATGACAAGCTGCGGATACTTTTCAAGTTGGTCTTCAATTTTGGAGCTTTCACTGGTTTGTTTCCAGCTATCGTACTGATGCGGATAGTATTTGCCCCATTCATCACTTCTGGCTTCTATACCTTCTTCCTTGATGACCGGTGTGGCATTGAGTAACGCCTGTTCTTCTTTTTTGCCACCGATGGATAGCAACATGAACGTCATGAAGGCTATACCAACGAGGGCCAGCACAAGTATAATCGAATTCTTATTCATTTACGCCTCCCAAAAAGGTTTAACGGTCCCATCGTACGCCGAGAGTATTGGGTGTGCCATTGATGCTGCGCACCTTTCCGTGCGGCACCTCACGATGGCAATCCCAGCACTTTCGATCTCCGAGTGTCTCGCTGTCGAAAGCATGATAGCGGTCGATGTTTTTGATGAGTGTTTTAGAACGACTGGAATGACAACGGATACAATTTTCCTGTACACGACGGGCGCCGTCATCAGTGATGAGCATGCGCTTTCCATAGGTGTTCAGGGTGAAAGCCACGGAATGATTCCATCCGTCGCGGGACTTTGACGCGTATTTATCGATGTAGTTGTCCACCGGTAAATGACAGTCAACGCAAACAGCCCGCATGGCATGGGAACTATGTTGCCAACTGGCGTAATAGCTCTCCATGACGTGACAGTTGGTGCAGGCAATGGCATCGCTGGATAGGTATGATGTGGCTTTTGACTCTTTGGCCAAATATAGCCCCATACCCAATGCGATAGCCACCGCTATAAATGCACTATACCGCAGCACCGTTTCAAATTTCATTGACACCTTCCTCGTAGCAGTTCTTTTCACATAAGTGCCGGTTTTTGGAGCCCCTTTCCAAAAGATGACATTTTCGTAGCATGCCTAAGAAGTAATGGGCAACAAATTCTGACAAAAACGATATCCTTTATTCTGGAGTTATCTTCAGCAGGCAACGGACTAGGTCCGAATAGGTACAAAGCGAGCACGTAAAGCCCCCTCAGCCCAACTCCACAAACCAAAAATGTTCGATTCTTGACATATGGACTCCAGAAAACTAAATTCTCCTATCCGCGCGAGACCCAGCCTCTGGTCGCATTTTTATGCCCACCGACTGAGCCCCCACGGAGACACCACCCACAGGAGGTTTCTCAATGGACACTGCCGTCGTTTACGAGATTGATTGTTTTTTTGCGGGCAGCTTTGCATTGTTCAACACAGGTTGACCCATCCCATTTCAGTTCTGCCAATACTGACACCTTGTCTTGCTCAACCGTTTTCGGTCTGAGCACGTATCGCATTTTCCGGCCACGCCGGTTCAAGACTGTTATGGGATTAATTGATGCAATCATCACGCATGACTCACTTTTTCAATTTGTTTCTTGGCAACGCGCCTCGTTGGTACAAATTCACCATCCTTGCGTTCCTTATCCTGAACCCGTTGATTCTGTTGACTGCCGGCCCGTTCGTGACCGGCTGGTTGCTGATCGCCGAGTTCATCTTCACCCTGACCATGGCACTCAAGTGCTATCCCCTGCCACCGGGCGGACTTCTCGCCATTGAGGCCATCGCCCTGGGACTGACCACCCCTGAAGTCGTCTATCATGAGGCGCACAACAACTTTGAAGTCATCCTGCTGCTCATATTCATGGTGGCAGGCATCTACTTCATGAAAGATTTTCTCCAGTTCACCTTCACGCGCATCCTGGTCAAAGTCAGATCCAAGAAACTGATTTCCCTGCTTTTCTGTCTTGCAGGCGCCATCCTGTCCGCCTTTCTTGATGCGCTGACCGTAACCGCTGTCATCATTGCCGTGGCCTATGGTTTCTACAATGTCTACCACCGGTTCGTTTCCGGCATGAATCAAGGCGACACCCATGATCTCGCCTCTGACGACTCCCTCAAACAGACCAACCGCGAAGAACTGCGTGCGTTTCGCGCTTTCCTGCGCAACCTGATGATGCACGGTGCCGTAGGTACGGCACTGGGCGGTGTATGTACGCTGGTCGGAGAGCCTCAGAACCTGCTCATCGGCAGTGAAATGGGATGGCACTTCCTGCCCTTCTTCCTCGAAGTCCTCCCCGTGTCGATGCCCGTTTTCGGCGTCGGTCTGCTGACCTGTCTGGCCGTAGAACAGTTCAAGATATTCGGCTACGGCGCAGAGCTCCCCGGCAACATCCGCTCCTTCCTGCTCGAAGAAGCCATTCGCCAGGAAGAGAAGCGAGGCGAACCCGGCAAGGTCAAGCTCATGCTGCAGGCGCTGGCCGGTGTTTGGCTCATCGTAGCCCTTGCATTCCACTTGGCCGCAGTCGGCATCATCGGTCTCTCGGTCATTGTTCTGCTCACCGCTTTCACCGGCGTGGTCGAAGAGCATCAGTTGGGACACGCATTTGAAGAAGCCCTGCCGTTTACCGCACTGCTCGTGGTCTTTTTCGCCATTGTCGCCGTCATCCACTCCCAGCACCTTTTCGCGCCGATCATCAATTACGTACTCAGCCTCGAAGGGCAGGATCAGCTGGCCGCATACTATATCGCCAATGGCGTGCTTTCGGCCATTTCCGATAATGTCTTCGTAGCCACGGTGTACATCTCGGAAACCAAGCTCCACTTTGTGCAGATGCTCGGCACAGTTCCAGATATCGGGATGACCGGTCAGGCATTGATGGACAAGCTCACCGATACGCAAGTGGCCCGTGCCGATGTGCTGGCAACCCTTCCGAGCGAAGCTGCCCGTCAGGCCGGACAGATCATGACCCACTTCGACAAGCTGGCCGTTGCCATCAACACGGGTACCAACATCCCGTCCGTCGCAACCCCCAATGGACAGGCCGCGTTCCTGTTCCTGCTTACCAGCGCCCTCGCGCCCGTCATTCGGTTGTCCTACGGACGAATGGTCTACCTGGCCCTGCCATATACGATCACCATGTCGATCACCGGACTGGCAGCCGTCTACTACATTCTGTAGATAGCTTCCTTCCATACATTAATAGATAGGGGACGCCATGCATTCGCATGGCGTCCCCTTTGTCATTTTGATCCCAGCCCACTCCACCAATCAGATGTCACTCTTCTCTTCGGTGCAACACCATGTAGAAGATCAATTTCTTGCACGACCCTCTCACTTCAGATAAGTCTCCCTCTGTATCTATTCATTTTCTCAATAGTTAAAATTAACACACTAAATAGCAACATGTGAACATCGCACGCAGATGACAGCCGTCATCCGAAGGATGAAAACGATGAATATTAAACATTTCATTAATTTTTCTGAACTGAGCATCGCAGACCTGGACGCATGGAGAGAGGATGGAGGCACTGTGGCTGGCGTCTACTGTATCTACGCTCCCACCGAAGTGATCCGCGCGGCCAATGTTGCTCCTATCAGCCTGTGCGGCAAAAAGCAGGACCCGATAAAGGAAGCGGAACGCGAACTTCCGCCAAGCCTTTGTCCGCTGATCAAGTCGAGCTACGGTTACGCGATCAACGGAACCTGCCCGTTTTTCTCTGCCTCTGATGTGCTGATTGCCGAGACAACCTGCGACGGTAAAAAGAAGATGTATGAATTGATGGGGCGCCTGAAGCCGCTTCACCTCATGCAGTTGCCGCACACGCAAACGGGCGAAGCCGCGCTCCAATACTGGTTGCATGGTCTTCACGAACTGGCGGCCTTTCTCACTTCATATTCTGGCACAGAAGTCACCGACGAAGCGCTGGCCCGTGAAATTGCGGAACAGAACGCCATTCGATCCGAACTGGCCCGTGTGGCCCAATCGGCCGCAGACGACCGTTCACCGCTGACCGCCGGAGACCTCCTTGCCATACAGGAGAGCAAATCCTTCTCCGTCTATCCCCACAAATATCTGGCGGCTCTCACCGAGCTTCGTCGAGACCTGGAGGCTCATCTGGCCCAGCCGAATCTTCCAGCCAAATCCAATCCTCGAATACTGCTTACAGGGTGCCCTTCGGGCAAAGGGTCGGACAAGCTCATCAACATAATTGATGAACTCGGAGGTCGGGTTGTGTGCATGGAGAACTGTACCGGACTCAAGGGAATGACACTGCCTGTCGACGAAACCGGCGATCCATGGGAAGCACTGGCCCGGCGCTATCTCAGCATTCCCTGCTCCTGCATGAGCCCCAATGCCAACAGGCTCACCTCGCTTCAAGAAATGGCCGAAGCCTACCGGGTGGATGCGATCATCGACCTGACCTGGCTCGGCTGCCACACATACAATGCGGAATCGACCACGGTGAAGCGGTTTGTCGAAGGAGAACTCGGCCTGCCCTTTTTACGCGTGGAAACAGACTACAGCACCTCCGACACCGAGCAATTACGTACGCGCGTCGAGGCTTTCATCGAAATCTTGTAACCAGAAAACTCAGTTAAGGAGAGCAGTATGACACGGTGTGCTATTCACAAATCACTATTCCTGCTGGCAGCCCTGTTGCTGGTCATTACTTTGACCACAGGACCGGCAGCCGCAGCGGATGTACCCAAACTCAGCCTGGGGTATGTCTTCACCACCCACCACACCCCGCTTATGGTGGCAGCCATCAAGGGAGAAGCCTTCAAAGAAGATGGTGTCTACCTGAAAACCCTGATCCCCAAAAAGAAATACATGCTGATGTCTGCTGAGGACCAACCTCTGGCAGAACTTTCCCTTCTGGTTTCCAAAAGTGGTTCGGAAACGATCACCCTTTTCGCCATGAACCAGATGGACATGGCCCTAGCTTCCAGCACCGCATTCATGAGCGGCGTGGATAAGGGGACCAAGGTCAAGGCGCTGTGCCCCATGCATGTGGACGGCATGGCCATGGTTTTCCCGGCGGATAGTGAAGTCAACGGCTATGACGCTGTGGCAGCAGCCGTCAATGAATCCAAGACGCCCTTCAAAATCGGCTACCATTCACCGACCAGCGCCCCCCGCGTCGTGTTTGAAGGCGCATTGCACAAGGCCGGCTTCAAGATCACCGGTGACCCCAACGATGCGACCGCCGACATCCTGATGGTGGACCTCAAGTCCACATCCAACCTGATCCCCGCTCTGCTCAGCAAGCAGGTCGACTGCTGGGTCGGTCCTGCGCCCCATCCGTCCGTTGCTGAATTCAAAGGTGTGGGCCACATCGCTCTCAATTCACGCGACCTGCCGCCCGAAGGCGACTGGCATGATTTCCCCTGCTGCGTCATGGGAGCCTCTGAATCACTCATAGCCGAACGCCCCGAAATTGTTCAGGCCATGACCGATCTCATGACCACCTCGACCAGATGGAGTAATTCCCACCGGGCTGAAGCGGCCAAGATTTCCGCTGATTGGATTGGTGCTCCGGAAGAGGCACTGGCAAAGTCTGCCATCATCTACAGCACAGACCCAACAGAGAAATGGCTGAACGGCGAACAGATGTTCATCGACATGCTGCGCAGCATGAACAAACTCAAAGGTAACTTGAAAGACACTTCCCCTGAAGAAACATGGTCGAAGTTGTTCGATTTCACCTTTGTGAACAACAGTCTGGACCGCTAAATTGATCAACTTGCGGGGCCGGACCGACTGGTCCGGCCCCCATAACAGGAAATGCCCATGAAGAACCGTCCCCTGTACCTCTTCATCCCTCTCATGGCACCGACGTTGCTGTGTATTGTCTGGATGATCCTTGCTGATCGGATCGATAATCAGGTTATCCTGCCCTCCATCGGACAGGTGGCTGATATCATCATTCACCCCACCAGTGACCTGATCGGCATGGGATCACTGACCGCCAACGTGCTGGTCAGTCTGGCACGCGTGGTCCTCGGCTATACAGCAGCCGCGATCATAGCCATCCCCCTGGGCATCCTCATGGGGTATTACGGCCCGACTTTCCACTTCTTCAATGGCTTCCTGAATCTCTTCCGGCCCATCCCACCCCTGGCATGGGTGCCGCTGGTCATGGCGTGGTTCGGCATCTCCAGTCTGGCAACGCTTTCCGGCGTAGAGATTGGTCAGGCATACGTCTATCTGGATAACGTCAAGTTCGCCATGTTGTTCATCATTTTCATTGGCGCATTCTACCCGATCCTGACCTCCACCATTCAGGGCGTGCGCAGCGTCAACCCAACACTTATCGATTCGGCCCGCGTGCTTGGAGCCGGAGAAGGCCAGATATTTCGTAAGGTGCTGCTTCCCGCCGCCATGCCCTCCATCATTACAGGCATGCGAATCGGGCTGGGAATCGCCTGGATGTGCCTGGTATCCGCAGAGATGCTGCCAGGTTCGCTTTCGGGCATCGGATACATGATCACCCACGCTTTCACTCTCGCCTCCACCGACATCGTCATCGCAGGCATGATTTCCATCGGGCTGGTCGGCGCGTGCATGGATACGGTATTCCGGCACATCGAACACACTCATTTTTCCTGGCGGAGATAACCATGTACTCGGACAATACCAGCACGGCGGCCAACACCCGAATCATTGATATCCAGAACCTGTCCAAGGAATATACGACCCAGCGCGGAGAACCGTTGCTCGCTGTATCCGATGTGACACTTCGGATTGCCGAAAATTCCTTCACCTGCATTGTCGGCCCTTCGGGCTGCGGGAAGTCCACCATTCTGCGGGTCGCCGCCGGGTTGGAATCCGCCACGAGCGGAAGCGTTCACTATCGCTCCAACGCCGTATCAAAGCCGTGCGGCAAGATAGGACTCGTCTTTCAGGAATATTCACTATTCCCCTGGCTCACAGTAATAGACAATGTCGCCATGGGACCGGCCTTTGCCAAAGCGCCGCGCAAGGAACGCGAAGAACGTGCCCGAAACTATTTGCGCATGGTGGACATGATTGATTTCTGCGACGCCTACCCCCATGAATTATCGGGCGGTATGCGCCAGCGTGTGGCCATAGCCCGTGCCCTGTGCAATGATCCTGACGTATTGCTCATGGATGAACCCTTCGGCGCACTGGATGCCCACACCCGCATCCTGCTTCAACGCGAACTGCTCAAGGTTTGGGAGTTGACGCGCAAAACGATCGTTCTGGTGACCCATAGCGTCGATGAAGCTGTCTACCTTGCCGACCAGATCGTGATCATGACCAATCGTCCAGGCCGTATTCGTTCGGTGCTCGACGTGAACATGGAACGACCACGCAGTCGGGCGATGCCGGAATTCGGGAAATTGACAGACCACATCCTGAAAGAGTTGGAATAGACCACACCACATTCTACATATTGATTTTGAACGTGTTTCGGTAGATGATACTTTCAACGCCCTATTTCTTGATAGGGGGCCATTTCACGTTTTACATTTTTCAGCAGTTGTCATCATGCCATTCATACTTTCCTCTCTTTTCATCCAGCAGCCACATAATGAATAATATATCTCCCGATACACTCATCACGTTCGCCATTTTCGGTGTGAGCGCTATCCTCTTCGTCAGCAACAGATTACGTAGCGACCTGATCGGCGTACTGGTCATCCTTGCATTGAGTCTTAGCGGAGTACTCACTCCAGATGAGGCGCTTGCCGGTTTCTCCAACCCTGTCCTCATCATCCTCGTCTGCATGTTCGTCGTGGGTGAGGCCGTATCCAATACAGGCATAGCGCAACGACTGGCGAAAAAAGTGGCGGATGTCGGACATGGGAGCGAAGCCCTGCTCATCACCCTGCTCATGGTCGCTGCCGGATTTCTTGGTGCGTTCATGAACTCCACGGCCACTGTCGCCATTTTCATTCCGCTGGCGGTATCGGTCTGCAATGAGGCGGATTTGAACAGGAAGCGGCTGTTGATCCCCATTTCCATCGCTGCATTGGTCAGCGGCATGATGACGCTGGTCGCATCCACACAGAACCTGATCTCCAATCAATTGGTTATTTCATACAATCTCGAACCGATCGACTTTTTCGAGTTCACGCCCTTTGGTCTCTGCATCTTGTCCGCGGCCATTTTGTACACGCTCTTCTTCGGCCGACGCCTTTTGGGACCGCAGGAATGTTCGGAAACGCCTAACCGGGGCATGCGGACCAGTGATCTCATCAAAAAATACGACCTCCATGACAAAATGCGGCGGTACCAGATTCAGCCTGGATCGTCCTTGATCGGCTTGAACGTGTTTCAGGCCAGGCTCCGTGAAAATTTTGATCTCGATCTACTGGCCGTGGAGAAGACCCGATTGCGTGGCCGCCAGTTCATAAAGCCGTGCGTGGAAACCCCATTTCAGGAGGGGGATATTCTCCTGCTCGTGGGCGAAGTGGAAGACCTCAAAACCGCTGCTGAGAAGAAGAAACTCCAGGCATGCAGCCGCTTACACGGTGAAGTACGGCAGGCGATGCTACAGGAGATTGGTGCGGCCGAAATTCTGATCGGTCCCGACTCCAGCCTCATAGGACAGACCCTCAAGCAGATTCAGTTCCGGCGGCGGTACGATGTCACGGTCATCAGCGTGCGCCGTGGCGGAAAGACCGACCGCGACCTCAAGACCGATCACCGGCTCCGCTTTGGTGACACCCTGCTTGTCTGCGGAGCGTGGACGGACATCCTGAATCTCATGGACGAGAGGGTGAACTTTGTCTTGCTGAACATGCCGCGTGAAAGCTGTGAAGTGTTACCCGCACGGCACAAGGCGCCGCTTGTGGTGGCGATTCTGACGACCATGATCCTGTGCATGGCCTTTGAAGTGCTGCCCACCGTGCTTATCGCCATGCTGGTCGGCTTGTCGCTTATGCTGACCGGGTGCGTGAATCTCAAAAAGATTTACCGGAAGATCAGTTGGCAATCGATCATACTGATTGGTGGCATGCTTCCCATGGCCACCGCGCTGGACAAATCGGGCGCCTCGGATGCCATATCCGCCAACTGGACCGCTCTTGTTCATGCATGGCCGCCCATAGCCATACTCTTTGCCCTGTTCTTCCTTACCGCTGCCGTGGGCCTGTTTTTGCCTGCCAGCGCAACAGCGGTCCTGATCATCCCCATTGCCATCGAAGCGGCACTGGATATCGGCATGCCGCCCCATGCACTGATCATGACGACCACCATTGCCTGCGCGTGCCCGTTCATTTCTCCCTACTCCGCTCCGGCCAACCTGCTGGCAATGGAGACCGGAGGATACGAACTCAAGGACTTCATCCGAATCGGCACGCCGCTTCTATTCATGGCCGCGACCATAACGGTGTTCCTGGTCCAGTATCTCTACCTGTAAGAGGCGAATCGGTTCGGCAGCTTTTCGGCATCAGCAAGACATACGGGGGAAGGCTGTCTCGTTGATAATAATTCCCGAAGTTTGACATATACTTTTACTGTCATGTTATAGTGACCGTAACATAATCGTCACCAAACAAGGAGAATACATATGTCAGCCGCCGCAGCACACGGTCGGATTCGCTTCAGAAACGAGGCTCTCAAGGTCGCCGAATTTGGGTATGGTGTCCGGGACGCCCTCCTGGAAGTCAAAGGAGTGGTTCAGGTTCAGGTCAACAAACGAATCGGCAGCATTCTGATCCTGTTCGACAAGACCAAGGTTTCGGGTGAAAAGATTCTGTCAAAGATTGCTGATTCGCTTGGTGTGGACATGAAAAAGGTCAAAGCAAATATCAGCTCAATGCAGAAGTCGCTCACCGGAAAGAAGGGACGCACCTACGTCAAGCGAGGTCTCATGGCTTCCATCGCAGCGGCTCTGGGAATCGTGTATTTCTCGGAAAAATGGCACGTCGCGGCCGGGGTTGTTTTCGTTCATTTCCTGGCGCTGCATCTCTACCAGAACAAGCGAACTCTCTTGAAATAATTTCAAAGGCCCCGGACATCAGTTCGGGGCCTTTTCATGATAAATAGCAGGGAGAAAGCCTGTCCCACTCTTCACCAGCAGGAACTGGCTGCTTTTATTTTGGCAGCATCACAACCCCTGCCTCCTCCAGAAGAACCACCGCTGTACCGGCATGGTTATCCGGAACAACCAATTCATCCGGGCGCAGGCCCATCAGCCACTGACCTACGAGCAATCCTTTGCGTTTTTCCGCGTCCTTGTGCGGATTCTCATGATAGGTCCGCTCTTCCACTTCACCCGACTTCCCATGGATGACTTCGAGCATGAACCATGGTGCGGAAGCAAGCCCTTCCGCCGCCGCTCCCCCCGGTTCGACAACCGGAGTCAGCCTTCGCCGCTCATCATCATGGCCGAAGTGGGTTCTGACATGGACCATGACAATCCGTGGGAAAGCCACCTTCACTGATTTTTCCAAACGATCCCCAATCCTGTCCGCTGTTTTATGGTCATCTGTTCGCAACAACACATCGAGATTGACGATGAATCGGCCACCGGCCTGCCGACCGATGCACTCAATGACACGAGCGACCTGCGGTTGTTGCTCAACCAACTCCATCACTTCACGGACCAGCTTTTTGGGCATGGCCGCATCAAGCAGGTCACGCACGGCATCCTTGAGGAGCTGGAATCCGGCCCAGAAAACGAAAAGTGAAACCGCACCCGCAGCCCAACGATCCAGAGCATATCCCAAATAGGCACCGATCAGCCCGACTATGACCACGCAGGTCGACGCGCCATCCACAAGATAGTCGCGGGCATCGGCCATGAGAGCGGGCGAGCCAAGTCGCCTCCCTTCACGCATTTGATAGAGGCCGAACGCCGTGGCCACGACAAGCGAACCGACGGCAACAGGCAGTGCCAGAGAGGCATCCGGGATGGATGATCCGCCAAGCAGGGCATCACGGCCAATCTCGTACGCCACGACAATGACAGCTATGGAAATGACCAGCGTGGCAATGTTTTCTGCCTTATACAAACCAAAGGGGAATGAAGGATGCTTTTTACCGGCAATCCACAATCCGGCAAGGGCCACGCCGGATGCAAACACATCGGTCGCCGAGTGGATGGCGTCACCAATCAATGCTGCACTGCCGGAAATCACACCGGCGATCCCTTTGACCACTGCAAGCGTCAGGTTGAGCAACACTGAAAAGGCGGCGCGCTTTCGGGCCACCAGAAGATCATTGTCCACTTCATTTTGCGGATCACTCACACTGCTCCTCCGATCATCAGGATTTCACTTGTCCAGTGGGACTTTCGTTTTCATGGTCATCGTCTTGATTAGTACCGACTTTATCCAACTCTGCTTGTGGCGTCTTGCTTGGCAGCAGCATGTCGGCCACACTCTCGGAAAAGGAATCCAGCAAATTCGACGACTGCCCATCGCCACGATTGCCTCCGCCCCCTCTTCCACCGCGGCCACCACCTTTTCCGCCACCGCCCATGCCACCTGAGCCGCCTCCTCCCCCCAACACCTGGGAGAGCATTCCCGGCAGCATGTTACCGCCTCCCCCACCGGCCCCAAGGCCGATCACGGACATGGTTGCCAGCCCGACTCCACCGCCCCCCTGCCCTCCGGCAAAGGTTGATGCAGCAGCCACGCCGCCAAACATGAGGCTTTGTTTAACAACACCTGCTACAGCCTCCTTTTGTGAGACCTCGCCATTCTTGTAGCTGTTCCACATTTTAAAACCGGCGATTCCAGCACCGACCAATGCGCCGACTCCTGCGGCTACCAGTGGATTTTTAGGTAACATCTTTTTCATTGTCTCTTCCTTATTACGGGATGATTTTTCATATATTCCAGACTGATCACCAGCTCATGCCACTTGGCAAAAGCGGAAAGCACAATCCATTTTCTTCACGTAGTCTGATCCTTTTTTCCTACTCCAACGGTCTACAAACCAAAAAAAAGGGCGCACCCTGTGGTGCGCCCTGATGAATCATCTGAAATAACAATTTCTATTGCTCCGGTAACATGGGCCGCATTGAATACGCACATGTCATGACGGTTCCTGAGTTATGTAGGAAGGCGAGCATGGCCGGGGTAATAATGCCGAAAATGCCCAGTCCGATGAACAAGGTATTGCTGCCGACGATGAAGCGGTAGTTCCGCTTGATTCGGCGCATGACCATTTTGGATAGCGACATGGCATCGATGAGGCTGTCGAGGCGCTCACTGGTCAGCATCACATCACAGGCTTCCTGGGCTATGTCCGCACCGTGTTTCATGGAAACTCCCACGTGTGCATGACTCAGTGCCGCCGAATCATTGATGCCGTCACCGACCATGGCCACGACGTATCCCTCTTCACGAAGGCGATCCACCAACTCGGTCTTTTCGTGCGGCAGAACCTGTGCGTAGTACTCGTCGATATCAAGCTCGGCAGCCACATTTCGTGCTGTGGCCTCACCATCACCGGTGAGCATGATGATGCGCTTCATGCCGATGTTTTCCAAACGCCGGATGAACCGATAGGCGGATTCACGCAAGGGATCTTCCAGAGCGATGACACCGGCCAGTTTGTTGCCCACAGCCATATAAAGCGTGGACAGACCGTTCTCCGTGCACCGCTTGATCTGGTCTTCAGCTCCGGCAAGCTCAACACCTTCATCTTCATGAATGAAGTGTCGGCTCCCAAGAATCATCCTGTTCCCTTCGAGAGTTGTCGAGATACCGTGGGCCAGGATATAGTCGACCTCGGCATGCCGTTCATCGTGTTCAAGCCCTTCCTCGTCCGCCTTGCGAACAATGGCATCGGCAACCGGATGGGGGAAATGTTCTTCCATACAGGCTGCATTTCGAAGGATGAACTCGCGAGTATAGCCATTGACGGGGCAAATATCGACGACCTCGGGTGTGGCGCGGGTCAGCGTACCGGTTTTGTCCAGAACGATGGCATCAACCTGCGAAAGCTGTTCGATATATTTGCCACCCTTGATGAGCGCACCACAGTGGGCGGACTCCAGCATGGCTGAGCGAACGGCCAACGGCGTGGATAGTTTAATGGCGCAGGAATAGTCTGCCATCAGGACAGCGGCCGCCTGCATCCAGTTTCGAGTGATGGCAAAGATGATCCCGGACAGAATGAAGGAGAACGGGACGATCTTGTCGGCCAGTTTCACCGCCTGACCGTGAATGTCCGCTTTCATGGACTCCGAGTCAGCGATAACCTGCGCGATCTTGGCGAAACGGGTTTGATCACCCACGCCTTCTGACAGGATGACGATCTTGCCTTCCTCCACAACGGTACCGGCGTAGACTTCCTTTCCGACGCTGCACTTCACTGACAACGGCTCACCCGTCATGGAAGCCTGATTGACCATGGCGGTGCCATCGGCAACCACCCCATCCACGGGGATTCGGGAGCCGGAGCGGACAACGACCAGATCACCGACGACCAAATCTTCCAGCGCTATCTGGACTTCCTCTCCCTTGCGAAGCACCCACGCAGGCTTGCCGTCACCGGCAAAGAGCGACGCCAAATCCTTGCGGGACTTTTCACGGGTCCAGTCTTCCAGGGTTTCGCTGATATCAAGTAGCAGATGGATCGTTCCGGCCGTGCCGTAATCGCGCATGGCCAGAGCAGAACCGACCGCAGCAGCATCAAGCACGGCGACATTGAGCTTTCGCTGGAACAGTGAGCGCACGCCCTCGAAAATCAGCGGGGCCACGCTGAAAGCGGTCCAGTAGGGGCGCAAAGCCATGGGCATCAAAAGACGGGTCGTATAAAAATTGAATACCTTCTTGGCTACAATCCAGAACGGATTTTCCAACTCATCCTGCTCGTATGCTCCATTGCTAAGAGCGGGCAGACCACAGGCGTTTTCATCACCAAGGGCAGCACTACGACATTCAGGCAAATCCGACACCAATGATGTCTTCAATGCCTTTGCCATGACCCCGATTGCTTTGTCAGTGAGTTGGCGATCCTTCTCGAAGAGGACAAGGCCTCGCCCGGAACGCTCCGAATAGTAAAATTCTGCTTCCTCAAAATCGTCACCGAATTCAGCCAGCAAACTATCCTTGCAATACAGGGCAGCCTGTTCTGAATCGGCTTCAAATCGGATTCTACCGGGTATGCTTCGAACAATGCTCATGCACCAACCATGTCCCCATGCATGTTTGAATTATAACGCCCACGAAAGAGCGTCCCATAACTATTTGGAGTCAGCCTTTTTCGATGGAGCCTTAGCCTTGGTCGTCGGCTTTTTGGCTGCCGGCTTTTTGGCAGCGGTCTTTTTCTTGGCAGCCTGAGTCCCAGCTTTTTTAGGAGCAGTTTTTTTAGCTGCCGTTTTCTTTGCCGGAGCCTTCTTGGCTGTGATCTTCTTCTTGGCGGCAGTCTTTTGGGGAGCAGCTTTTTTAGGAGCCGGTTTGGTCTCTTCTGCTGTAGCGGTGGCCGTAGCGGCGGCAGCAGCGGCAGCGGCCTTCTCCTCATGGGCATACTTGGCTTCCGCCAAATAATCTTCCACGTCTTCCTTGATGGTCTCAACCGTACAGAGGAGTTTTTCCGTCAGTCCGTGTCCACCCTGCACCAGATTCTGCAGGAGGTTCTCACCTTTTCCTTCCTTGACCAGCGCCATTCCAGCGGCACCGAGCGCGGCTCCGGCAATAAGATATGCGATTCTGTTTACAGCCATAACGCCCCCTATGCGTCCTTGGGCGGAGTCATCTGCTCAGCCATCTCGTTCACGGTCTTCTCAAAAAAGTCCTGTCCCAGATCTGCCGCTTTTCCCATGAATTCCTTGAACTCTTCCGGGTGCTTTATGGCCATGTAGCCAGCGGCACCCACAGCAGCTCCGGCAGCAATCAACAACAATTTCTCAGTCAACTCGTTCATTTTCCACAACTCCTTAATGATAGCAGGAAATTATCCCACTACCACAATGTGAAACAATATTACAACTTTGAGAATGATTTTCTTAAACGCGAACGCGCTGGCGAGAAGAAGAACGAAGGGGCGCACCTAGGGCTGCCACAAGCAGTCCATGACAAACAGCTCTGCCAAGACCAAGGCCCAGATAGTTGCACGCCAAAACCCCTGCCAAGGAGAGAACCACCCCTCCAGCCTGAACAACATTGCGCTTCCGAGACCGGGAAGAAGTCTTGCCTTGCTGATCGTGGAGCTGTTCCTTACGGGATTTGGAAGAAGAACGCCGCGCTATGGACTTTGAAGAACTCATTGCTATTCCTTGGTCTGACTTGTTCGTATTCGCAGGGCCAATTCGTTCAAAAATCAACGATAACAGCGAGCTAAAAGCCTTTCATCGTTGACGCCGAACTGAACATATTGAAAACGATTCTCAAAGTCAATCCAAAAATATACGCTTTTTTTCCCGCATCTGCTCTCAAATGAAAGCACACATCAAGCAGGGTTATGCGAATATTGTATCGTGAATGGTTTCGACGATTTCCGCAGCCCGGTGGTCGTCTTCGGTAGTGATGAGTTCTTCCAGCAAATCCGGTGACACCAAATCGGCATCATATTCAAGGAGCAACGTACGCGAAAAGATATTGACCTTGGCCTCTTTCACCGCGTCCGGCATATCTGGCGGCGACTGTGCAAGCTTCAATGCTTCCGGATCTTTCATAATGCCTGCAGAAAACTTGATCCTGATCCTTCCCGGCAGGCTGTGCTTGATGGACAGATATTTTCTAAGTGTTGCGATCGTCGTGAAATCCATAGGCTGTCTCCTCTCCTGTTTTCTACACGAGGGCGCACGGCCCCGCAATTCATTACGTGAAAGCGGCACCCCGGTCAGGGTGCCGCAGCGTCAGACCGCCAGTCCATTGGCGGCTTGTAAGCAAACAGTTCGCCCAATGCGAACAGTTACATCTTCGTCATGATCGACTCTGTCCAGGCCGAAACTTCCTCGGGTTCAGGATCACCGTCGATTTTCAGGGATTCGCCGAGCAAGACGGCCCCCAGTTCTCCGGCCTTCTCTTCAATGACATCCACGGCACCGCAGAAGTATTCGTAGGAGGAATCGCCGCAACCGAATACAGCGACCTTCTTCCCTTTGAGCGCCGCCTGTTCAAGATTTTCAAATAACGGAATAAAATCGTCCTGCAATTCGATTTCATCTTCGCCCCAGGTGGAACAACCGAGAAGCACCGTATCGAACTGATCCGCCAAGCCGTCGACAGAAATATCGGCAGCATCTTGAATTTCCACGCTATGTCCGTTCTTTTCCAAAATCTTGGCGATGTCGTCGCTCACGCTTTCGGTATTGCCGGTAGTGGAACCGTAAACGATCAAAGTCTTGCTCATAAAGACCTCACTGTGTTGAAGTTTCATGCAGGCAGCACACGCCGCTCTCCCACCGTTAGCGATGGGACTGCATACAGTGTCGATCTGTCTGATATCTGATATTCATCGTCGATCCTTTGTTCTGTTTGCAAGGGGGCGGCAAGCTCTCCGGCCTGATGTGGGCTATAAACCGAAGAGCCTGCCTGTACAAAAATACCTGCTAATGATGGTTGGGTAATGCCTGCCTGCGCTCATTGGGAACAAGCACCACGAGGGTGGCCGTTTCCTTGAGTTGAAAATACTCATTCTTCATTTCGTCTGTGGCGTCCGTCTTAATGAAGTATCGGATGAACCACTTGCCGGGATGATCCAGAGAAACCGTGATGGTATCACCGGATACATCCATGCCGGGCTGATAGAGGTCTTCGGACTCCGTAGAGTAGCCGCCGTAGGTCGCATTCCAATGTCCATCCCCATCGTATCGCTTGCCGTCCTTGAACACCTTGAGGGTCAGGGTATCCCCAGGCTTCAACGTGGTCGGATCCTGCATGGGCACCAATTCCAATGCCAACCCAACGCGGCCTGCGAACATGCCGTCAGGCTCCCCGCAGCGGACATATGATTTGGCATACTGTTTGGAATACAGGGATTTGACGATTTCTGAAGCCTCGTCCTTCACAGCGCTCATGGGTTTGATGGAGCTGCGATCTCGCCCTTTCTTGTCCACCCACTTGGTGTAATGGCCGGGATTGGTTTCGGCGGTCAGCACATATACTCCCGGCGTATAGTATTCCACCATCTGCGATTGAAGACACGTTTCCTTGCGAGGGGAAAACTCTGTCACCGCCCCTGCTGGATCATGGACTTTGATAGACGCCAGTTTTTTGGAACGGACACCGTCATCCACCGGAAAATGATGACCGTAGGCAAAAAAGAGCGGCGTTTTTTTGCCTTCCTTCACCACATGTCTACCGGACTGGATGAACAGGGAGTGAGCCATGGCTTCACCAGCCAAGACCACGCACATGGCAAAGCAAAGAACACTGAGTGAGATGGGGGATAGCGATGTATTTCGAATGAATACTCCTATTTGTCGCATGAGCAGTTCTCCCCTTCATTGTCGCAGCATGGGGAAACATTCTTTTTCGATGGTGCGCCGCAATCGCCTCCGCAGCCGCATCCGTCCTTGGCCTGCAACTGCTTCCTGACTTTGTTGAACACGAAAAATGCCGCAACAATAATGATGAGTATGGCTATGATTGTATCCAAGGATATTCCTCCCACTAATTATGCAACGCATTGATCAGACGAGAGAGATTCCCTTCGTACCAACCGATCAATGCATCCACTGGGTTTTCTTCTTCTGCTCGCTTGAAGGCCTGCAGGACCACGGGAACGGCTCCGCCACGTTCAATGACGTGCCTGCCCTTCGCGTCCGGCTCCCATGGGCAGACAACAGCTTTGACCCCTGCCCCCTTTATCTGCGCAATCATGCGCTCCATATCACTGTCCGACCACGCTGATTCGGAGCGAAGGAAATACTCCATCACCTCCAGTCCGAACTCGTTAATCAGATAGGTGTATCCGGTGGTGAACGCGGCAAGCTCCACTGCGGCCAGATCGAGAGAAGCGGCTTCATACTTGCTTCGCAGTCGGAACAGCACGCTCTGCACTTCCTGAAGATTGGCCTTGATACGCGTGGCGTCCCCTGGCGTTAGACGGCACAGGTCATCGGAAGCGATGGACGCCATGCGGGTCAGGTTGGCCGGACTGCGCCATACATAGGGAGAGTACTTGCCCGCCACTTCGAGCAGCGGAACGCCCGCACCATACTCATCCAGCGGCTTGGACACATCGATGTTCACGATACGGATGTTGCCACGCCGCGCCCATTTATAGAGTGGATCAGCAGGCCATGCCGCCCCCACAGTCAGGACGGCGTCGGCTTCTCTCGCCTTCTCGAAAAACGACGCCTGGTGCTTTTTCAGATACGCGTCCTGCCCACGCATGGAGTAGCCATCAGGAATGACATTGATCACCCGGATGGACGTTCCCCGGGTCAGGGCCTCGGCCAAGGCAGTCGTTACTTCAAGGGATGTCAGAACGGTTATCGACTTGTCCTTTGCAATTGCATTGGACGCAAAAACAAGCAGCAGAATGATGGAGAGTGAAACGGAACGCATCATACGGCAGCCCCTTTGAAGGAACCGGAAAAAGCGCGGAGTCCGGCGGTTATGGCAAACAAAAAAGACGCGGCAAGAATAATGGCCCCACCGGATGGCACCGGGATCTCAAACTGCATGGGCACAATGATGCCGAGAAAGCAGGAAACGGAGGCGAAGATCACGCTGTAAAAAAAGAACCCCTTCATCGAACGACTGATATTCCGGGCCGCGGCAGCCGGAATGATAAGCAACGCCTCAACAAGGACCGCGCCGACAATCTTGAGACAGGCCACCGTGATAACCGTGATCATGAGTACGAACACGTAATCGTACAGCCGGGCATTGACGCCGCGCACCTGCGCCAGACTCGGGTTGAAGCTGGCCAGCAGCATGTGGTTGTACGTCGGTATCCCCACTGCGATGCACAGAGCGCCAATAAGGAGCAGCACGTTCATGTCAGTGTCATTCACGGTCAGGATGGAGCCGAACAGGATGTTATCGAGCACATGCATGTTGACCTTGGCGGTGACATAGAGCAGCACGCACGCGCCCACAGCCAGAGAGATGGACAGAAACACGCCGATAACCGTGTCCTGCTTCATGCGGGTGCGGTTGCGGGTATAATTCATGGTCAGGGCGAACAGGATACAAAACCCGAACAACGAGGCATACGGCGCGGTCACCGGCTCGCCCAGCATCACACCGAGCGCCACGCCGGTCAGGGCTGCCTGCCCCACGGCCTGCGAAAAAAAGGCCAGCCGTTTGGAAACGACCATGGTCCCGATGCCGCCAAGCAGTGGTCCGGCCACCAGCGCGCACAAAAGCGCATTGACCACAAAGGCGTACTGGAAAAACTCCGGCAGATACCCTGCTTTTGCCATCTCGATAACCGGCAACCGAATGAGATCGTAGAGGTATTCCATGAATCAGGCCGCCTTTGCCGTTGTCGAAAAAATGTTGAAGATGCGTTCCGGTGTCAGTTCGGTGGCTGGGTCGCCGGAAAAGAGAAGCTCTCGATTGAGGCAGGTGACGCCATGGGCCATGTCACGAACCACACCAAGATCATGATGAATGATGACAACAGTGGTCCCGGCTGCGGATAGCTCTTCGATGATTCCATGCATGATGGCTGCCCCGGCCTTGTCCAGACCCGTGGCAGGCTCATCGAGTATCAGCAGCTTCGGTTCGGGCAGCAGGGCCTGAGCAAGCAACACCCGCTGGCGCTCACCGCCGGACAGCGAGCCGAAAGGCCGGTCCTTGCGTCCGAGCATGCCGACACGGTCCAATGTCTCATATGCCTTTTTGTCTTTGCCTTTCCTGAATCCGAGGAATGCGGGACGACGACTCTGGCCGATCATGGCCATGAAATCGACAACGGTCATGGGCAGTGTGTCGTCAAAGTCCAACGCCTGCGGCACGTACCCCACAGAAGTTTCATTGCCCCAGCAGATACGAATGGTTCCGGTGTGCGGCATCTGCCCAAGCAGGCAGCGGATGAGTGATGTTTTGCCGCCGCCGTTGGGACCGATGACATAATGGATGGTTCCCGCCTCCACGGCAAAGGAGATATCGTGAAGAATGGAGTTCCCGCCAAGCGCCAGGGCAACGGAATCGAAATGAATGGATGGCCCCTGATTGAAGCGTAAAGACATCGCCATGCTAGCCTCCCTGCTCCATGGTTCTGGCATCAATGAGTGCTTCAGTCAGTGCTTCGAGGTTGGCGCGGAGCCCCTTTTCAAATCCATCTTCAGAATAGGTGCCATGCGTCAGATGGGAGAGATGACGGATGCGAATACCTGTTTCCGCCTGGATCGTATCCACGTATTTGTCGGGGAATGCCATCTCGAGACCTCTGCACGGCAAATCCCACACTTTTACTCTTTAACTATTTGATTTATTATGCTATTATTTCTCCATCCAAAGGAGGAAGGCATGGCTATTCGGCAGAAAGGACCTCGGTTGGGTGATTACTTCCTGGGGCACCGCAGAACCAAGACCACATTTCTGGATGAGATCAACGAACTCATCGACTGGCAGCCCATCAACGCCTTTCTGTGCAAGAAGATCAGGCGCAAGGCCAACGCCGTGGGCAATCCCGCCTATCCGCCTCTGGCGATGTTCAAGATTCTGCTCTTGCAGCGTTGGTACAACCTGAGTGATCCGGGCGTGGAGCAGGCGCTGCTCGACCGGCTCTCCTTTGTCAGATTTACCGGTTTTTCCATCGAGGACGACGTGCCGGACGAGACCACCATATGCCGTTTCCGTAACGGTTTGATCCGCCTGAAGGTGCTGGACTCCTTGCTCGACATGCTTAACCGCCAGCTTGAAGGACAAGGGCTTCTTGTCCGTGAGGGAGCCGTGGTGGACGCCTCGGTAGTCGAGTCGCAGCGGCGGCCGCGCAAGGTTATCGACGTGATGCCTGAGGACCGTTCCGAGGACGCCGAAGAACAGGATGGGCCGGTGGACTGCCGGGTCAGCTATTCGGATGACGAGGAGGCGGCCTGGCTCCGCAAGAGAAATCGGGCCTATTACGGCTACAAGCTCCATGCCGCGACGGACAGTCGAGACGGGTTTCTGCTCTGTGGTCACATCACTCCCGCGAACCATTCGGACACGGGCGAATTCGAGCGGCTCGTGAATGGCGTCGGCCTTGATCCCGGCGCACGGGTTTATGCGGACAAGGGCTATTGCAGCGGGAAGAACCGGGACATTCTGTTTGATCGCGATTTGGAGGACGGAACCATGGACAAGACGCCTCGTGGCGGCAGGCTGACAGACTTCGAAAAGACCCGCAACCGTGACATCAGCAGCATTCGGCAAATAGTCGAGCGGGCCTTCGGCACACTCAAACGTGGCTACGCATTCTTTCGGTCCCGATACGTGGGTCGTGAGAAGGTGGAGGGAGAGTTCCACATCCTCGCCATGGCGTTCAATTTGAAAAAAGCTGTTCGACTGGCGCGAGCCTGAAGGGAGAGGTGCGTCCAAAATCCGGCATTTCGGCCAGAAATGGCAGGAAAAGGCCGGGAATGAGCCCAAGCTGGGGTGCGGTCAGAACATCAAATTGGGTGCGGAGCGCAAGGCACGGACGCGAAAAGGGGATGCGCAGAGGTCTCATCTCGGTAAAAATCACATCAACACCCAGTCCCTTGATCTGATCGATGGTCCTGGCGAGTTGACTGGCCGTCGGCTTGAGCCCGTGCCCCGGCTCAATGACCGCTGTCACCTGAAGGCCGAAATCCTGGAAGAGATAATCGTAGCCACCGTGAATGGTTGCACAGCGAAAATCCATGCTCGGCAGCTCGGCAATCCGGGCCATGTATTGCGCTTTCAACCTGCGCAGCTTGTTTGAATAGGCCCGAGCATTGCTCCGAAATATTTTCGCCTGTTCCGGGAACAGTATGCCCAGCTCATTGGCAATGGTGTACACCTGTCGGACCGAAGCCGTAACGGACACAAACGTATGTGGATTGACAACCCTCTTGCCGTCCAGATGCCCGGATACCGGTATGAGCGAGACATCCTTGTTCGCAAAAACGAGCGGTAGTTTTCCTGTCATATTGGCCGCTTCCACAGTATCGAAGGCAAACTCATCATGCCCGATTCCGTTGACCACCAGTGCATCAAGCGTCATGCATTTCTTGATGTCTTCCGGCTGCGGCCGGTAGTTGTGCGGGTTGAACCCTTCGCCGATCAGCGGCACGACCTCGGCTGTTTCACCGACAATAGCCGAGACAAAGCTGTAGTACGGGTGCAAGGTGACACCGATACGCGGCCTCTCCGAGCTGTGGGCCGACCCCACCATGAGACAAACGCCCAACAGGGCCAGGAGTAATCGTTTCATCATTGCATGAACTCCTCTTTGGTTTGTCGGGTTTCATCACTACCCTTCCGCGCCACGACTTCACGCCACCCCGTATTGATAAGGGCCTGATCCGTGACCGCAGAGGGGACCTCTGCAACCGGTGACTGATGTAGCCAGACCTCATATGGCGCATGGGCGGAAGCATTGGCGTTCCCTTCCTTCTTCACGTGATCATGGAGCATGACCAACATGAATGAGCCGGAGACAGACGGAGTCGCAGGATGCCCTACATAAAGGGCTATGTGCTTGTCATGAGTAGAAATAATGGTGCGGCTCCAGCCCATGGCCCCGTTGATCTCCCAGGCGGCGTCCTGCATGAAAGGCGGGATAAAATCCGCGGCCAGTTGATCTACCGATGGCCAGTCCCCCTCGTCCTCATGGAACATTTCGATTTCCGGAGCCGCCGTATACAGGCCGTTGAAAACAGCCAATTCCTCGGCACCGAGGTCCTCGAAAGCATCAATCTGCCAGCCGGGTACCTCTTTGGCTGTGGCAGCGGTATTGCGGAGCATGATGACCGCCCCGCAGATAAGGATCGTCAAAAGGGCTGCAAGCAGAACCAGCCGGGACTCCGTGCCGGAGCCGGACGGCTGGACAACAACCTCGCACCGCATGCGTCCATGTTTGCTCCCCATGATCACGCGGCTCCCTCCCGTTTGTGCAACGACTGGAGGTAATCCCAGATGATATCGTGTACGCCGAAAAAGGCATTCACCACCTGCGGGTCAAACTGTGTGCCGGTGCAATCAACGATTTCATCCATGGCTTCCTTATACGTCATGGCCTTTCGATACGGGCGCTCCTGAAGCATGGCCGACAGGCTGTCTGCCACGGCGATAATACGTGCACCAAGGGGAATTTCCTTTCCCTTCAGCCCGTGCGGATACCCTTTTCCGTCATAGCGCTCATGGTGATGCAGAATCATTTTTACGATGCCGTTTTTACCCGAAAACGGGGTGACAGGTCCCATTATCTGGGCACCTATTTCCGGGTGCCGCTTGATGATGGCGAACTCGGATTTGGTCAGCGGTCCCCTTTTCTTGAGGATCGCGTCCTGAATCCCCACCTTGCCGATGTCGTGAAGATGCCCTGCCACATGAAGGATATCGGCCTGCTTGGCGGAAAGTCCCATCTGCTGACCGATGGTCTGTGCCATGACAGCGACCTCTTCGGAATGGCTATGCGTACAATGATCTTTGGCATCAATGATATAGCTGAGGGATTCCGCGAACTGATGCACGGTCATCTGAACCGCATCGAGAACCTGAAATTCGCAAATGTCCTCGATCTCGATGCCCCGTGCTTCAGGAAGAGTCGTCATGTTACCGCCTTGGAGAAATATGTTCGATGCGGCGGGTCGGGCTACTGACCCGCCGCATCCTTTGTAGAGGTGCTCTTTATTGTTGCAAGGAAAGAGCTTGAATTACTTCATTTCTTCGGCTTTGACCCAGATGACTGCATCCTGGCCGAGTTCCTTACCCTTGTACTCGGTATCAGGACCGACGCCGAGAGCGGCAAAGCCCCACCAGCCAGCCTTGGGGATACCGAAGGTGATGTACCCGTTGGCATCGGAGAAGATGGTCTGAGTGACCAGCGCGCCATTGGGGTAATCCACGGAGGACTCGGCAGGCATGGAGTTGGTCTTCAGGTTGGGCATGTGGCTCATGTATTCGACTTCAACTTCGGCATTGGCAACAGGCTTGCCTTCGGAGAGAACCTGTGCCTTGAACACGTTGCCGGCCCACAGACCATAGGGCTTGATCATGGGGACGATTTCGCACGGCAGGCCAACAGGCTCGTTCCACAGGGTGGGCATTTCACCGACGTTGACGATCAGCTTGGTGATCTGCTGCATGTACACGTCTTCTTCTTTCTCGAAGTAGTAACCGGGCTTCATGACGAAGACATAGTCTCCCATGGAGCGGACGACTTTCTTGGGGACCACGGCAGAGAATGCAGTGGCTTCGGAATGGGGGTTCTTCCAGGTGATCTCCTTGAGGTGCGGTTTCAGGTCGGTCTTGACGATCTTGTCGCCCTTGGCCTTCAGAACGTAGAACTCCTCAACACCGCCCATATCCATCATGTGCCCCGCTTCTGCCGGGTGGGTAAAGGCGATGCGCATGTCCAGATCCTTGCCCTTTTCCATGATCATTTCCGGTGTGTAGAAGACCATGAAGTGGGCAAAGGCGGAACCGGACACAGCCAGGACGCACAAGGCGGTCAGAAGGGGAATAAAACGTTTTCTCATCAGATACTCCTCGTTAATTGAATTTGAATGTTATTCTCAATACGATGTTCAAATAAAAGCGCAGAAAATAAATGCCTCCTGCGCTGGATTTCCTTACTCGACGATGTCAGAACCGTTGACTTCAACAGCATGCCCTTCACCGGCATCGAAGATGACCATGTAAGCGCCTGCAGGCTTGTCAAAGGTCAACTCACTGTCCTCGTTCATCTTGGTGTCCAGAATGGTTTTTCCATTGCCATCCTTGACATACAGCTTGACCCCGGCAGCGGATGAGCCGTCAGAGAAGCCGCCTTCGCAGGTAACGGTGTTGTCGCCATTGTCAAAGCAGCTCATGAGCGGGCTGTGGGCAAATGCCTGTCCGGCGAAGGCCACCATTGCGGCCAGAGTCAGTACGATAGTCAGTTTTTTCATTGTTCACTCCTCCTTAAGAGCAATTTTCTTTACAAGGTGTTGTCGTTGCAATCACGTCGGTTTCCTTCTCGTCCGGGGTCGGAATCAAGCCCATTACGAGGGTGGCGACCACGCACAGACCGTAGAAGGCCCACATTGTCTGGAAGCCCGTCAACCCGAGGACTGTTCCACCGGTGAAGACAAGGCTCGCCACAAAAAGGCCAAGCAGAGTCTGGTAGCCGATGGAGAACAACATCCACTTGGTGGAATTGGACTGGTGACGGACCATGATGGAAGTCGGGACGCACGGCGGATACAGCGCCATGAACAGCATGAGAGCCAAGGCATGAAGCGCGGTGAATCCGGTCTCCCCGGCCTTCATGGACTCCTGCACACTCTGGTCGCCGTCAATGCCATAGATGGAACCGAGGGTGGCCGCAGAGTTTTCCTTTGCCGCAAACGCGGACAGAAGCGCGATATTGATTCGCCAGTTGAATCCGGCCCACTGGGTCACGGGTTCGAGCGCCTTACCCATGGTTCCGAGGAAGCTGTTTTCAAACCGCTCGGAGCGGGATTCGCGGCGCACCTTCTTTCTGACCTTGATGACATTCCTGAGAGACCGATTCAGCTTTTTCCCGTCCTTGCCCACACGTTTGACCACGGCGTAATACACCGGGTTGTCGGCCTGGAACTGATCGTTGATGGCAGCCGCCTTGTCGCTGTCGGTCACGCCCTGCTTGGCGCGCTTGAGGGACTCATCAAAAAGGATGATGGGCAGCACATCGGATTGCAGGATTTGTCCATTGAACTCGGTCTTGTAGACATCCTTCATGAAGCGCTGCACGGCCGTACTTCTCATGTCGTCATAGTACGCTTGCCTATCCTCGGGCAGACCCGGGTAGTTGATGAGCACGAAGACGACCACGGCCACGGCCGCTACCACGGTGACGATCTTTTTCAGGAAGAGCCATATACGCTCACCGGCCCGACGCATGGTGCCTGCCAAAGCAGGGATATGGTACGGCGGCATTTCCATGATGAACGGCGCACTCGGCTGTTTTTTAAGCACTGTCAGGGACAGCAGTTTGGCAACAGGAAGAGCCATGAACAGCGTCACAGTGGCGATAAAGAACATGGCGAGTCCACCCACATCGGCAAAATACGCACCGATGAGAATCAGGTAGAGCGGCACCTTTGCCAGGCAGTTCATCATGGGCACGATCATGATCGTCGCAAGCCTCGCCCGCTCGTCCGGGATGGCCTTGGTAGCCATGACCCCGGGGATGGCGCAGCCTCCCACATAGACACCGCCAAGAATCATCGGCAGCGTTGACTGACCGTGCAAACCGAAACGACGGAACAGGCGATCCAGTATGAACGCCATGCGCGGCATGTATCCGCTGTCTTCCAGTATGGCGATGAGGCTGAACAGCAGAAAGAAAATGGGCAGATAATTCAGGATGGCCGTGGTGGATTTGACAACCCACATGCCAAGTGATCGTAAAAGCGGATCATCAACGAACCCGGCCGCAGGCAAATATTCCGCTGCAAAATTCTCAAGAGCACCCCATGCAGGCCATACCTGCAAGGCAAGCCAGTTACCGAACACGATGGCTACCTGATACAGGACCATCAGAATGGCTATGAGAATAACAGGGCCGAGATACCGATTGCAGACATATTTATCAGCACGATCAGAAAGAGAACGCCGCTTGTCAGCCGGGAAAGTCACGGTCTCACGGGTGATCTTCGCGCACATCCCATGGCGGGTGAAGGCGATGTGTCGTTCAATGCTGTTTCCTGCCTCTTCCTGAAAACGGGTTCGGCAAGACTCCTTGAGCTGCAATACCTGCTGCGCATCGGGATGCGTGCGCTCCAGCAGGGTGATCGCCTCAACATCATTTTCCAGCAGTTTGATGGCCAGCCATCGAACCGGATACTGGATGCTGAGAACCGGATCTTCCCGAAGCTCCTTTTCCAACTCGGCAATATGCGGCTCCATCAATCCGTAATCAATGGAGAACATTGACTCTGTGCGCGAGTCGGCCAACTGTTTGACCGCGACTCTGAGAGCTTCCTTACCCTCCCCTTTCTTGGCCTTGGTGGGGACAACAGGGATGCCCAAAATCTCCTGCAACCTAGCGATATCAATTTTCTGACCACGCCGCTCCACCACATCCATCATGTTCAGATTGAGTACGGTGGGCACTTCCATCTCCAGCAATTGAAGCGTGAGATAGAGATTGCGCTTGAGATTGGATCCGTCGGCAACATTGATAACCACTGCGGGGTTGTCTCCCAGCAAAAAATCACGGGCGACACGCTCTTCCAGGGAATACGAGGTCAGGCTGTAAGTGCCGGGCAAATCGACCAGTTCCACGCAAGTGTCATCCACGGTGTACGAACCGGTTTTCTTCTCAACCGTTACACCGGGATAGTTCGCCACATGCTGGCGGGCGCCCGTCAGCAGATTGAAGACGGTGGACTTGCCGCAGTTGGGTTGTCCTGCCAGGGCAACCAGCAGATTCCGAGTACCCATTACGCCTCCACCACTATCCGTTTGGCTTCCGAGTGGCGGATCGATACATGGTATCCGTCAAGATGCACTTCGACCGGATCAACGAGCGGTGCGTTTCGTACAATTTCTAGGGGCTGTACCAGATAACTCCTTTGGGTTATCGGTATGGCAATGCGAAAAAGTCGTTTGAGCAAGGACAAGCAGCTTCGTTTAATCGAACATTTTGTGGCTGGCACGACAGCTCGTTGCGCTGCCGATCTGGTTGGTGTGAACGTCAAAACAGCCGCCTATTACTTTCACCGGCTCCGGGAAATCATAGCGGTAGAAGAGTCCTGTGAAGGGATGGATTTTGGCGAATTTGAGGTCGATGAGAGCTACTTCGGTGGCAAGCGAAAGGGCAAAAGAGGACGTGGGGCGGCTGGTAAGGTTCCTGTTTTTGGAATCCTTAAAAGGGGCGGGAAGGTCTATACACAGGTGATTCCTGATGCGAAAGGTAAAACCTTGCTTCCCATTATTCAGGAAAGAATCCAGCCAGACAGTGTGGTTTACTCGGACTGCTGGTATGGCTACAATGTCCTTGATGTGTCAGCGTTCAAACACTTCCGAATCAACCACTCGAAGCTGTTTGCAGATAGCCACAACCACATCAATGGAATCGAGAATTTTTGGAACCAGGCCAAACGCCATATGAGGAAATTCAACGGCATTCCAACCAAGCATTTTTCTCTGTTTTTAAAGGAATGCGAGTGGCGTTTTAATAACAGCAATCCGCGAAGCCAGTTTAAACAACTGAAACAGTGGGTTAGAAGACATATGGGCTAGTTATCTGGTACAGCCCCTTCATCTAATGTCATACATTCCCTCTCAAATAGTCTGCCGCGAGCTAGGCCACGATCACTTTTTCGGCCACACCGCGTTCAACCATGACGCGGCTTTCTCCGATGGAAACAAGCATGGGGCCATTGGTATTGCTCACCACATCAACCTCGACACCGGGGATGATACCGAGCGACTCCAGTCGTGTTCTCGCCTTATGTCCTGCGTCGACTGCGATGATGAATGCATTATTACCCGCCATGACGGTTTTCAGTGTCTTTTGCGTTTGCATTTCGTTCCCCTCATTATGCAACCTGTGGTTGCAATTGATAATGAATTTCGATATCACTAATATGCCTTGAGCGCATGATGGTCAACAAAAACAATATGTTGACCATCAATCTCAACACGAAGCCAGAATGCAGGCACAAAGACCCTCTAATTGAGATTGAAAGTCATTACCGCGGATTTAACACGAATCAGGATGAAAAATGAAAGAAGCACTGACCGCTTTCAAAGAGTATCTGTCTCACAACGGCCTCAAGTTGACGAAGCAAAGACTACTTATATTTAAAGTATTTATAAGCAACAGAGGCGAGGTTTGCCCTGAAGATCTTCTCAACAACGTGCAACAGGTGGATGACTCGGTCAGCCGATCGACGGTGTATAGGACGGTCAAACACCTGCACAATGCGGGGATCGCACGTTGTATCCATAAAAATGACGGGATCACCCACTATGAACCCATGGGAGATCACTCCAGTCAGATGATTTGTGAACGATGTGGGAAAACCATACCGATCCGAAATCCATATTTTGAGTGTTTGCAACAGGAGACAGCTCGGCAACAGGGCTTCACCCTCTTTCGTTATCAAAGTGTATTGTACGGACTGTGTAGCAATTGCAGCGGGTTGTGCAGCGATTGCAATGGAACAACGCACCCGGGCCATCCGGGAGTCAACACTGATCCAAGGAGTGTAAAATGACGTTCAAACGAGGCATCAACAGCAAGTACAAATCAAAGGATTTCCTGCAACGCGGCCTTCGATCCATGTTTCCCAACTACAAGGAGGCGTCCAACGAGGACCAGGCACCTCCTGTGGACACGGAAAAGAAACAAAAACAGCGGTAAACCACACATGAGAACGCCCCGCCAATATGACATTGGCGGGGCGTTCTCATTAACAAGCAGGACAAGCATCCTATCCAGAGCAATCAGGACAAATGCCGTACAGGTACATCCGGTGTCGAGTCAGTTTGAAATCATGCTGCTTCGCGACTTCTTCCTGACGCGCCTCAATGGTTTCATCAAATATTTCGATCTTCCTGTTGCAGTGCACGCAGATAAGGTGATCGTGGTGATCGTGCCCATAGGCATGCTCATACAATGCACCGCCATCTCCGGTCTCGATGGTGTCGGCCAGACCGGAATCCAGCAGGAGCTTCAGCGTCCGGTAAATGGTTGCCTGCCCCACGTCCGGCACCTTGCTTCGCACCAGGTCATGCAGATGTTCGGCTGAAAAATGCCCTTCGGTTTCCAGAAAGGTTTCGACAATGATCTTCCGCTGGGGAGTCATGCTCAACCCGTTTTCCTTGATATACGATATGAAATAGTTTTCTGCAGACTGAGTCATGTGACTACTCAAATCCTTCTCTTTACAATTCTTAAAATCCAACGGCTGACAACAGTCTTGCCTTTGCAACACCACTCACGATGTGTTCACGTGTCTGTCTGGTCAGTTCCAGGGTTTCGACAAACTCCAGCGGTGCATAGTCGTACGCCATTCTCAATGCCGCCTCGAAATCGTGACGCAGGCGCTCGAACGCGGCCTGAACATCGACGAACTCATTGTCAGCGCCGCGCCAGGCAAGGGTGAGGGAATCCGACACCTTGCGCTGCTTGTGGGACGGCGTCATCAGTCGATACCACTCCAACGCTGCCCCGCCTCGCTCATCTTCACCGGGATAGCAGTAGGAGCGCCACGCAGACGGTGGCCGGGCAATGGCTGAATCAAGGACAATTTGCGGCACGGCGATGTCAACCTCAAACTGTTCCAGCTCGATTTCATATTTCAAAACCGGCCTGTGGTTGCCGCGTTTCTTGAGTATTTCCCAATGTATTTTCATGGTCTCTCCTTATCGAATCTCTATGACGTCACCAAACGGAACCACTTTGCCACCCTGCCCCACCTGCGCCCAGAGCACCGGATAGTCCGGCTCGCGATCGGGAAAGCTCAGGCATTCAAGGTCGGTCAGGTACACGAGGCATGCCGGATCAAGACCTTCCCTCTCCACCCATGCAAAGGCCGGTCGGAAGTCGGTTCCCCCACCACCTTCAGGCCGGATTTCCAGCGGGAGATCGCACCGCCCGAAGGTGTCCGAATGCTTCACCTCACTGTCGCAGTACACCACATGAATGGTGGTATCGAAGCTCTCCAGTATACCGGAAACCTCTGCGGCAAACTGGTTCATTTCCGCCTCTGTCACGCTGCCGGAGGTGTCTATGGCCAGAACCACCTCCGGCAACTTCTGGTGTGACAAGGACGGAAGAACAACGTCCAAATGCAGAAATCGTTTGCTGGGCGGTGTCCAGCTGTAGTCATCACGGGCGCGGTCGCTGATGTAGCGGGAAAGCAGTTCCTGCCAATCCAGTTTGGGATGGAGCACGTCGTTGATGAGGCGCTCCAGCGCCCCCGGCAGTTCGCCGACTTCGCGTGCACTTTGCGCGGCCTGTGCCAGGGCCAGCTCCCATTCTTCGTCGGACGGACTTTCATCCGCTCCACCGCCGCGCTCACTGTCCGGCGCATCCCTGACTTCACCGCTTCCACCAGGATCGCCGTTTCCGTCTGCGCTCCCATCCTCACCGGCATCGCCGCCCTGACTGCCATCGGCCTCGCCGTCGCCTCCGGCATCACCGCCATTGGAATCCGTTCCCTCGCCGAGGCCGTCGCCATCTTTTCCCTTGCCATCCATATCCTGCATATCAACGGCACCATCTTCCGCTCCTTCCCCTTCACTCAAGGATGGTTTTTCCTCTTCCGGGTGGAAGGAGCGAAGTTCCGAATAGATGTCATCCACTGACATGCCGTGATAGGAGGGATCGTCGAGGTACTTGGGCGGCAAAGTAATCCCTGCGTCGATCAGAATCCCATTGATGGCGTAGTCACACGCCTGATTCCACATGGATGGGTCGCGACCATTGCGGCGTGTGTGATGCTGGCAGGCCGGATGCATGACCGTATGCGCCACCAGCCCTTTGAGCTGGGCGTCGCTCAGTCCGGTCACAAAACCGGGATTGAAGGCAAAGGTCTTGCCATCGGTCCAGGCCGTGTCGCAGGTGGGGTCCGCCTTCGGCTCCATGCGCAGGCAGAGGGAGCCGAAGAAGGGATGCTCAAGCAGCAGGCCGGTGCGGGCCTTGATCAATTTTGCGTGTGCCGTATCCATGATCACCTACAGAAGGACCTCGGCATTGGCGGTTGTCCAATGCGAAAAGGCCGGAGTTTCCACAACGCCGCGATGATGTTTTACGGCATCTCGAACCAACAGCACGCCGAACTCAGAGGGGAGTCTGGATGCATACGTGACAATGTTCTCCGCTGTTTTTTCTCCGGCTCTTTTCGCGATCGCCTCGCACAGGGCATACAAGGTCGCGGGTTCTTCAGGGATGACCGCAGTGTCTGGCTGGTTGATGACAGCATCCGGATCGGGCAATTGCCTGAACATCCGAGAAAAACCCGCGAATTCCGTTGCCGCACCCGGTCCGACCGTTCCTTTCAGCAGACTGAACTCCACATCCGGGTCCGGGGTTGAGGCGATGATTTTGGCGGCAAATTCCCAGGACCGTGGCGATGGGAACGCCTTGTCATTCTTTTTGGGATCAAAGGCATGGAGCAGCTTGGGACGAAAACGGATGAACGCGAGCACTTCTTCATCTATACCAGCGCGTTCAGCCCATTCAAGCCATGTATCCGCGTCAACGGTAAAATCAAGGTGGACGAATCGGTTAGCCAACGCTGACGGCATCCTATGGGTCACGGCACGATCGCTTTCGCGGTTTCCGGCGGCCACCACTGTCCAGCCATCGGGCAAGGTGTATTCACCGATCTTCCGATCCAGAATCAATTGATAGCAGGCGGCCTGCACCAGCGGTGGCGCGGCATTCAATTCATCGAGAAACAGCACCCCTTCCCCTTTTGTCGGCAGGAAGGACGGCGGGCACCAGTGAGCGGTTCCGTCTTTCACGGACGGCAATCCTCGCAGATCGACAGGATCGAGCAGGACGGCGCGAACATCCGTCAGTTCGAGCCCCATTTCACGAGCCACCTGCGCCACCACATGGCTTTTGCCCACTCCGGGTGCGCCCCAGACGAATACGGGTTGTTTGAGAGAAATGAGGGTCCTGAGGGACGATTTGACTTTCTTTGCATTCACGCTTCCTTCTCCTAATCCGTTAATTCCACGAGATTGAAATCAATCCGTTCCACATCTTCCATGAACTCTTCGCCGCACTCCATGGCCGACTCGTTTTCTTCGTGATACCGCCAGTTCACCACGATCTTTTTGCCGCGCTCGGCCTGGTCGTCGAGCATCTCGAACAAGTCCATGAAGGTCTTGGATGACGAGGAGTTGAAGTAGATAATTTCCATGTCGATCTCGACCAGCGCTCCATTGACCGTGTCGAAAAAGTCGCCCAGCCAATCAAATACCGGGCTGTAAAAGGCCCAGCAGTTTTCCGGATAGGATTCGCCCTTAATTTCAAAGATCATGGCGTCCGGATCGAAATTGATCGAGGGCGACGAGGTGGTCGCCTGCACGTTGTATTTATTCATGACCATCTCCTACTGGGTCACCACTTTCATTGAAAAGAAGGAGGTCTCTCCGTCCACGGGGACAATGTCGTAATCCAGGGGACGCGCCGCCTTGCGGGCCATCTCGACAAAACCGAGACCAGCCCCCTTGTTCGAGGTGCAGTCCGGGGATTTGCGGCGCTCCTTGTAATAGGCTTTCAGCTCCGCCTTGTTCATGGACTGGAGCAGCTTCATCTGCTCGGACAGCCCCCCTTCGTCCGCGGACAGGATCTTGTTGCCACAGGCCACAAAAAACCGGCCGTCCTCCTCACGCCCCACAACAACCTGTCCGTGCGCCATCTCGCCGACATGGGCGGGACTATCCACATGACGCTCCGTGGAGTAGCGGACGATGTTCTGCATCTGCTCCACCAGCACGGCGAATACGCGTTGCACCGACCCCATGCCTGCCTCCTCGGCCCGCATCTTGGTCCGCATCAGCTCTGCAATGGACTCCACCACAGGCTGGGACACCGGCCCGTTGAAGTAGAGGATCACCCCTTCTTTCTGCATTTCTTCGTAATATTTGAACAAACTCACGATACTCACTCACAGTTCTTACAGTTCAAACCCAATAACCGTCACATCGTCGCGACGTGTTTCATTCCCTTGATATCCATTGAGCACCTTGACCAATTCGGCTCCCTGCGCATCAAGCGGGACCTTCCTGTGCTGTTCGAGAAACTCCATGAACCGGCGCTTGCCGAACGGGAAATTCCGCTCTCCGCCGACCTGATCCAGCAACCCGTCAGACGCCAGATAGATTCTCTGGGCAGACGCGGTTTCGATGGGTACGTCGGTAAACACAAAATCCGGGTCCGAGCGCACATATCCGAGGCCGCATCGATCTCCTTTGATGCACCGAGCGCCTTCATCGTCCACGATGAACAGCGGGGAATTGGCCCCGGAAAAGACGATCTCGCCCGTTTCCGAATCCACATGGCACAACGAACAATCCATTCCATCGTCAGACTGCGCATCACGGTCGGTCTGCCCAAGGGACTCCTTGATCAACCGATTCATCCGGCCCAGAACGACCGCCGGACTGGTGGTGCCGTCCGAGGCCGCCTTCTCCAGAAGCGCAGCCACGATAAGCGTCATGAACGCGCCGGGAACGCCGTGTCCGGTGCAATCAATGACACCGACGAAAAATCCGTTTTCCGTATGCTTGAGCCAGTAGGCATCGCCACCCACGGTGTCTCGCTGCTCCCAGATCAGAAAATGGTTGGGGATATAATCAGATAGCTCGGCACGGGCAGGCAGAAATGACGTCTGGATAAGGTGGGCATAGTCGAGGCTCTCACCGATCTGACGCTGGGCAGTGGCCAGCTTTGCCATGGCAGCCTGCAAGCGGTGCTCGCGCACGGCAATGGTATGCCCCATCCAGTGCATGTTCCGTTTGAGCGTCTGGAAATCATTGCCCTCGGCTTCGACGGGCGGCAGATCCACCTGGGCGTACTTTCCTTCCTTGAGCAACAGGCACTGGGCATTGATGTCCTTGATGGAACCCAAGGCCAGCACATGGCTCATCCACTTGGCAAAAGGTACCAGCAGGACAATGGAGGCAACGATAATCCCGATGAGGAAATTGGTAGCCTGCTCGGTCCCCCCTGACTGGAGGATCACGAACGTTGCCAGCGGAAAGAGCACGATGATCACCAGAAGCAGGACCGTCATCTTGCGTTCCACGCTCCAGTTGAGTAGCGCCTGCGGCAGAATCGACATCACGCTCATTGCCGTTCCCCGACTGTATGTTCCCTTTTTCGAGATGTCGGGCATGTCACGCAGTCGCCGGTCTCGCGGCGATAGATTTCCGACCTGTCGCGGCCCTTCTTCTTGGCAGCGTATAATGCGATGTCCGCGTATTTGAGCAGGCTGTCGAGATCATCGCCCTGCTCAAAGGAAGTCAGGCCGATGCTCGCCGTGATGGATAGTTTTACGTTGCCGCAATCAAAGACCCGTGAGCGGATATTCCCGGTAATTCGATCCGCTACGGCGGCAGCGGCTCCAACAGCGGCATCCGGCAGCAGGACAACGAATTCCTCGCCGCCGTAGCGCCCGACAATATCCACCTCGCGAACCGAATCGCGTACCGTATTCGCGATACTGATCAACGCCTGATCGCCTACATCGTGACCGTACGTGTCATTGACGGACTTGAAGTAATCCACATCCAGAATGAGCAGGGAGAGATCACTGCCATTACGCAAACTTCTGGTCACTTCCCGCAACGACAGTTCCATAAAGTATCCGCGGTTCCACAACCCGGTCAGGCTGTCGGTGCGGGCCAGACGGCACATGTCCTCAAGCATCTTCTTGCGCTCGGTAACATCGGCCAACACGCCGACGATGGTACCGGGTTCATCGGCTTCGCCCTTGATCAGGCTGGCGCTTATCTCGACCCATATGGTTCGCCCATCCGGACCGCACGCCTGCACTTCCTGACGCTGCACTCCATCGGTCATGAGCAGGGACTCGTACCGTTCATAGTCGTCGAGGGTGCAGAAAAGTTCCTTTATGTTCATCACATCGCCAAGGAAGGATCGGATGCCATCGAATCCGAACATGGCGGCCATGGAAGGATTGATCTCGATCAGTCGCCCATCGGGGGCGCACCGGTAAATGCCCTCGGTCACATTCTCGAATACACCACGGTATTTGGATTCGCTGGCAGCCAATTCGCTATTGAGCTGATTGAGCGAATTCTGCATCCGGTCCCCCATGGTGACCATCCGCCCGCTCTGGCGGACCAGTTTGGCGTACCGGCTGACCAGTGTGCGAAACGCCTGCTCCACCCCTTTTTCAAGCCCATGGGCCTGCTCAAGGGCAGACCGAGCCTGCTCAAGCGCATCCACTTCCTTTTGAAATATCTCTTTTCCCATTCTATCACTCACACCGGATAACCGTTTGATCCCCTGCAATCGGGACTTTGTTGAACTGGTGGCACCGTGCCGCTCCCAAATATAGACAGCCTGACAAGGCTACTGACCATCGCAATGGGGCTTCACCCCGACATTCAAAGGCGTATCGACTATGACAGGCCAGAGTCGCAGCAGCACAACCACTTAGCGCTATGCATCAATCCCCACACCGCTCAGGCTGGACAGGACAGCCGGAGCACCAGTCGAATGGCGCATGCACACAGGGATGTTGTCCGCGGATGCGGTAAACAGCACCCGACGCCGCACGGCATGGGGGACTTGATCAGTCAGTATGACGACTACATCAACGGAAGCCATCTCCTGACTCAGAAACGTTTCTCTTCCGGAAAGACAGGTCAAATCATGTTGTTTAACCGCCTCATTGCTCTCGCACATCCCAACCAACCACTGCCGATTACCCACGATTGCTGCGCACATAGCACCCCTCACTTTTGTGAAATTGAAAATCGTTATCAACGCAATATTGGGGTTACAGTGATTTGTCAACCCAATTTCTGAGAACGATTATTCAATCGATTGAGGTGGGCGAAAAGCCCATATGATGTGGTTATATGGAGGGTTGGCTATAGGAATGGTAGTTCATGGATTTCATCAAAACGAAAGAGTTCGCCCTGATATCCGGCGAATCCAGCCAGGAAAGCCTGTAGAACATCGGATGATCAAAGTGCTGTATGCCCCCTAGCGCTTATGCAACTTGGAAGCAATGGGTGGAGGTGCTGTGTCCAAGACGGCTGGCCGCTTATCTGCAGGAAGGAAGTCAAAGCTCATTCCCTGCTTTTCAAAAAAATTTACGCAGCGCCAGAACCACATGTACTGAGGGTGGTTTGCATTCACTAAGCCCCGCCGTTCGGATTGATTCTTAACAGTTGTAATAATTCCTTTTTGGGATTCAGAATAATCAACGCCTTGAATCAGCATGAAGTACACTAAATCATAAGCCTCTGCTCTAATAGTGTGATGGACAAGCGAAACATCATATTTATCTTTATAATCAAGGTCAGCTCCAGCATTATACAAAAGTGCAAAGCCATCATTGCGATATTTTCTCTGCCAAAGAATGTTTTGGATTGGCCGTTTACCATTTGATGGTCTTTCAACATTGGGGTCTCCGCCCCCAATATCGAGGGCCATTTTGAGATATTCAATGCCAATATCATCTGTTTTAAAAGCTATCCAATGAAGGAGGGCTTTTCCGTTGTCCCAATGAATATTCGGATCTGCGCCAAGTTCCATAAGGTGCTTAAATCCCGATATGTTGGGGTGCTGTATTACCCACGTTGGAAGAGTCACCCCATATGTCCCCCTGGCGTTGACATCCGCCCCACGGGCCACCAGTCTGTCCATGCGCTCAATGTCCCCATCAGCAGCAGCCAAAGCAAGGGCCTGTGTCTTCATGTCCCCTGGAAACATCTCACGGACACTCATGGCATAGAGGGGTAAATTTTCAGGATTGTGGGATGCACAAGAGGTCAGAAAGACAAGGAATAATATCAGCAGGATGCTCTGTGTACGCTTCATGAATAGATGGCCATTGTAGTCTGTTTTTGATTCCATTGAAGCCACTGGATTCGCTTACTTCTCGGCAATACACACGCCGTATTGATTAAGCCCACTCCTGCTGGCGATTGTATCGATCTTCAAAGCAAGAGACAGCAGCGGAGAATCCTCAGGGATATTGGTCAGAATATCGTTTAATCCGACATGGTAGACGACACCACCGGTGGGTATTATCACCGGATCATCGAGTCTTTTCTTCAATGAAGGGATGATTGATTCAGAGTCTGCCGCCTCAGAGGGGTCACGATTGATCATCGTCTTGAGGTCTGGTCGATCTACTCGCCTTTTAACTCTTTTCCCATTTGGCAACGTGAAAACTTCATCCGGCAGGCTGTCTCTGAAACTATTGACGACCTCAAGCTCTGCTTCCGACCATTGAAATCGTGATTGACCGATAAAGTCATTCATAAAAAAAATGCCACCGGGCTTCAGCAGGCTGTATGTTTCCGTGATCGCCTTGTCGGTGTCGAACATGTGATGAAGGGAGTTGTCCCAATGAATGAAATTATAGGCCGATGCATCTTCAAGAGCGAATTCCTGATTGATGATGTTCACATTCTGCTCATAACCATTTTTCCTGAATGCCTCTTTTGCCACTTTGCACCGCTCTGCGCTCAATTCGAACAAATCGAAATGCTCAACGACTCCACGTTTCATCAAATTAAGCTCTTTACCAGCCCCACCACACCCGATTGACAAACCTCTTTTGAATGTTCGCCCTTTTGTCTTTTGGTTCAGCAGCGCAACAGCGCCCTGATTGAATCCAGGGATATCCTCACCACAAACAATCCTGTTTACGTGTCGAGTTATTCTGCCGGAAAGCCACCATCGACTTCTTGGCAGTGCGACAGTGCGAGTGACGTTATCCCAATGCTTTGCGATCAATTGATTAGTGTTGGGCATTCACATCTCTTGGCGTAGTTGGTGTTCATAAGCGCGAGGTGTCCATCATAGGCAGCTCTCACCGGTGCTTGCAGTTATGGACTAATCTGCGCAAGAGTACCTATTTATGGATATTCTCTCAACGTGACAGATACACGCCTCTCAGGCTGTCGACATATATGGCCGATACTAGACATACGGACATCCCTCACTTATGAGTAAAAAACACAAAGGGATACATGGGATTAAGCAAAATTTCTCCTATCCTGACCACGCGTGCGGTATTCGTGGGCTGCTGATGGAGGGCTAGACAACCTTGAACGTCGAGGGTACACAATTCCATAAATCCCGGTTTAGTATCCGGCTCACCCTCTTCTTCAGCGTAGCAATCCGGGTGTGACAAAAAACACCTGCCCACGAAAATCATCAACCCCAATACATACTACCACGATGAAAAAAATATCTGTTGTTATTCCAAGCTATAATCACGCTCAATATATAGAAGCGTGCCTGGATTCCATCTATTTTTCAGATTACCCGGAGATCGAAATCATCATCGTGGATGATCACTCCCAGGACGATTCGGCAGACGTCATTTCTGCCTGGATTGAGAACCTGGATGTTGAAGAGGTCTCTTTCGCCGCTCGCTATAACAGCGAAACAGACGAGATCGAACGAACAATTCATAAACGATACAATAGACCGGGGCGGACGATCTTTTTTGAACCCAGCGACACCAATCTCGGCTCAACAAAAAATTACAACCGTGGTTTCAAGATGGCCACGGGGGATTATTGCACATTCATCGCTTCTGATGACATCGTGCACCCGCAGATGTTTTCCGAGTTAGCCAAGCCGCTGGACGATGACACGGCAGATTTTGCATACTGCGACATGTTCGTCATCGATGATCAACAGCGAATCATGCGTGAATTCAAATTGCCTGATTATGACTTTGAGAAATCATTCGGCGATTGGTACTTGTGTGGAGTGGCGACACTGTACAGGCGCTCATTGCACCTTGAGCATGGATTTTACGACGAATCGGCAATGGCGGACGACCACGAGTGCTATTTGCGATTTGCCATGAATAACGCACGTTTCGTCCACATCCCCAAGACAATGTACAGCATCAGAAGTCACCACAACCGCACGGTTGGACTTCACTCCGAGGAACGCTTCAAGGCCCTTTTGAATTACTCGAAAGAATTGACTCTCAAAGCGCGAAAATGGCTTTCTGACCAGAAAGACAGTTAATGAGAACGCTTTTTGCATTATGACTGCCGGTGGTATTTTTTTGACACGTTTCTAACGGAAACAACACTGCCAGCCGCCACGAAGGTGCAAACAACATGAAGTCCAAAACGAACCACGAAGAAACTCCTCGCTCCAAAATCACTCATACGCTAAGTGATCGATGCATTGGTTTCTTCAGTGACTACCTCCCGAGACCCGACGCCAGTTCGGCAAACTTGAGGGTGTATGAGATGGTATCCAGCCTGATCGAAGCAGGATATACCATCCATTACCACTGGTGGCTTCCTACGTCTGACGACCAGCGCTATCTGGACATGTTTGCTGATGGCATCGAGTTTCACTTCATCGAAAGAAAGAGTGATGCCATAGTCAACTCCACGATTGCACACGGGCTGAGTCAGGTATGGTTTACCAATCTGTGGGGAACCGACTGGATCACCACCGCATATCGGGCAGTTAAGAAAATTCGGAAAATGACCACCGACGTCCCTGTCATCGTCGACACGATGGATTACCATGCCAAGAAATACTATCGAAAGTATGGAATTACCTCCGACGAGGGAGACCTGGCTCTTGCCGATTCGTTTTTTGAAGTGGAGTCAAAACTCTACGACGTTGCTGACAGCATCGTGGCTGTCGGGTCGTCAGAAGGACGGGATATCGCACGCGCTTTCAATGTTGAAAAGCCCATCTATGTTGTCAGCAATATTCACAAACCAACGCCGCCAACTACGTCTTTTGATGAACGAAAAGACTTCGTATTTCTTGGCAACTACCGGGTTCCGCACAACATTGATGCCATTGAATGGTTTTTGAATGAAGCCTATCCACACCTGAAGGAACTTCTCCCTAATGTCCGACTTCATCTGATCGGCAAGCATGCAGAGGAACTCCCTGAAGTAATTGCAAATCACCCTGCGGTCGTGGTTGTGGGATTTGTCGAAGACCTCCCCCCGCATATGGACAACTATCGAGCGATGATTGCACCATTGACCTATGGAGCTGGTATAAAAGGAAAAATTGGAAGCGCAGCCTCCTGCGGCCTGCCCGTAGTCGCCACATCTGTCGGAGCAGAGGGATATTCCTTTAAAGAAGGGCAACACGCTTTCATTGATAACGACCCTTTGGGCTTTGCTGAGAAATGCGCCCGCATACACTCAGAAAAACCACTGTGGGAAACAATGTCAGCGAACATCCTGAACCATTTATCCCGATCGGCTTCAGCAGAGGATGCCATAGGCAATCTACTCAAAATAACGGAAGGTTTCAGCAAAGGCAGCCCAATTCCTTCAGCACCTGCAGCCGGTGTTTACGCCTGCCGCTCGCTGCACGAATTTTCCCGGATCATGAGCAGCACGGACCGAGCAAACCGTGTGGCTATCGTTGAACCAACGCATTCACATCAGGAAACATTTCATTCACTGATTAAACAATTCAGCGCGGTCGGACTCAGCGTCGATTTCATACTGCGCAGTGAGCATCGAAGCAGCAGAGACATACTCGAGACATTGGCGGACGTTGAAGGGGTGGACGTTGCATTTTTCCATGTGTTGACCCCGGACAGCGTTGGCGACTGCGTGTCGGCACTCAATCAATCAAACCACCGCGCCCTGTTTTTCAACACACTCTTTGAATACTGGCTGAATGACGGTCTGATGGATTCACCACACTGGGAGGAACTCAACGCCTCCGAGCTATATGCGTACGTGCACCACAGGAGCAAATTCGATCGCTCCACAGTGAAACAGCCTTCCATTCCAGAGACCAACCTGTTCACTCTCAGTGAAAGGACAAATGAAATCCACGGCACACCCCTGCTTTGTCCTTCATTCTTTTACGGCAGTTCAGCAGGAGAGGAAAATGAGTGCGAAATCACGCGTTTTGTCTGTGTCGGTGGTGTCGGTGACCAGCGACGAGACTACCATCAACTCATTGATGCATGCATCCTGCTGAACGCGGCCGGACTGGGTACTCGCTACCGCGTTGATATCATTGGCGGGGATTATACCCCGGCCGGCGATTGGATGAAAAAATACGAAACCAACCTCCGCCGATACGGACTGGTAGACAACATTCACCTGCACGGAGAACTTGCCTTCAAACCGCTCTTCTCCCTGGTGAGCCAAAGCGACTACCTACTTTTCCTGATGAACATGAAGAATCCGTATACCAAGGAATACCTGCACGATAAAATTACCGGCAGCCTCAATCTCAGCCTCGGCTACAATGTCGTGCCGGTTTTGGATAACCAGCTTGCCGACAACTGGGGACTCCAAGAATGCTCTGTCGCATACGACGGATATGAGGGGTTTCTGCAGGCGATGAAGGCCATTGTTCAGGGGAGCATACCAAAGGGCTGGCTGCTCGACGCACTTCAAGCCAAGAACGACGATTTGATGACCAAAAGCATCAACGATCTCAAAACGACACTCAACCTGGGGTAGCAATATGAATCTTCTGTACTTCAAGGGACATCCCCCGAATTTTGGTGACGAACTCAACTGGTACATCTTTGAAAGCCTGTTCATGAATGACGAGTTCAAGGCCGTGGAACCACAGACCTACTTCATGGGGGTCGGGTCCATTCTGCACCCTGCATATTTTGAACGGTTCAGCAGTGAAAAAGGTGATCCGGTGACTGAAGGCACGGACGGGCCAATCATGAACAAGGCGGTTGTTTTCGGATCAGGTGTCCGTGAGCACAGTCTGGATTACGACCCCGAGACTATGGATTTCCGCTTTGTTCGGGGTCCCATTTCTTCGCAGCAGACCGGAGCCAAGAACATCGCTGACGCCGCCTATCTGCTCCCGCTGATGAAAGAACATGAAAATATCTGTGCGCTTCCCAAAAAGCACAAGGTCTCATTCATGCCGTACTTTCACCATGCTTTCTCCCTGGACTACGACAAAGTGGCCGAGGAAACAGGCGTCAACATCATTCAGCCCTACGCCGAGGTCGACACCATCCTGCAGGAGGTCCAGCAATCCGAATTGGTCATTGCCGGTGCAATGCACGGCTGCATCGCAGCCGACATCTACCGCGTACCGTGGATTCGATTGCGCCTGAAGACCCATGAAGCCAACCCGGTCGTACAGTCCGTCAAGTGGCGGGATTATGCGGAATCCATGGAAATGGACACCCTTTCCACTATTCGCATGGAGAACGAGAACACTCCGGACATACCGGCCAATGCCGCCCTGCAACAGGAATTGATTGATGCGTTGAACGGATTATCCAGCGTCACTCCCTGCCTCTCTTCGGATCGGGTGTTTGATGAGCGGGTGGAGCAACTGGCAGATGAAGTACGTTCTTTCTCAAAAGATTACGGCATCCCCATCAATTCGGTAAGGACAATTCTGGAGTAGTCCGAAATGAGAAGACGTGTTCCCATAGCTTTTTGCCTGAGCAGAAACTTCCTGCTGCTTCTCAAGGTTGCACTGGATTCGCTCCTGCGCACAGCCAGCGCCAAGACGTATTATGAAATATACGTCATCGCCGACGACCTGACCCGGGAGGACATGGAATCCCTTGATGCCGTTGCCGCACCGTATTCGGATGCATGCGACATCATCTACCGCCCGATCGACAACAGCTTGTTTACTGACAATGGATTTGATCCGAAGAACGGCTCATTTTCATATTACTACAGGCTCGCTATCCCGTCCCTTGTGCCGGAACATTCCAAAATTCTGTACAGCGATGCAGACGTACTCTTTTTCGGTGATCTCGGAAAATATTACGAAATGGAACTGGGAGACAAATTCCTCGGGGTGGTCCAGTTTGACCATCCTTCATATTTTACTGCCGACTATGAATTTGACACCAAGTATTTTGCCTCGGGCAATCTCTTGATGAACCTTGATGCATGCCGGGAGTTCGGCCTGCTCAGCCAAATCGCCAAGGTCGCTCAAAAGTATCAGGGCCAGTTGCGCCATCATGATCAGGATTGTCTCAATGTCATGTTCTACGATCAGGTCGAATACCTTCCCCTCAATTTTTGCGTGAATCACAAGCTGCATCAGGACATTGATCGCGGCAGATATTTTGATGTCCACCTGCGCAACTACGATAAAGACGCCATATGGCATGCCATCAACCATCCTGACATCGTCCATTACACGGGCCCCAAGCCAGACAAGGCAAGCCCCAGTTGCACGGTGTGGCAAAAGGCATGCGCCGAGGCCGGGCTGATCGACGAGTATATCGAATCCGTAATCAAAGAGCGTGGCAAATAACCATGTCCAAAGAACATACCACGACAAAAGACTCGCAGCAGTCTTCGATTGACCTTGCCTCCGCTCTCATAAAAAGGGGTGAGCTAGTACAGGCTCGTGACCTTTTGTCCAGGCGCATAATCAATGCACCGGACGACTACAAGGCGCGACTTCTCCTGCGTGAAAGTTTCCTCCAACCGGGAACCGATTCCGACCATGGAACCGGCGAGAAATCCTGCCCGTGTTGCAATAACTCCTTTTCGTTTTTCCTTCCCGGTGGACCGTCTTTTCGACCGGATGCCTGCTGCCCTGCCTGTGAATCATTGGAACGACACCGCTTCCTGTGCCTTATCCTTGAGCGCTTGCTGCCAGCCACCACGGCAGATGCTTCCATGATTCACGTTGCCCCCGAGCAAAGCCTGAGCCCCATTCTTCGGGAAAAGCTCAACAACCGCTACTTCACCATCGATCGATTTGCCGACGCGGATATCCAGTGCGACCTGTGCTTGATGCCGTTTGGCACTGACTCCATTGAGCTTTTCATGGCCAATCATGTTCTGGAACATGTCAAGGATGACCGTCTTGCAATGCGTGAGATTCGCCGGATACTGAAACCTAAAGGAAGAGCACTGTTACAGGTTCCTTTGGACCACACGCTGTCCACGACACAGGAAGCGCCGGAAGGAGCGACTCACGAAGACCTTCTCAGGCTTTTTGGGCAGGACGACCATGTTCGTCAATATGGCACCGACTTCAAGGACCGTCTGGAACAATCGGGATTCACGGTTCGTGAACACACCTGTTTCAATACAGTCACGCCAAAAGACATTAAGACTTACGGCCTCCACAAGGACGAAATCGTATGGGAGGCGATCAAGGCATGAGCACTTCCGTCAATGACACCATCCAGGCAAGCATCATCATCCCACTGTTCAATCGTGCGGACTTAACCAGAAATTGCTGGAATTCGATCATCGAGCGCACTGGAGACATTCGATACGAAGTCATTTTCGTGGACAATGCTTCCACAGACGAAACGCCTTCATTTCTGGAAGCCATCAAAGGGAATGCGAATCCACTTGTTACAGTACTGACCAATGCGAAAAATGAGGGGTTCGCCCGTGCCTGCAATCAGGGGGTCGAAGCTGCCCGAAGTGAAGTGGTTGTGCTGCTCAACAACGATACCGTAGTCCATGAAAACTGGCTGGCCCCGCTTCTGGAAGAGCTTGCAACCCATCCGGAAACAGGCGTGGTCGGTTCCCGCCTGCTGTACCCGGACGGTACTATCCAGCACGCCGGGGTCTGCATAGATCGCAAACATATCCCCTTTCACCCGTTTGTAGGGGCTGCGTTTGACGATCCACGCGTATGCGAACGTCGTTCTTTCCGCATTGTCACCGGCGCCTGCATGGCTCTTCGTAAGGCGGAGTTTACTGATCTCGGAGGGTTTGATGCAGGCTACATCAACGGACATGAAGACGTTGACCTCTGTCTGCGTTACGACGAACTAGGTAAGCACTCGGTCTACCGCCCCGACAGCGTGGTCACTCATTTCGAGAGTCAGTCCGATGGCCGCATGGACCATTGCCAGCCCAATACACACCGAACCCTGCGCCGCTGGCACAACCGACTCATGCAGGACGATTTCAATTATGATTTCATTGAATCCGAAAGGCAACGCGCACAGTCACCGCTCTGCATTGCCATCAAGACTCCCACCATCAACAAGCGGGCAGAACTATCCCCCACCGGCGTAAAGGCAGAGGCAATCGCACGCGGCCTCAGCCGCATGGGGCACAACGTCGAGATTCATGCCAACCCGGACTGGGGACTTGATGACCGCAAGCAGGATATCACCATCGTGCTGCCGGGCATAACCCCCTATCTCCCCAAGCCCTACTCCCGCACGCTCCTGTGGTTGTCCAACCACAAGCAACTCCGTGCCGTTGGCGAAAAAGCCCTGTCCAGCTATCAGCTCGTCATCTGCACACCTGACCTTGTTGACACACTTCCCGACCGGACGCAGGCATTGACGCTGCCCTCCCTCAACAACGACCTGTCGCAAGAGGACCTCGACACCCTTGAGGCAGCTTTGCTCAAGCAGGCAACACAAGAACCACCGGCACAAAACATTTCCGAACCCAGCGGCAAAGTGTCCGTGCTCATGCCGACCTACAACCGAAGAAAGACGTTGGGAGCAGCCATCCGCTCGGTCATTGCCCAGAACTATTCGAACTGGGAGTTGATCGTCGTCAATGACGGCGGTGAAGATGTTTCCGACATCATCGAGGCTTTCAATGACAAGCGGATCACCTATCACGACAATGAGCGTGGCTCCAAAGGCAAGGCTGTGAATACTGCCTTTTCGCTCTCTACCGGAGAGTATATCGCCTATCTTGATGATGACGATGTCTGGTATCCGCATCACCTGGAACGGGCCATGTTCATGCTGTGCAACATGCCCGGCGTCGACATGACGTATTCGGACACCGTGAACACCACGAAAGAAGCATGCGGCGATACCCACAAAATCACATCCAGCCTGCCGGTTCAGAGTCCACAGGTCACCTTTGCCGACCTGCTGGAAACCAACTGCATCCCGGGCATCACGGTCGTCCATAGTCGCACGCTCTTTGAAACCGTGGGCGGAATGGACGAAAAACTCAAGGTGCTTATCGACTTTGACATGTGGCGGAGACTGGCCATGGTAACATCGCCGTACCATGTGTCCGAGGCAACAGCCGAGCACTTCATCAGGCCAGCTAAAACCACGACTGGCGAAGGGCAGATCACGAATCTGCATCTGGCGTCCAGGCGTGAGTACCTTGCCAACGCCTGCAGGGTGCTTCGCAAAAAAATGCCGACCACCCTCTCTGCGAGACTGCAATCCCTGCAACATGACATACGCAAAAAAGTGCAGGCCCTATTTCTTCAGGCGCAAGGAGACTACTTCAGTGAAAAAGGGGAGCACCAGCGTGCAGCAGCGAGCTACAAGCTGGCAGGAACCCTGACGCTTAATCTGAGCAGGAAACTGATCAATCGTTCCTTGTCCCAAACCAACACACTTGAGGAGCAGTAGATGGATATCAACGAATATAAAAGCATGACCGTTGCCTTGAAGAAAACCTTCTGGAAAGAGAATCCGGTACAGGGGACCATCCCCATCGAACTACCGCATACTCCCAGTTTTTCGATGTACTGCGACAATGATGATACGGTCGTCAAAGAACTGTATTGGACCAAGTTCATTGGCTGGGAAATGACTTCACTGAAAATCTGGTGCTCACTGCTGGAGTCCATCCCAAATGGCTCAAGCGTGTACGATATCGGCACGTATACCGGCATATATTCACTCATTGCAGGCGCCAAAAGACCTGATACCCGTATCGTCGCCTTTGACATACAGGACATCTGCCTGGACAGAGTGGCAACCAATGTCGAAATAAATGACTTCAGTAATATTGAGTGGATAAAAGCCGCGTGTACGAATTTTGATGGAGAAGTTGAATTTCACTATTACCAGGAAGAAGGCATCCTTTCTTCAGTAGCCAGCACTGTGCAAAAAGCCATGAACAACCTCTCTGCACAAAGCAAAGCGATCACTCTGGACAGTTTCACCGATGAAGGCACTTGCGTCGGATTAATGAAAGTCGATGTGGAAGACGCAGAAACCAGTACCATGGAAGGGGCAAAACGGTTGCTCGCCACCAGTCAGCCGGACATACTGATGGAGGTCAACAACCCGGATAATATACCAGCGCTTTGCTCGTTGTTTCCCAACGAATACAGCTTTTATATCATTGATGATGCCAATTCGAGAATAGCGCCGATCTCCTTGACCCACGACATTTATCCCGGTGCGAGGAATTATCTGGCAACTGCACGCAGCAAAGAGGACCTGTTGGATAGGCTCGAAGCCGTGGATGTGACAATTGATCACAGCCAGTCATAAAAATTCGTCAATACTAAATGCATCAATCAATTGAGAGCCGTATGTTTTATCCGTCAAAATCCGAACTGAAAGCAGCCCTGCCGGACTGTCTTGCTTCACGTTCCTGCAGCCCGTTCATGAAGCTTTTCTCGCACAAGACCACGCCGCTGGACCTGATCTGTGCATATACATTCTTTTGCAGAGGCAAGAGTGAGGCCGCAACGGACATTTGCGACGCCAAAGGCATCGACAAACATATTTTGCTGGATATCGGTTCCCTTCACCAAATGCTACGGCAGGAATACCACTGGGGAGATTGGTGTCCGTCCTCTCCTGAGCAATCCACCTCGCACAAGATTGCTGCATTGATCCCGGCTCGTGGTGACTCAAAAGGCATCCCGCTGAAGAATCTTGCCAAGCTGAACGGCCAAAGCCTTCTTGAAATAGCCATAGCCAAAGCCCGCGAAAGCCGATTCATCAATCGAATCATCGTGGACACGGATAATGACGCGATCAAAAAAGAAGCTCTCAAGGCTGGCGCCGAAGTTCTGTACAAGCGGCCCAAAATACTGGCCGGGGATTTCAGCGATCTTGCTGATGCCAAGCTACTGACGACCTTCTGGCTTGAACTCATGGAAGGCTACTGGTTCGATTACCTTGCTGTCCTGACAACACCGCATCCGCTGTGGCCCGTAGGTGAACTGGATAAGGCCTTTGAAAAATTCATTGCCTCCGACCACACCTCATTGATCACCGTTGTTCCCACGGACTTCTCATGGGATGCCTACTACTCTCTTGACGGTAATGAGGCAGACTGTATTGCAACACGCAAATCCGGCAGACTGTTCTCGCGAAACGGCGCATTTTCAATCAGTTCCCGTGGCCCGAACAAACATTATGGCTCGCCGCAATACAAAAAGTTATACTCGGCCGAATTTACAACCATGACCTATCCTCTGGAGCAGGAGCATGGATTTGACATCGACACCCAAGAAGATCTGGATAAGTGCGAACGGCTTATTCGTAACAAAGACAAGGTGACAGCCATCACCCCATCCCAGTGCCGTGCGCATCTCGAAAAGAGTGACCTGACGCTACCGAACAATGAGAACGATCTGACCGTCATCATTCATTACCCGCAAGGGAATGACATGCTGGCATTCGATGAATCTCCTGCTTTCATGCGACTTTTAAAGACGTTGTCCGGCAACGGTATCTCAGGAAACTATGTCGTGGCCGGAAAATCAGAACTCGCAAACGTTGTCGCAGCGCATTTCGGGCTTCCCCATATTGCGGCAGAGAACATATTGAAAAGAAACGGTGCGTTATACGGCTCGTTCATCAAGGCCCTCAAGTCAACTTTCGACAGTACAGGGCCGACCGTGTATCTTAATGGATATGCTGGCAGATTAAAGAGCAGGACCATCAATGATCTCATCGATGTGGTATGTCGTTCGGATCGTTCGTTTTGCACTTCCCTGCGCACTCCCGACCGACCGCCGCAGTGGTGTGTCGAGATCAAAGACGATGTAATGTCGCCGCTCACGAGTTGCTACATAGGCTTTCGTCAGAAGATCCAGACAACCTATGTGCAATCATATCTGCTGGCTGGTTATGGCATCAAGGCAGATCACCGTACGCATTTCACCGATTATGTAACCATTGATGACTGTGAAAGCGGTTTGCTTGCCAATGCAGTCAATGTGATTGAAATGGACAAGGCGTAAATCGCGCCGCGTATCTGCATATTAGACCTGAGAAGTCACTGGAAGCATTACTATGGCTATTAAACTTTGCGGAACAGAATACCTTCATGTCGGGCGCAACACGCTTTACAATGAGCCCATCTCCATCGTTTCAAGTGCGGAAGCCGAAGTTCATATCGGATCGTTTGGAGCAATCGGTAAGAATCTCAAGATTCTGACACTCAATCATGACTACAACTACCCCGCTGTACAGGGCTCGCTTTATCGGCACTACTTTGAATCCCCGCATCCAGGAGCCCTAGGAGAAGGCACCCGGGAGCGAACCAAGGGGGACGTGCATATTGGGAGCGATGTCTGGATAGGTGACGATGTAAAGATCATGAGTGGCGTGACCATTGGTCATGGCTGCTGTATCGGAGCAGGCTCAATTGTGACCCGAGACCTGGCGCCATACAGCATAGCCGCAGGCATCCCCTGCAAAGCGATCAAACAACGCTACAATGACGACATGGTGCATTTCTTACTTGAACTGTGCTGGTGGGACTGGAGCGACGAAAAGATCAAGAGCAACAAGGACTTTTTCATGAGCAACCTGTCATCAATGTCCGTGTCGGATATTCAAGCCTTGATAAAGTGAATCGATGCAAGCGACGATGGTCCTACACAGACAAACACCACAGTAGCTCAATCAAGCCCTCCCTTCTGTCACGAATCGACTCCAGATCTCTAATGTCTCCTAATCAGCGATTCACATCTATCAGGTCTGAATACGACCGAAACAAGAGAACTAATCCAACTGGCCCTTTTCTCTTGTCTCATCCCAAGACTCAAGGACAAAACGCGTCAACATGCTCGTAATTATTTGACGAGCGAATACCACCTGATGGTTGTTGCAAAAGCTAACAATCTTCATCATTTTTTACAGCTATCTTTGTTTACCGCCTTCTTTCAAAGGGTTTATAGGCTGAAGTTAGGCCAAGCCTTCTTAATGGCTCATAATGCTTGTAAGCTCCACTCTCATCAGCTTCTCTTATCTATGGAAGTTTGGAAATAATCTCTCCACCCACATACTCATTGCTTGTTTTTTTTCACCCAAATACTTCGTAAAGAATAGCCCGGCCCAAAAAACTCTGTGAACTTCAATGGGAGAACTCGCTCCATAGATTCTGGCTCACTGGGATCACTAAAGGAAACAAGGACAGGGATGTTTTCAGCCTTCAATTCCATTCGCACATCAGTTGGCGGATATGCATTCCGGTCCTCCACGTCGAGGTCTTTGTAGGCTGAGCTGACCAGCTCTCTAAGTTGATGAGTATTATCTCTAGTCGGGAACACAAGTGTAACAACGATGTTGTTGTTATCGCCCAAATCACAGTATACAGCTTCGCCTTTAACTTTGCGCCCATTACCGGTAAACTTCGGGAATCCACCATCAATTAAATAATCATCATCTACCTTAACTTTGACATGTTTTGAGCCCTCTTGGAGTCATTACATCTATGCCAAGGTAATATGTAAACGATGCCGGAATCACGAATGATACCAGTTGAGAAAACGTCATGATTAGCAGAAGGGTCAATGGTGCAGACCAAAAGAAAATGCCGATAAGTTTATACTTGGCGCTACGCAAAGTTAACACCGAGAAAAACAATAAGGCGAAAAATGTCGGAAACGTGATTGGTGCAAGAAGTAAAATTTCCTCATAATAATTAAACCAGACAAATAACCAAAAGAGCACCGACACAAACAATGCTGGTCTCTTCCAAAATGGACGTTTCTTGTCAGTCAGTTCTTCTGTGCTTGCGGCTTTATCTTTAGTCATGATTTGGTACTATTCTCCATTCCAGTTGTCCTCTCACTAAAGCAAGAAAGCTGAGTAAAGGCCCAGGGCATAGGCTAACATTCACCTCAATATCATTCCCAGATAAACGACGACCGTCGCCCTCAGTACGTTTTTACGATTACATAGCAAGTATCGCGCGAACGACAGAATTAGTGGTTTGCGCCTCCCCCCATCCTTTGGACCACTGATCGGCCATTTTAAGGTGGAGTCCTGCGTCCGAGTTTGTGCCTCCGTGGAGGCGGTTCGCCGCAGCCGTTGTGGAGCGTAGCCCGTCCCCGCAGGGGCGGCCCGAAGGGCCGAGGGCGGAGCGGAGCAACGGCTGCGAGCCAAGTCAATGAACATTCAGGTTGCCTCTGTATACGGCAGCGGGAGTTCTTTTGTCCAACGACGAATGTCCGCGCTCTTCGTTGTAATACCGAAAATAGCGCGTAAGCCCATGGTATAGCTCGATTCCATCAGAATACGCCTTGGGGTAAACATCCTCGTATTTCACCGTCCACCACAACCGCTCGATAAATACGTTGTCGATTGCACGGCCTTTGCCGTCCATGCTGATTGCAATGCCCTTGCTCTGCAAAACGCCGGTAAATTCACGGCTCGTGAATTGCGCTCCCTGGTCCGTATTGAACATCTCTGGCGTGGAGATGCGCAATGCCTTGCTCAGTGCGTCCACGCAAAACGAACTGTCCATGGAATTTGACAGTTCCCAAGCCAATACGAATCGGCTCCACCAGTCAATCACTGCCACCAGATACAGAAAGCCGCGCTGCATGGGGATGTAGGTGATGTCAGCACTCCAGACTTGATTCTTTCGCTCAATGGCAACTCCTTTCAGCAGATAAGGAAACACGGGATGCTCCGGGTTGGGGACACTCGTATGCGGCCCTGGAGTAATCGCTTGCAAGCCCATCAGCTGCATCAGTCGCTCAACTCGCTTGTGGTTGATCTGATGGCCTTGTGTCTTCAGCCAATCCGTCATGCGCGGCGAGCCGTAATCCGGCTGACGCAGATACTGCTCGTCGATGAGACGCATCAAGGCCAAGTTCTCATCGGACTCGGCTGCAGGTTTGTAGTAAAACCCCGAGCGGGAAATGCCTGCCAACTTGCATTGCCGCCGGATGGAATACTCCCGATCCGGTTTGATCCACTGGCGGCGTACCTCAAGCGGCAGGCTTACAACTTTTTTTCAAGCCACTTGATATCCATCTTGAGCCGACCGATCTCCTCGAACAAAGGTGCGGTGACCTCCTCCTGGCTCTTGGCTTTCTTGCCACCGGAAAAGATTCCTTCGGCATTTTCAAGGAGCTGCCTTTTCCAGGTGGATATCTGGTTGGGATGCACTTTGTACTCCGCAGCCAACTGCGCCAACGTTTTCACGCCACGGATAGCTTCCAGCGCGACCTTGGCCTTGAACTTATCCGAATGCTTCCGTCTTTTGTTGCTCTTTGTCATACGTCCTTCCTTATCGGTTTAAGGACGCAGATTCCACTTTAACCGGTGGTCCGAATTTCGGGGGAAAGCGCACACCACGACATTAAATTTTGAAATAATATACCGCCCAGCTACATTACCTGGATCAACTCGCAAAAAGCTACCAGGGCATTGGGGACCAATGCAAAGCCAAACAGTGTTGTCTCCTTCCTCCAAAGGCGAAGAGACGCTTGCTTCATGGGAAAAACTCACACCGGCCGGTCGCCAAAGCACTCTCAAGCTTGTTGATTCTGGTGTCTGAATCGTGATTTGTACAAAATATGTCCGACCTGCTTTAAAAGGCATCGGGGCCTTCACCGAAAGACTGGCCATACTCCCAACCGATTCGATCTCGATATACCTTTCGCTTTGAACTACACTTTTGACATCTTGGTTAACGCCAGCAACCTTGCCTAAAGATGTCATATTAACAACAGAGAACCTCTCTGGAAAGTTCCGAACCAGAAAAGACGGCACATGTCTCGTCCGTACTGAACTGACTTTTTGAATACGCCTACTTAACAAATCTATAGTGGCCTTCTGTTGATCAATCTGGCTTTGGAGATTCGAACAAATAGCCCCAAACCCCAACACTACCTTCTCTAATGGCGGCCCATCGTACGCTTCCCAGGCGTCATCAGGACTCGGAAGTGGGTCTAGAAATATTCTACCATCTTTTCTACCCATATAATCTCGAGCAATGAATTGATATAACTCCTCACAGTCTTCTACGACTTTCTTCCGCATTTCCGGAGGGAAGATGGTTGACTTTTTAAAAACAGTTTGTGTCGACATGGTATGCGACATCGACCACAAACTATTGGTAAAGACGTTTTGAATCCTGCCTTTGGGTATTCCAGCAGAGTTCAACATCATCCTCAATTCGAGATAATCCCTATCAAAACCCGGATTGATAATCTTGTTAGGCACATGATATTCATCGGTCAACTCTAATCCTACCGCATCCATAAAATCAGAAAAAATTGTTCCATCAACGAATTGCTGGCGTTCGTAAGGCCTAATTATAACATTCTCTTCCTCGAAATGAGAAAGGAGGGCAACCAACTCTTCAACGCTTTTACGTGCAGCAGTAGTTACCACCTTGCTCTTTGCATTCGCACCATGATTTTTCACAAGTTGCTGAAAGCATGATTCAGTATAAGAATCAGCTCTTCGGAGATAGGCAATAATTTTGAACTTAAATTGGGTAAGCTTGCTTCGAAGTTCCTTGATATCTTCCCCCGTCAACTGAGAAAGGTACTCTGATGAGATCAACACATTGGGCGTAGGTTGTGCAACGATCTCATTTAAAAGGTTATCGTGCTCTCGTTTTGAGTAAGTTGGATGCAACGGAGATAGAGCAAAACCATTGCCGGCATGAGAGTCGAACAGCCCACTCTTCCGAATAGAAGATGTCGGATAAGACAGGCCTACTTGACGAAGTTGTTCGACATTCTCTTTAAAAAAGCACTGCAGAGCGGTGCTACCTGTTTTGGGGAGTCCAATATGCAAGTATAGTGTTCTAGTCTCGGTACTACTCATACTTTATCTCTAAGTTCAAAAAGATCGAATCGGCTTATTTCATAGTTGCCGACTTCTAAACCGGGGTAAATTCTAAGTCTAACCTTTCCAGCCATCTTGCCTATATCTAGTAAGCAATCATTCCACCCTTTCGCTAACAGAGCCTGAAATTTATTTTCTGAAGACGATTGTCTTAAGCTCTCATAAGTAGACAATTGAAAGGTGGTATCTTGTGGTGCATTAATTACAACTCTAAGCAGATATTGTGCATCTTCTTTTGCAATGACCTCATCAGGCACCGTAAAGTAAGCGCCACACTGTTTGGAAGTCACATTTATCGCCCGTTTATCCTGCGTAAGAGCCTCTATGTGAGAACTGTAGTCTTCAATTTTGCCAATCTTAGATAGTCGTAATACGGTATAGTAAAATGATAAAAGCCTCATCCAAAAGGGCAGATGGCGTTGAGTTGTTGACTTTAGTAAAAGATCGACATGCTGCTTCATTTTTTCTACAGATGCTCTTTGTGCCTCCATTTCCCCTTGTTGTAGCGCCAAGATACTTCCTAGCCCTTGAACTACTTTTTCAATAGAAAGTTTAGGTTCACAATAATCTTGGTCTTGGGATGGCAAAGGATCATAAAACAAGCGTCCATCTTCACGATTCAAAAATTCACGTGCTATCTTTTCTGTTTGCTCTTTATTGCGTTCAATTATTTCTAGGCGCTCTTCCGGAGAGAACATTTCGGAGACTTTTCCTTTACCCGGTAGCGTAAGAATCCTGCCTTTCGCTTTTTGAATGAATGAAGGCAACGGTTTAACCGAATTCAACAGTCTGCACATTTCAAGATTATCCAAGTAAGTACTTGAGTTAAGTCTATCTTTGGGGAGAACAAACCCCTCAAGGTTAATGCCGACCACATTGGCTATATCCGTCACTGCATCTCCTTCGTCTAACTGCCCTCTCTCAAAAGGACGGACGATATGCTGAAATCGGTCCAAGCTTTTCAAATGCCCGTAAACATCTGGATAAACGGCACGATAATGGGCTTGTTCTGTTACAATGATCATAGTGTTATTATATGACTGACAGTAGTTGTCTGGCCTCCGCACATAAGTAACTAGAATGACTTCGGAAAACAAATCAAAAAGCTCAGGGTAATGCTCATCAAAATGCTTGTGCACCATGTAGTCCCAAAACATTTCAGAAGAAATGACAACTTTATTCGGCGAGCTTGATTCGATCTCAGACTGTAGATCTAAGAGGTACTCATCAAAACTTTTTTTATGAGAGAAAAGAGGGTGGGGTGGGACACGCAGAGCCGAAAAAAGGCGATGGTGTTGTTTTAGCCCCTCTCGCCCAGCTATCGGATACAAAACCCCTTGCATCAACAACTGTGAGCAATTATCAGCTAATACATTTTGTATCGTTGTCGTACCCGTCTTGGGTGTACCAGTATGAACATACAGAGTTGGCTTCATATTTGACCAATTATATTATAGTGTATAGCGATAAGACTGTTGTCAAAGTCTCTACTTACGCACAAATTGATTTTGTGGATTGTCTATCTCCACCAAACGAACGTATTATTTTTTATTTTGCAATGCAAAAAAAGCCTGGGGCAATTGACGCTTGTCGTCTACAAAGTCAAGTATTTCAAACCAGTTTGCCCATTTAGATTCAACATACTTGGGAGAAAGCACAGTTTCTCCATAAACATCTTCAGTCCTCACCGCACCACCCCCAGTCGCAGCATACAAGAATTCACCATCCTGATACTGCTTTTTGCACTTCTCAGTATCAAGAAAGGCCTTTTGGGCCAGAGCTTGTTGCCAAACGCCTGTAGACAAAGCAGGGTCTGCTCTCAACGATGCACAATAGTCGAAAAAGTCATAGGAATGACTCGTGAACAGCAACAAACCACCGGGCTTGAGTAACCGATGAAACTCTTCGACCCACTCCGTTGCAACCCATTCCGACAGGTGGGAGAAAACGGAGTATGCATAGACAACATCAAATGAGTCATCTTCGATTTCAACTGGAGGACTGATTGGCGAAAGCCTGAAGTCGCCCTCTGGAAAGAGGGATTTGCAAACGCATATAAACTCTTCGTCACAGTCGATCCCGGTAATGGATTCTGCGGGGACATCTTTCAGGAAGAAACGATAATTTCTCGCCCAGCCGCAACCAAAATCAAGAATCCGACAGTTGGACACGTCACCTAAATGCTTGGCGATGTATTTCTTCTTCAATGAATAGAAATGAAAGCCCTCAAGAAGAGCATGCGTACCATGCGACCCCATAATTGATTGAGACAACTCATTCGGAGGGAATCCAGGCAATCGAACCCCATCCACATACTGATTTGTGACGGATTGGTTGAGAACATCCAGCCACTTGGCATCGGAAATGCCATTAAACGCCTCATAAACTGCGTTTCTACCTTCTGCGCTTGGCATCTTGGAAATCCTGACAACATCAAGATACTCACCCTCAACACCCTTTTCCTGATCAACTTCGTCCAAAAACTCAATGTCAACATTGAATCCGGAACACCACTGAACAATCATATCTTTCACATCTTGCCCATAGTCCCATACAACAAGAGAGCCTTCTTCGGAGATTGGATTGCCATGGTACTGCTTTTCATGAATATACTCGACAGTTCCGTCATCCTTCATAGCAGCTCGCTGCACTGACTTTTCCATTTTGCTGATGGGCAATGTGAAGAGAATGCTTCCACCGGGAGAAACCACTCTTAACATTTCCTGAAGAGCTTTTTCAGGACCAAACAAGTGCTCCATTATATCTTCATGGACTATGAGATCGAACGATTCGTCATCAAATGTCAAATTATGAGCATCCTGATTCACAAACTCGCCTACGGTGCTTCCAAGCTCACTGTCAGGGAAATAGTGCGTCCCCGTGTACTTCTCCACTTTACTGGAAAAATAGTCATTGCACGGAGCAAACTCGAGAACTTTTATGGATTTCCAGTGCGGAATATAGTCATGCAAAGCTTTAAACAGAGCTCTATCCCTCGGAAGCGAATTGCATTTTAAGCACTTATAATGGTCCCGCAACCATTCATGCGCTGCGTAAAACTCCGCTTTTTCTTCACAGACAGGGCATAATAATTGATGCGACCTTTCCAATGGAGAAACCGAAAAACCATCATCAGAGAGTACACCGTCTTTGGACGACATTGTCGTAAATCCGGAAAGTCTGGAGACATAACAAAAAATTCTTTCGAGCGCATGGGCAAGAGTCAAATCAACCGCATTTCCTTGGGAATCAAGGAGTGCGTTCACCGTTGGAGTAAACGCGCCCAGTGAATATCTCTTGTTAAACAGTTCTTTCAAGGCTGACGGTCTAAACCAGAAATGGCTACCGGCAGGGAATGTGTAACCTTCTTCTTGTATCTCGCTCACACCCAACTCGGCTAACAGGTCCTCTCCTTCACCAAGTCTCAACCCATGCATTTCAATATTGCGTTTAACCGGAGCAAAAAGCGAAGGATAAACAATACCAAGGTTTGACTTGGCAGCAAAACTGCTTATGACCGACTCAGTGTCATAGAACATTTGTTCCAACAGATCTCTTCCCCAAGGCTCTAGCTCAGGGTCATGGAGACTTTTCTTAGAGTGGATTTTGCAAACCAGATCGTATCCCAGAATCTCAGACTGAAATTCGCAGAACATTGGTGCGATATCAAAACCAACATTCTCGACTTCTTTAACTACGAACGATTCAATGCCGCATTCTGCTAGCCGTTGTTTCGCTTCTGAGCCTTCACCCTGCGGCACAGAAAGCAACACATCAAACGGGGCCTCGATCCGCTTGGCTGAAGCAAGAAGGTCTCCCAAAAGATCCAGATAATAACAATGGATCAACACAGCTATTCGTAACTGCCCACTCTTAGCAGATACCAATTCCAACTCGCGAGCTGTCGCATTCAAATAGGCATAACCATGGGTCTCATCCGGCTCCAGGTAAGCGCCCTCCGCCCATTCGTTCCAGGCATTCACAAAACAAAAGGACGCATCGTCAGGTGTATCGGTTGAAGAATACTTCAAAGCTGATCGCAGCCACTGGCCGTATAATTTTGGAGTGCTGCCATAGAATAAATGAGCAGTCTTTCCTCTGCGTGCGGTATTGTCCCAAGACGGAAATACAGTCTTGAACAGTGTATAATCTTCCTCGGCATTTGGATTTTGCTCAAGGATTGTAGAATAGTCGTATATATTTCCTTGGAAGTCCTCGACTAAACCGGGCACTCCATCTTCAACCTTGGAGGCTTTAGCCGCCACGTGAGGCGGGAACTCAACAGCTGCATCAAATCCATATTTAGAGGGATCCAGTTCACCAAAAGTTTGGGCCATAACGATATAAAGCCCCTCATTTCGGGTTTTCTGCCAGTGCTCTCTCCAGCGAGTGACAGTGGCCTTGGCATCTGGCAGCTGAGAAACCTTATAAACAATGAAAACAGGTTTTCCATCTACTCGAATATACCTTGAATCTTCCAGATAACGACTAAGGTCCTCCAAAAAGGCGATGTCATCTTCGGGAGTATGGTTTTGAGCAATTAGAATGTCATTTTCCAAACCGTCCCATCTTCTGGTCCAGTTTTCATTGGCCCAGCACAACATGAAGGGGAGGTCTATCTCTGGATGTGCCAACAATCCATCAACCGGCTTCTCAAGCAAGCGTTTGCCATCAAAGTAGTAATGGTGAAAACAAAATCCGTAAACTCCAAACTCTTTTGCAAGTGTACTCTGCTTTTGCAGTGTGTCGATAGCCCTTAGGTCATAGAACCCTAATGCACCAGGCCGAGCGGGTTGATTGTGACCATCAAAAAGAGGCTTGGCCTTTGTCACGTTAGTCCATTCGGTGAAGCCTTCCCCCCACCACTCGTCATTCTCTGGAATCGGATGAAACTGCGGCAGATAGAAGGCTATTAGCTTCTTAGAAACCTCACCGCCCATATACGGATGTTTCCCTTGATACCCAGTCTCACTACTGAGAGTGCACTTCTTTGCTCCTTGCACCCCATAGCACAGAGGTTGTCTGCCTTCCTGTTGACCAGATTCAATATAATGCACCAAAGGGTTTATGAACGCCCTTCGAACATCATCATTTTCATTAAGATAATACTCAGAATCAGTGTTGTCCGGTTAAGCGACATAGCTCAGTAGCCTGTAATCGTTGTTGATGTTGTCATGGAAGGCGTCGGGTGGTTTGAAGATGTCCTCCATTTCTCGCCGATCGAAGAGGTTGACCTGGAGCAACTGGAACATCTCCTGGAGGCTGAAGGCAACGCTGGACTTGAACTTAAGCCAAGCCAGCATGAGATAGGCGATCATGGCCACGTAGATCTGGCTTAGAACGGCGTTCTCCGAGGTGCCGACAAAGGATTTGAGGCGAAGATTTTGCTTGATGAGCCGGAAGAATGTCTCGATCTGCCAGCGTTCCTTGTAGATGTCGGCGATGGTCTTGGCCGAGAGGTTTAAGTGATTGGTCAGGAATTCGTAGAACTTGCCGGTTTCTGGATCCCTGTAGCCAACCCGCCGAAGGTGCAGTTCCTTGTCTTGGCTGAAGACGACAATCACATGGTCGGAAGTGACGCCAGTGCTTTTCCGAACCGGGTTTCTTTTGAGAACTTTGTACACGGCGTTGGTCTTGAGCCTGGTGACGAAGAACAGCCCCGAGGCGCTGAGGGTCCGAAACCAGGAATAGTTGATGTATGCTTTGTCGAAGACGGCGATGGACCCCTTGGGGAGCCTGAGCATCTTGACCATCTTGGAGTCATGAAGTCGGGCATTGGTGACACGGACAAAGGCAGGCAGGTATCCGTCGTGATCGAGGACTGTATGGATTTTGAGGCCACCCCTTTTAGCCCGATAGGATGCCCATGGAAAGGCGGACAGGCAGAGCTTGATGACCGAGGAATCGAAGCTGTAGAGTTTGGCTTTGAAGCGGAACTTATGCCCAGGAGCCACGGACGAGCAACGCTGGTAGAGCTTGCCGAAAATCGCCTGAAAGAACTCCGCTGGCCGCTTGGAGTTGGCATCGGCAAAGGTCGAGCGTGCCACGCTGCGCAGCCCCAGATGATACATTTGCCTGATGTTGGCACCCAGGCTGCGGATGCCGTCACGCATGCTTTGGCGACCTGCAAGGTGGATGAAGAGCAGGCATGCGAACTGGTTCCACCGGGAAAAACTCCGGAACGCCCTGCCGGTACTGTACTTTTTGGCCAGGGCTTCGAATTCAGTCCGAGGGATCAGGGATAGCACTTGATGAAAGATTGTGTTAGCATGAGCCATGTCCGAAATCTCCTTTTTGTGCAGTGAGTTAGACATCCTCTGCATATCACAAAAAGAGGAGAATTCGGACATTTTTCTTTTTGAAGGGCTGTCAAACATGTCCATCAAATAACCTTCGCCTAGGAAGTGAATGCTCATGCCGAAATCCTGGGATACCAACGGTTCTTAACCGGACAGCAATGACTCAGAATCAAAGTTGGCGTTAGGACGACGGCCTTCATACCAACCATTTTTCACAAAATGATGCAGAGGATCTTGCTTAGAAGAACGAACATCACTGTTGTTCTGCAGATAATATTCACGATCAAACAGGCCACTCTTTTTAATCAAACGAGCATGCTTACGCCATGGGTATGACTTCATTTTACATATCTTTGCACAAGCCTGCTGCCAGATGGCATACATTCCCAAATCAGCCTCTGCCTTAGCCTGCTCTGACTCTGCCTTGGCCTGCTCTGACTCTGCCTTGGCCTGCTCTAACTCTGCCTTGGCCTGCTCTAACTCTGCCTTGGCCTGCTCTGACTCTGCCTTGGCCTGCTCTAACTCTGCCTTGGCCTGCTCTAACTCTGCCTTGGCCTGCTCTGACTCTGCCTTGGCCTGCTCTGACTCTGCCTTGGCCTGCTCTGACTCTGCCTTGGCCTGCTCTGACTCTGCCTTGGCCTGCTCTGACTCTGCCTTTTTTCGCTTTGCTTGGCCTGCCAAAACTCCAATTAGTATTTGTACACCCCTCGTGCTGACGATCTGAACGTCACACAGCACTTTAACACCAGAAACAGTATAGCGAATATCAAAGATAATTTGTGGATCAAACGTGCTAAAATAATATGTATTCCCCTCAACGAAACAGGCGTTGCTTGAGACTGGAATAACTGGCTGACAGATGCCATCAACCCCACGGACTGCCACCTCTTTTAAAGTAACAACACAAGGACAATCGCATGGGTCAAAACGTAGTTGGCCAACACTTAGTGAATCAAACTGATATTCAGCAACTCCTGATATTATTGGAGTAGTAAATACTTCCCGCGAGGTAAACCCATGCCCGGTATCCAAATATAACTGAGCCATAGCTGGGACACTCGGCTGACACAATTCTCCGGAAACACCCAAGAAGTAATCACGCACAACTTGGGCTTCGTCCGATTGATCTGAATGCTCAAACAGCGGTTGCAATTCTTCAACGATATTTCCAGCAGCCAGAACCCCCAAACCGGAACTGTGCGTGAACGAAAAGTGTTTATACTCCGTGCAGAGCTCTTCCCAAAAACGCTTGACGCCAAACCCCTCTTGAGTTTCGCTTATGTCGTGAAAAAGAACAATCCCCTTCGAAGACATTTTGGTCAGCCATGTATAAAAGTCCTTTCTCACTGAATCATACTTATGACACCCGTCTATGTGCAGCAGGTCGATACTGCCATCCTCGAACTGATCCAATGCCGAGTCAAAACTCATCCTGTGAAGGGAGGAGAACTCATTGAACTCAGCATTGGCACTTTGCACATGGTCGAAGACATGCTCCCCGTACAACCCTGCATGTGAATCCCCCCCCCAATGATCCACAGCGTGGCATTCACAAGACAAATTTCCATCTTTAACAGCAGCGCAAAAAGAGAAGTATGAAGTCCCCCAGTGGGTTCCCAACTCGACAAGCACCGAAGGGCTAAGCGCATGAGTTATCCAATGGGCAAAAAGGCAATGTCCAGACCATGCTGAGTAGGTTGGGTCGTCCGCAGCAAGAAAGCTGAGAACCGCCCGACTCATGGTCTGTTCAGCAGCAACAGGAATGAGTCCTTTTTCACGGAGAGAGGAAAGATGATTTTCCTTATCCTTGGGGGAATGCACTTGATATGGCTTTTCAAAAACGCCTACAGTATCACCCCACTCGGCCCCATCTATTTCAGAATCGAGCTCCCAATCGGTAGACACTTCAAGGAGTTCGAGCTTTGCCCACTCACCGAGAGCCTGATAACCGTCTGGATAGAATCTCCAACAATCCAAGGGATACTTATGTTCTGGGCCGCGTGACGGAGCAATGAGAAAGCACAAACCTTCCGGCTTAAGCACTCGAGCCATTTCTTCAAAAGTCAACCAAAAGAACTTGATATGCTCAAACGCCTGCCCAGAAATTATCAAATCAAAACTATCATCAGAGAGTGGGATATCTGTTGGGTCAGCTGAGACCACATCGACATTTTTACCCTCAACGACATCAAACCCAACATACTCCCAACCAAGGTCTTCAAAAAAGTCGCGGTATGACAATTTCTGACCATCAACTACCTGCGCGCCAACATCCAAAACTTTACCGGCAGGGCGGTCTTTAATGTACTTTTCCACGAGCCGACTCATGTGCTTATATGAAGTCAAATGCATCTTATCCTTCTTTTCCAACGGTACAAATGCCACCAGGCGTCATTAAAAACAATTACTTGAAAGAGAGGGCACCTCTCCCCACACTCCAATCTTTTCCAGACAAAAAACCAGCTCAAAGTCACATTCATTCTGCAATATAATGTCAGCCAACCGACAGCGCTTGCCTGAAGCAGCCTGGTACTCTTTTTTGATGGACACTCGAATGTTTCCGTACTTGGTATTCATGATGGCAGTTCTGGCCCCCACGCTTGAGGTACCCACAAAGGACTCCAATGGGGTCATGGAGGGTTGCTCTGGAACCTCTGTAGGAACTACCGCCTCTTTGGAAACTGCGGAACAGCCTGCGAGGACAAAAAGCATCATTACGAACAACAGGTATCGCATCATTTCACCTTCACCTATGTATATATCTGACTGCCTGGTCCACGGCCTTACACACTCGTCTGCGGAAGGCCCCTTGCTTGGGTTCCAACCTTCGAGCAAGCCTGTCTAACACGACTTCGGGCCCACAAAACAGCTCTGTTTGCCAATCATAATAACTTGGGTACATGATCAGCACCCCTGCAACCAGTTTAAAGATATCTAACTGCCTGTTCCTTCGTGAAAAAGCAAGCCTATCTTTAGTTAACCCCCAACCAGCATAAAAGGGCCCACCATAGGTAACAACAGGGACCCCCCGGAGCAGAGCCTCAAAGCCAGAAAGTGATGTCAAAGTGTGCAGTTCATCAATGACAGAGAATAGAGCTGACAATGAAACTGAGGACTCCATATGGTCATATAATCCTGAATCCTGCTCAGAAAAAGCTCCCCCACTGCGGTTGCCGCTTGTCACATCAGGGTGAGGCTTATAAACGATGTAAGCCTCAGGGCGATTTTTGCGCACTGCAGCTAAAAGCTCCCTGTCAGAATGTATGCCTTGACCACCAAGCTGTACTGACTTGTCGTCCTCAACCTGCCCCACGACCAAAACTACACGCTTCCCGTTCGACTCAAAGGGAGCAAGGGGTTTGTCGCCGCCAACGTTATACTTGGTCACCCCGCTGCCCACGATGCGCTCTACCAAAGCCCGAGCCCTAACAAGTATCCTTTCATCAAAGTCTGTCTCTCGAAGGATTGTCTCAAGATCACTCGGCTCAGAGGGATCGTAGTAGGCGCCCTGCGAGTCCATACAAATGGAGTATGGCCAAAAAAAGTCAGAACCAAGTCCTGACGATCTCAAAAACCCGTCCTCTACTCCGACTGCCGGCACAGATCGCTCCTGACAAGACTCTATGGTTCCTGCCGGGGTCTTGGCCGACCAGAAAACGACCTTTCCTCCAACTTTTTCGGCCAAACGAGCTGCACCATCTCCCCCCCTACGGAAAAGAACGTTGCCGCTGGTCGACTTGAAAAAATGCTTTGCAAACCCTTTGCGCCACCAAGAGAACCCTGCACATACAAGGTCACCGTGATTGCGCTCCTCATGCCGCTTTTGATCACCAAGAATATCAATCGCCCGCATCACATCGCAACACTCACCAAAATATGGGTCTATGTAACGGGCGTACCGGACATAGGCTCCTGCAAATATCTCTTCCAGAGTACGGGAGACATCACGCCTTTCAAGGTGCAACCTGTCGTTCGTCACCCCCCATCCCGCATAAAAAGGCATCCCAAAACAGTACACGTTGCAGCCCATGACCAACGCTTCAAAGCCAAGCTGAGACGTAACGGCGTAAACGTGGTCCATCTTTTCAACCAAGGACAGCGGATTCACGTCAAAGTCGACTACCTCAGTTCCGGCAAGATCCATTTCCGTCAGGTAGCCACGTTTCTTTCCTGAACTGACGTCAGGATGAATCTTGACATACAACTCAGCATCTGGATGAGACTCGCGTGCGACTCGCATCATTTCGACAAAGGACGATTCGTCAGCCAATCCCAGTTCAACGGAGGCGTCAAACCGCGTCTGGTCAACAAGGAGCACCTTTTCTTTTCCGTTGTCCGGGATACACCCTTCGGGCAGCTCTGGTGCATGATTATACTTGCTCAAGCGGGTGTGACGGATTGCCGCCATGGCCTCTTTGGCCAAAGCAACTTCATTGCTTGCTAGCCCCTCGATTAGGATGTTTTCGAGGCGGGAGGGCTGAGTCGCATCATAATATATTCCTACATCATCTACGACGACCGATAAAGGTGGACACCCATGCACCCCCAAACCCACGGATCGCAGAAAGCCGTCCTCCACAGCCAAATAGGGAAGATTCCACTCAGCAGCCTTCTGGCGTGCTTTCCGGGCAGTTTGTTTATGCCCCCACCCCACAATAGCATTGAGAGCTTTACCACCGTTGGGGGAGAAATCTATCTGGTCATCCAAAAAGACATCAAGAAAGGGGATGTCACGCATACCGCGCGAAAAACAGCCGATCATCGCTCAAGCCTTAATACAAATGCCATGCAGCAGTCTCCATACTCTGATTGACGCATAACTCCAAAACGCAGATCTATTTGCACCAGCGAAAGTAAGCATTGGGCGCTGTCCAATGTGAATTACTCTCTGACGGCACAAGAAACTCAGCTAGAATATTGGTTGAAGGATGGCTCTGGTGCCAACGGCAAGCTGAAAGAAAATCTGTGTCAGATCTTTTGCCAACTGAATGCTCTTGGTTTCATAGACAGGAAGCACCATGATGGTGTCCCCTGGCTGCAGTTCTTGCCCTTCAGCACTCAGAGTATGTCCGTTTGCTTTGGCAACGAGTACATTTCCCTTGTCGGCGTTCTGACTAAATCCACCCGCGTGGGCGATGTAATCATCTAGTTCAAAATCAGCATTAAAAACTACTGCTGCAGGAACAACAACCTGGCCTGTCACCAAGACAGTATCTTTCAACGTCGGCACAACGACCACATCATTGGCCTGCAGATAGATATTCGCAATTTCACCATCATGAACGACAGGCACAATCCCCTGCATTTCGACATTTTTTGCCCGCTCAACAAAGCGACCAATCAATTCGGCTTCCTTCACGCGAATACCAGCCTCTTCCACACTATCTGAAGATGACGTCAACGCATTTTGTTCCAGGCGGAAGAGAGAATCCGCTAAGGCCTGGGCTTGCCGTTGAGCCACAGTCACTCTTTTTAGGTGGATTGCATCCAATGCAGCAGTATTTGCGTCCACTTCCAGGTGGTTAAGCAAGTCATGCAACCGAGTTCCCTTTTTCACCAAGTAATGCGACTGCCCCTCAAGCTCACCTTCAGCATATATGGACAGCGTGTCACTGGGTGCGTCAGAAACGAATTCAATGACATCACTATCCCGCACAGCTAATTCCTCAAACTCACTGAGTTCGAGGTAGGCATTCATTGGAGAACCATTTCTATAACCGCGCACGCTGACGTGTGAGACCTCGGGCATAGGCAGTGCGTACTTCATGAGCTCCGAGCCACGAACAACTTGACTTGTGAACTCAAACCATGCCTGCGTCCGTACCTGGCCTATTGCAGCCACACTTATCCCGCGTTCCTTGACCACGATGACATCGCCACGCTGCAAGGAAGAAACACCAAGGCTGCCTTGCATGATAAACTCGTAAAGATCGAGCTTTTCAACAACCCGGCCTTTACGAACAATATCAATATCACGAAATGAACCACGGAAAGGATCAATGCCCCCAGCAAGATCAAGGTAGTACAAAATTGAATCTGTTGTCCCACCCGCATACCGTCCTGGAGAAACAATATTACCAGAAACGAACACCGACATGGGATGAACGGTCATCAAGCTAATATACGCATCATAATACTGGTTTGCGTAGACTCCATTAATAGCGCCACGGACAACGCCTTCCAGGCTCCCGCTGGAAATGCCCATGACCTTCACCGGGCCGACGCTCGGAATAAATATATTGCCCAACCTGTCCACGACCAGTTCTTGCTCGTAGTTAAAAGCACCCCACACCCGAACACTAATCCTGTCACCATACTGGATAACATATGCTGGATTACGCTCATCGTAGTAAGTGCCTGCAAAGTTCCCATTAAACATGTTGGCCCCAAAAACGGGCAACTGATCGAGTGGGCCTGCTTCTTTCATCGATTCAGGACGGAAAGTGTTTACATTGATAGATTGCCCTAAGCTACGATGCTGGGAAGGATCATAAGAATGCGAAGGAGGAATCGTGACGCCCCTGAATGTTTCCGACTGCTGTGCTGGAGATGCACTTTCATCTGGGGCCTCTTCCCCGGCAGTTCTCGAATTCACTTGCTGAGGCGTAATCTGCACTTCTTGTGAATTGGGCAGATAGAGCTGCCGGGTCGCATCAAAAGCCACCGCATTGGTCACCATGACTAATATTGCAAAAATTATGACTATAAAACGATTATAATTCATATACCTACACACCAATATGCTCTTTTACAGCAGCAAAAATAAACAACAGCAACGAGTACATTCCCACCACCACTATGATTGAAAGAAGTGCATTTTTGAACCTTTCTGGATACACGGGCCAATCCGGCACTGCTGGCCGCTGAAATGCCTCCAAATAAACCGTCTGACTCTCGCTTTGTACCCGAGATGTCTCCAAAGAGCTTAGAGCTGAAATATAGTAATTTTGAGCAAACTCATTTTCAAGACTGAGCGTCTCATATTCTTCCAAGAAATTCAATATCTCCGGGCCGGCTTGCCCAGTCATCTTCAATTTCTCTTCATGCAATTGATCCTGAAATTCCAAGATGTTTTTCTCCAGAATCCGAACAGGCAGGCTATTTTCTGTCATTATCTGCTTTTTGGTATCATACTCAACCTGTAAGGCAGATATCTTAGCTTCGAGGCCTGCGACTATTCCGACCCGAGCAGCAGCAGTTGCCTTGGGGTCCAGCTCGGAGGTGACTACCCGAAAAGCATTAAGAGCCTGACGCGCTTTGGCATAACGAATTTCAGCATTCTCCAGCTCTTTTTGAGCCTGCAGCAAAGTATCTCGCTGCAACCGATCATTCATCCTGTTCAGAAACGCTTCGCTGACATCCAATACCGCTTCAGCCACTCTCTGCGCCATTTCTGGCGTATAAGCACGCGCCTCCACAGTCACGATGCTCGCCTGGCTGTCATAACTGACTCGGACTATGGAAAGCCAGTATTCCAAAAAATCTTCCATTGGTGCATCCGTCATCAAGCGAGACACGATATCCCTGCTCATATCGGAATAATGCTCACGAATGTTCAGGTTGCCATCGACCTGCTTCAACATCGCTTCGGATTCAATGAACTCAACCAACAAGTATGCGTTTTCTTTTCCTCCAGACCCCACCCCTGTAACCAGAGAAAGCAAACTGCTGCTTGAGCCTAAGTCACTGCTGCGAACTGAAAATTTCGCCGTAGATGCGTACATATCAGTGGCGACAACCAAATAATAGCATACTGGCAGGCATAACAGTATCAAAAGGGCAATTAATTGTATTTTCTTCATAGTGGTTCCACCTTACGAGACTACAGCGCGCTGTAATACTTGATCCCTTCTCCCACGGAATCAAACTCAATCAACTTGCCCTGATCCAAGACAATAACCTTGTCGCACATTCTCTTAATGGTTTGAGCATTATGCGATACAACGACGAGGGTTGAGTGTTCTTTGCGTTTATTAAACTCTGCCGTACTCTTTTTTTTAAAAGACGCATCGCCCACTGCCGTGACTTCATCAATCAGATAATAATTAAAGTCGATCGCCATACTCAACCCAAAGGCCAATTTCGCCCGCATGCCGGATGAATAAGAGGCAATCGGCATATATAAATATTCCCCAAGCTCACTGAAGGACAAAATAAAATCGATCACATCCTCAAAGACTGCCCCGTAAATGCGACACACAAAGCGGACATTATCGTACCCGCTCATGCTTCCCTGGAAGCCTCCGCTAAAGCCTATCGGCCATGAAATGGTTCCCTCTTTCCTAACAACACCCCGTGTCGGCTTTTCAACCCCACTAAGCAGTCGCAGCAACGTCGACTTACCAGCACCGTTCCTCCCTAGAAAACCGACATTTGTCCCCATTGGTAAAGAAAACGAAACGTCATCAATAACGACGTTGTCTTGCCCCTTGGTTTTATACTTCTTGGTGAGCCGGATTGCTTCAATCATACAAGATCCACTTTCTTTCGCGTTCCAGTTTCGACCAAAAAACCAGCTAGGAGGCACATCAAGGCAACCATGCTTACCATTCGGAGATCCACAAAACTGACAGTGTAGGAATAAGAAAACGATTCCCTAGAGTACTCTATCAAATGAAAGATGGGATTCATTTCTGCAAGAAACTGGTAGTCTGCTGGAATTGCAGAGTAGGGGAAAATAACACCAGAGATAAATAATGCAATCCGCAGAATCATAGAAACCAAAATGCCCACACTGGGTAAGTAACGCTGGAGCCCGCAGCACATCATTCCTAAACCTGATCCAATTGCCATGAGCAGCATCCAAGCGACAATAAATGGGTACAAATTGGATACTCTAATATCAATGTTTGCAAAATCTGCAGCGGTCAACATCAAGACAAGCACAACAAGATTCGTTGCCCCGCAAAGAAGGACCCTAGAAAGAAACAAATCAAAATGACGCACTTTTGAATAGTATAATAAAGCGGTGTTTGCGTTGACGGCAGCCATAAGCTTATTAAGTGAATCGCTAAACAGATTCCAGGCAGTAAAACCGGTAATCAAAAAAACAGGAATCGGAATACCTTCCGTTTTCGCCCCCATGACCTCACGAATCCCCCAAAAAACGACAATGCCAAAGGCTGTCTGCACAATGACCCAAAGATAGCCGAACGAGCTACGCCCGTACATCGTCTTTGTTTCACGAAGCATGAGTGCGTAAATCACCCGAATCTGCAATTGCAAGGCTTCCCAAAAATTATTGGCTATCCTTATGTCATTAAACATTTTTTTACATTCGCCCTTTCGACAGAAGTAATTCTCCCATCTCTTCACACTTTATCTTTTGTCGAGATCCCTCTGCAAGACCTGAGCCCCAAACTATATAGTCAGTATCAACCCTGCCGCATTTGCCGTTCGGGATAGAGCCGATATGATCACCGTAAAAACCAATGCGGCACACGGTCAGCTTACTCAGATGCCGACCCATCATTTCCAACATTTCATCTGCGCTGGACAAGTGTCTCAAGTACATCGACAACGGCCCTTCACCCTCTTCGGCCAGCCTGCCTTTTCCGGGCACTTCGCAAATCCCATCAAACCGTCCATCCTCCCATGGTCCATGCGCCTCCACCGTAATGGCGAAGATGAACAATGGTTCAATGGCGTTATCCAAAAGCGAGATCACGTGTTCTGCCACGGCTTCGTCACTGACATAAGGGCCGTATCGCTTTGCTCTTTCGAGTACTCCCTCTCCGTGCAGTTCGTCAAACCCCAAATTGGGCATTACTTTATCACGCCTAAAAAACTTCAAGTCATACGGATGCACGCAAATACAACGATATCCTTGACTCTTATAGTGGTGAGCCAAGCTCCACACAGGACGTTGTGCTGCCATGAGATAGGGATTCATGCAGTCGGTCCCAAGTTTGTTGTTGGGAATGCCGGTAAGCACGGAAAACTCGGTGCGCATGGTATACGCCCCGTGGGCAGCGACTTCCATTTGGCCGGAAAGTCCTTGTTTGCTCAACCGATCGTAATTGGCGAAGATGGACTTGTCGATAGTGTCATCAATACGGCGGATATCGAAAAAAGACTCAGCCTGAACCAACACCACGTGCGGCTTGGGTTCAGAGATAGGAGCCAGCGCGTCTTCACTCCATACACAGTGCGGAGAAGGCCCGTCAGAGAGCATGGGGCCACTCTTGCCATCCTTCCCTTCCCGATGAATGTGAGCCAAAGAGTGGACCAGTAAAGAACCGGTCAAACCCAAATTCTCAAAATCGGTGTTGGGATCAAATGTCGGCTTTCTCCTGGCAAGCATTCTGTGGACGAGTTCTTTTCCACCGCCAGAATAACAGCACAGAGCAAAGACGACCGGGAGCAACACGAAGGCAAACATGATTCGTGGCAACCACTGAAATTCTGGAGTAAGTGGAGGTTGCAGCCAGTACAGAAGAGCCATTACTGCAATCAGGAAAGCTACAGTTCCAACCACGGGCAGAGGGAATATGTAAGGGAAGTAAAAGCGTGGATGCCGAATCATTTGGGCAAAAAGTCCAAAATCGACAAATACGAGCGGCTCTTTGAACTGGGAAAGCTTGAGTCGATTAACGGCAAACAACAGCAGCGCCCCACCGAGAACAAGCACACCGGAAAACAATGGGCGCCCCGTTGAAACGACCATAACCGAGTACAAAACGGAAACAAGCATGAGAGGGGTGCCGTCCACTATAAGGTCGAAGCGAGCTCGGCACTGCTTGACGTCCAGACGATTAAGCCAAAGCGATACGCCCACAACGACTATATATGGGAAAAGGACAGCCAGCATGAGTTATTTGTTCCCCAAGGACGAGTCGTTGTCAGGGAGTACGCTGCAACCAAAGAATTTATTGAGTACCCAGTTTGCCACAGGTTCAATCAACAACCCCAGACTCCAAATACCCACTGCGAGTATGAAGGGGAAAATAACTTCAGCACGATCGCGCTCAATACCTTTACGAATCTTCCTGGCAGCCTCGCCAGCGCTGCAGCTAAAGGGTTTGGCCCCCACATAGCGCTCACTCATGGGCGACTCCACAAACCCCATTGTGACGACGTTGACCTTGACTCCGTACTTAACCAGCCAGCCACGGAGACCTTTGCCGTATGTGCGGACTGCAGCCTTGCTGGCACTATAGGCCGGAGTACTTGGAAAGCCGCGCAAGCCGCTCAATGAGCTTATAAGAACAATCTGTCCATGACCACGCTCACGCATCCGGTCCGCCAAAGGGTGAACCGTCGCCACAGATCCGATCGTATTCACTTCGAAAAGCCGCATGGTATCATCAAAGAGTTCACCAGAGCCATCAGATTGAATAGCCGAGGAAACTCCTGCATTAGCAAACACAAGATCAACGGGTTGGTCATCGTCCGCTGCAATCACCCACTGCCGAACAGCTTCGCTGTCCCGGATGTCGAGCACGGTAGCCCGCACTTCGGCACCAGCCTCTATGCACAGGGCAGACAAAAGCTCAAGTTGTTCTTGTGATCGACCCGTCAAGCTCAAAACCACTCCAGGCTTGGCATATTCCAAAGCAAGTGCGCGGCCAACGCCGCCCGTGGCACCGGTTATAAGAATATGCCGCGGGCTCATGCCAACTCCTTGCACATTTGAAGCTTTTCCGTCTTATGGTGGAGCAGTTTATGATCCGGAAAAGAAAAAGAGCGCGTCTGAGAAAAACCATGGCGCCTATAGAATTTGACTGCCCGCTCATTGGCTTTCCAGACATGCAGACTGAGGCGACTCAACTTCTCTATCTCTGCCCAATCAGCAGCAATATCCATAAGAACATCGGCCAGCCCTGTGCCGCGATATTTTTCAGCCACCCAAAAGGTATTGATAAAAAGAGAGTTATCTTCAGCTGAATTCAAAAGTTCTTCGACAACGGCATACCTCTCTTTGGAAAGATATCTCTTCGTCATACCCGAAGCCTTGTGGGCATCCCAGGGGTACGCATAAAGTAGCCCCAGGATTTCGCCTTCATCTTCACACACAAGCATGTGCCGATAGCTGTAAAGAGAATCTTCGCTTATAACCTGCGACTGAAGGATTTGATGCGGTTTGGTAAAAGGAATTATGCCCGTGAGTATGTAGTCAACCAACCCTCCGGACGTATCCTGAATGATGGTGCTCAATACTGAAGCGTTTTCCCGCTCTGCCGGTCTAAAATCCAATCTCGCCTCCACACTTTAGCCTTTCAGGTTTGCACCAAGTCGGGACATGACGCCTTCGATTGCAACCGAAATCCCTTCATCTGTATAAAAATTGCCTCTCACCAAAGCTCCATGGGATAAAACCTTGAGGAAGGTATTAACAAGTCCTTCGTCAGCATGAATCGGACTCTTCCAAAAATCATCTAGCAGACAATCCTGAGTTGTTACGGCAAGTCCCGGCATAGCATACACAGCCTGGCCCAAACAATACACCGGACGACCAGCTATCATGGCCTCCAACCCCATTGTACTGTTGACGACGACAACCCCTTCACACGAATCCATGAGCAGCTTCCCGTCCCCACCATCTAGATAAACCACCCTGTCCTCCAACCCCAACAGCCCGATCCAGCTTTCAATATGCTTTTCATATGGGATCATGCCATTATCCAGCGGATGGTTTTTTATAACCAATTTGGCCTCTGAAGGAGCACCTGCTGCAAACGATGCCATGACGTTTCGGATGGCATCCGGTACGTCTGTGAAAGATGAGTTCAAACGCATCTGGAAATCTGAATCCAGTTGCAACGGATAAAGGAAAAAAGGCGTTCCGTCAGACAGCAAAGCCTCTTGTTTGGCTACGGCTTTGGTTGCTCGTTCAACACGACGATAGTATCTGGGAATCCACCCCATCAACTCCCGCCCGATGATGTAGGGCCGATGCGTCCGATAAAAAGGGAACACACACCACAGAACCGTATTGCCAACATGATGCAGCACCGTGTCAAGCACCCGCCTTTTCAGGGAATTGCCGACCACTGGCAAACGCGGAAGAGGAGGCAGCTTTTCACCCAATTCCCGGATGCCTTCAGCTGTTCGCGGAATCCTCGAAGCCGCATTAACTCCGTTCTCTTCAAAAGTAATACAGTCTGGCTGCAAATACCCCTCTTCGAAGACATAAACTCGGACGCCAGCTCCCCGGGCCACCGATATGGCTTCTGCATGAAACTGCCTGCGATCACCGAAAAGCAGCAAATCAGTCACACCCAGCTCGTCGATAAGAGATCGTACATGGGCAGCCCACTTGCTTTTGGGCTTATTGAAAATCCGAGTATGAGACCATGGCCAGGAGAAAACATCCCCACCGCAAAAATTGACCTTCGCAACCCTATGCCCTGCAGCTACCAAAGCTTCACCCAACCATTTGAAAAAACGACTCTGAGGGCCTTGAAGCAAAAGAAAAGAACGTTGCGTATCCATTTTCATTCCACAGTGTTAAGCAGTCTCACCTGAAAATGTTGTGGCAAGGTTGCGCACCTTGGGCAATTCTTCCGCTACCACTTCCAACGCCTCCGTAATCTGCTCCTTGGAATGGGAATAAGACAGGAAGAAACGAAGGCGGGCAGCACTGTCTTCAACTGCAGGGTAAATAATCGGCAACACGTTGATTTTTCGCCGAAACATCGCCGTAGACAAAAGTCCTGCCACCAGAGAATTACCAACGACTATCGGCATGACGGCAAAGCCTTCACCAAGACCGGTATCAAGCCCAAGTCTCTCGGCTTCAGCCTTGAAAAACGCCCCTAACTCCTGAATCCTGGCAGGCCTTTCCGGCTCTTCCACCAACACTTGCAAAGCCTCTGCAGCAGTTGCCGCTAACGCAGGAGACATGCCCACGCTATAAACAAAGCCCGGCGCTGAATACTTCAGATAATCAATCAACGCTTTTTGGCCGGCAATATATCCACCGCACCCACACAAGCTTTTACTCAGGGTCCCCATCCAAATGTCGACATCGTTGAAATCAATACCAAAATGTTCGGCGACACCACGACCACTCTTTCCGAGAACGCCCAATGAGTGAGCTTCATCAATCATGAGGAAACATTTGAATCGCTTCTTGAGTTCGACAAGGCGTGGCAGGTCAGGCAAATCGCCATCCATACTGAACACCCCTTCCGAAACTATGATCACCCGTTTGTGGGCAGCGCGATGCTTCTTCAATTCTTTCTCAAGGGCATCGTAGTCATTATGCGGGAAAGAGCGCCTGGTTGCACCGGATATCTTGGCGCCATGTATGATCGAATTGTGACTGAGGGCGTCGTAAACGACCATGTCATTTCGATTGAGCAGCTGAGCAAGAGTCCAGATGTTAGTGGCATGACCACTGACAAAGGCAAGGGCATCTTCCACCTGATAGAACTCGGCCAACCCCTTTTCCAGTCTCCTGTGGGGCGGACGTTCCCCGGAAACCAATCGGCTTGCTGAAGCGGACGTTCCATATTTGTTCACGGCATCGCATGCAACCTTGTTCAGCCGCTCACATCCATTGAGCCCAAGATAGTCATACGTCGAAAAATTGAGATACTCCTCTCCATCAATCTTCGTAAAATCTTTGGCAAGGCCATCGTGGCATTGGAAGTATGGTTCCATTATGCCTGCCTGGTTGGCGATCGTCTGGTGAATCATCAATTCCTTGTAACCAGGCAACTGACGAAAATCACACAACGAATCCGGAATATCCAACGCCTCGGATTTAATAGTCCGGGCAGGAGAAGTACTATCGCCGCCCTTCCTCTGCGCCATCTGGGCAATGAGGCTATTCTTGGCTTTACTGGAAAGCCGCGAAAACTGTTTCTTATCAGTCATAATCAATTTGCTCCGCCAGAAACTGCTACGTCAACTTCATCCATAATCTTGGCAACCTTATCTGAATTGGCTACGATTCCATGCTTTTCCTTCATGATTTTAGCAACCTCTGCAGCCTCATCCTCATCTCCTCCGGACAACAAGGCTTCGTATATCCGCTCGGAAAGAGCCACCAAATCCGAGTTTACATTCATGGAGAAAGAGGAAACTCGGACGCCATAACGCTCTTCAATCAAAAGGCCCAATTCCACCGCCATAAGAGAGTCCAATCCCAATTCTACGATAGAGGCTTTGGTGTCCATTTTTTCAAAAGGCATTTTAAGCATGGCGGCCACTTCGATACCAATAGCTTTCACAAGCGTATTGATCGCCTCGTCGCGCTCCATGGCAAGAATCGCTTTTGCGGAGTCGGCGCTGACTGTACTGGCTGCCTTGCTGCCGGACAACTCATCGATCCAATTGAACATCGTTGTGTCCAGATATTTGAGATCTCGCGCCCTATTCCAATCAAGATTGAAGTAGAAAAGAGTGGAGTATTGATCATCGGGCGCAAACTCCATGTAATCCAAAGCCTTGTCGGATTTCAATTCAACCACAGCCATGACTTTTTTAAGGATATTCATCACGTCAGGATTATCCGTAAGCATGCCTGTATCCGAAATAGCACCCCATCCATACGTCGTGGCAGGAAGCCCGTTTGCCCTGCGGTGCTGACACAATGCTTCGAGCGCCATATTGGCGGCCACATAGTTGGATTGGCCAGGATTGCCAAGCACTGTGGTTGCGGAGGAATACATGATGAAAAAGTCGAGATCCATCTCTCGCGTAAAGGCATGGAGGTTCCAAGCCCCTACAGCCTTTGCACGCAAAGCTATATAGATCATCTCCGGCGTCATGCTTGAAATCATGCAGTCATTCAAAACGGCAGCCGAATGAATGACTCCCTTCAAGGGCGGCATTGTTTCCAAAGCCTGGGAAAGTGCGGCTGCCATCTGGGCTTCGTCACCGACATCGGCATTGGCAAGGGCAACCGATGCCCCCGCAGCCTCCAGTTCCGCAAGCCCGGCTTTGGCCGAATCGGAAGAAGCGCCGCTGCGGCTCATGATAACGATATTCTTGGCACCGTTTCGAACAAGGCGCTTGGTTGTGGCAAGCCCCAGACCGCTCAGGCCACCCGTGACGAGGTATGTCCCTTCCATATCCACGCTACCTTTATAACGATATTTGGGCAGAGTCCGTACACCGTTATGCAATTCGTCGAAATTGACCACGAGCTTGCCTATATGTTTCCCCCTCTGCATCGCTTTGAAGGCGTTAACAGCATTGGATCGGTTGAAAACACTATGCACCAACGGCCTGAAATCGCCGCTCTCAAACAGCTCAATCAGATCCTGGAATATTTGTCTGGCCTGCTTCGGCTTGCATGCCATGAATTCATCTAAGTCAATTCCGAAGAAGGTCACATTCTTGCGCAACATGCGCATGCGGAGCGGGGAGTTGCTATAGAAGTCCCTTTTACCCAGTTCAAGGAAACGACCAAAGGGCTTCACCAGCTTGAGACTCTTGAACAACGCTTCGCCTGCCAGGGAGTTGAGTACAACATCAACACCCTCGCCATCGGTCAATTCCAACACACGGTCATAAAAACTCAGCGAGCGGGAATCCATGACATGCTTAACACCCAGCAATTTCAAGAAATCACGTTTTTCCTCGGTTCCAGACGTGGCATATATTTCAGCTCCAAGATATTTCGCAACCTGGATGGCTGCCAGCCCAACGCCACCAGCGGCACTATGAATAAGAACTTTATCTCCAGGCTGAACATTACCCAGGATTTTCAAAGAGTAATACGCTGTGGAGAAGGCCGCAGGGATTGTCGCAGCCTCTTCAAAGGTCAAAGATTCCGGCTTGGAAAACACATAGTCCGTTTTAACGCAGAGTTGAGAATCAAAACACGGGCCAGCCATGCACATGACTTCATCCCCGACCTGAAAATCCGTCACGTCATTACCGATGGCTGCTACTTCACCGGAGCATTCCAAGCCCAACACAGGGCCAGAAAGGCCATCTTCCAATGCCTCGGGCGGCAACATACCCATGGAGAACATGACGTCACGGAAGTTGAGGCCAGTAGATCGTACGCGGATCAAGACTTCATCGCTCTCCGGCATACGCTCCATTTCCTGCTTCCAGTAAAGATTATCCAGCTTCCCAGGCGTATCGAAGGTCAGGCTTATCCGCGCCAATTGCTCGGTATGCGGGTCATTTTCGAAGAGTAACCGATCCAAGGGGACCAAGCGGGGAATGAGTCTTTGCTCGCCGTTCAAAATTATTTCCGTCGCCAGGGCAGGAGACATGATCTCACCTACCAAATCGTCCAACAACTCTTCACTCGGCATATCGCAATGCAGGTCGATCATGCGCGGGGTGAGCGTCCTCACTTCATTGAGCATGACACGCGCCGCCCCCCAGGCTCCAGCCTGTGAAGGGACTGCATCCAAATTGAGGCTACCACCACCGAGAGCTCCACCACTTACAAGCCAGAAATCGGCTTCAAACTGCAACGCATCGCACGCCTTGGCGAACATCAGGAGACTGGTTGTTCTAGTTGTAAGCAAAGCCGCATAGTCTTTACCTTCGGGAGCAGTATCAAAACCCGCCAAATGAACTATCTTCAATGGCTTGCATGCTTTCTTCAGCTGCTTTAGTGCAAGCTTCCAAGCTTCGCCGTCAGCATAATCAATGCCTTCCGGGCAAGAATCCTCCGCACCTCCTGTGGCAACAGGCAGGCTGAACACCTCTTCGCCTGCATCTTCAAGGCGCCCAACAATCCCTTTCCGGGTCATTTCGGCAGGTTGAGTGGGTGCAACATCTTCCACGATCACCCACAAGGGGCGGTCTTCGGGGTCGACTTCCACGGCTTCACAGACATTGGAAGACAAAGGATTCCTCGCGAGCACAATGTAACTTTCAGGATGCTCAACACCTTTCTCAGTGAAGGTGCAGACATCATCAAAACCAGCTTCCTCAAACAGATCTTCCCATACGTTCTCCGGGACGAGGCGGGACACAGGCTCTGTGACTGACGGCGAATGCTTCCACCAATCACTATCAATGCCCAAGAATATATCAATGAGCGGATCCGGATTCCTCTCGACTGTGAGAAAAATACCGTTTTCAGCCAGGAGCTGTTTGCAGTTCTGAAGGGCGCTCCCAACATGGTCCAGCTCATGAAGCACATGACTGGCTATAATAACATCGTAACAACCGAGTTCCATTTCGTCAGGCAGCTCTTCCTCAATGTCTAGGCATTGGTAAGTTACATGACGTAAATCAGGATTGGAGGCCTTAATCTGCTCCAACACATCATTATCTTTATCGGTACAGCAATACTTCAATTGCTCGCTCGATATGGCCTCAAGCAATGCTTTGAACGCCCCACCGTCACCAGTTCCCACCTCAAGTATGCGTAGAGGTCTACCCTTGGGCAGTTGGGACCGGAGTTGTTCGACGATTATGGCGATATGAGAATTCTGAAACCGCGCCGATGGGCTCTGTGTATAAAAAGCTTCCAACAATCCACCAGGCTCATTCGATAAAATATCCTCCACAGAGCGTTTGCCACGCAAAACATTGACAAGGTGCATGCCTAGACGTCCCAGAACAACCAGCTCAGGCAAATAGGCAGGATTATCACCAGCAATGGAACGCCATACAGACTCAGCGGAAGGCAAGTCTGTCGTAAGATCCAGGGACCAGCGCCCGTCCTGGTAAGTCGCTAAATCATAGCTTTCCATAAACTTCAACAGATAAACGACATAGGGCAGCATGTCCTCGCCAACTGCCCCGAGAGCCTGCACGTCATCAATGGAAAAGCACACTCCCGATGGCACTGCCCCTTTCAAAAGGGAGTGGAGATGCGACAAGATCGCCGCCATGCACAACGGCCGAAGCTCACCGTAATAAATATCACGCTGAAATTCCTGAGCCAGATCATCCAAGTCCCTCGAAACCTGAGACGCCAATTCCTTGCAAGAAGCAAAGGGAGGACTACCAACCTTTTTAGGGTGATCAATAGGCAAGTAATCCACAAAAAAGGCCCTTTGACTTTTCGTGGCAGCATCCCTTCCCCGCATCCTGATGAAACGACACTCCTGCAAACAACCAAGAACCTCTCCTACGTCGTTCAAAAGCTCAAAAGAGGCTATGGCGGAGTGACTTGTTAAGCGCTCCAGGTTCGCCACAGCGTATTTTATTATACCGGGCCTGATCAAAGAAACTCGCCCAAACCAACCAGGCAAAAATGCGTCACTGAGCACTTCTCCGGCTGCGACGGGAATCAACGCCAGCAAGGAATGGAATGCGCCATCCAAAAGGCATGGGTCGAACACGATGGATTCAGACTCCATCCGCGTTTCACCATCCAGTTCCACCACAGCTTTAGTGTCACTGATCCAGGCACCAACGACGGGACGGAACTGCGGCCCAAATCTCAAACCTGTGGTGACGGCCTCAGAATAAATCATTCCCATGTCCACCGGCTCTCCAAAAGAGTCGATATTGCTCAGGTCCAAAACAGCGTTTGAGACACCAGAATCTACCTTCAGCGCCAAACGTCCCATTGCATTGAGAGTCCATTGTTCCGAACTCAACAAAGGCTTGCTTTCAAGACGAAATGAGCCGTCTCCAGGAGACATGGAAAACCTCACGTCCATGGCAGGAGATGTAGCTAACGGCAGTGGGCGCACTAGCGCCATGTCAACGACTTCCTGTTCAACCTGATCGAAAACCTCTGTCCCTGCTGCAAGCGCCATCTCGATCATGGCTGCTCCAGGAAGGATGACATCCCCAAATATTTCATGATCAGCCAAATAGGGATGCATCACAGTGTCCAGGGAGTTTTCCCACACGTGCAAATCACCGTCCTTCCTGAATCCCAACAGAGGGTGGCTGGATGTCTTTTTCAAAAGTCCCAAAGACTTCGCAGAGCTCTTCATGCTGACATCGACTTTGTCCCATCGATAGCCGGGCAAGGAGGTTGTCACTGAATCCAGGGAAAAGTGTTTTGTGAAATCCACCGAAGCGCCATTGACAAATGCCGACTTCCAGGCTTTCGAGAATTCGTCTGCGCCATCCTTATTTCGACGCATCGTAGGCAGGACGCTCCCAGTTTTCCCGGCATCCTTCAGAGTTCCAGTTATGAAGCGCCCAAGCACGCTATTGGGGCCGATCTCCAAAAAGACATTCGCTCCCATCTCCAAAGCGCACACGGTCGCTTCATGAAACCGCACTTGATCCCTGATGTTATGCCACCAGTAATCCACGCCGAGAGTTGTCCCTTTGGCTTCCTTACCAGACACCGTAGAAATGAAGGGGATGGTCGTGTCTGATGGCTTCAATCCGGCAAGCCGCTGTTTCAACTCATCTTCAACAGGGTCCATGAAATGGCTGTGGAAGGGGTAATCAAGTTGGAGCATACGGAATACCCCACCCTGCTTTTTAACGCTCTCCATCACTTCCAACAAAGAGTCTTCATCACCAGACAGTGTTAGGAACAGGGGGCTGTTGTGTGCGGCAATCTCAACATCACCACGCGCCACTGGGGGGAGTGGCATGGCGTCTTCCAAGGAAAACTTTGCAACAGCCATCCGGCCATAGCCCTTGATTTGAGCCTGCATGAGGCTCCTGTGGTATATGACGTCGCAAACCTGTTTCAAGTCCAGAGCGCCAGCAACATAAGCAGCGGTGACTTCACCGACACTATGTCCGTAGACCATGTCTGGAACAATGCCGACAGACTCCAAGACGTTAACCAAACCGATCTGGTAAGCCAGCAGCATCGGCTGAGACACTTCCGTCAAATGGACGTCCTGATCTTTTTCCATTTGAAAGCGCTCGGACAGGGACCAACCAAGCATCGGAGAAAGGACTTTGTCCATCTCATCAACAGTCTCTCGGAACACACTGTTTTCCTGGTAAAAAGCGTACCCCATGCCGTCCCATTGCGCACCGTTGCCTGAAAACGCAAAAGCGACCTTGTTCATTCCTTCGCCACTCTGACCAGAAATAAGAGACGCATGTTTTTCACCCGACGCATACGATTCCAAAGCTTCGGCCACCTCTTGGACACTTGCCCCGGTAATGACAAGCTTCTGCTCCATCAGCTCCCGGTGAGAAACAATCCCTGCGGCCAAACTCGCATAAGAAAAATCATCACCTTCAGCAATTTGCCTTCCCAACTCTCCAGCCATCTCCTGCAAGCTTGCTGCGCTGCGAGCAGACAGAAACAAGGGCGGTAATTCATTGACCGCAGTTGTCACTGCTGGCTCAAAGGACTTTACTTCAGGAATGTATTCTTCCAAGAGAGCGTGGGCGTTGGTTCCTCCAAACCCAAATGAGTTGACGCCAATGCGGGCCGGGCCATCCACCTCCGGAAGCGGGACAGCATCTTTTACAGGTTCAATATTCAGGCCTTCAAAATCAATCGTATCAAGCGGCTGCTTCAAATGAATATTCGGCGGAATTACCTTATTCTTCAAAATAAGGATGCTTTTGAGCATACCAGCAACACCGGAAGCTGGCTCCAAATGGCCTATGGAACTCTTGATGGAACCGACAAGCAGCGGGGTATCTTTTGGCCTCTTGGCACCTAGTACAGCACCGACCGACCCGACTTCAGCGGGGTCGCCAGCCGCAGTCCCGGTACCATGCGCCTCGAAGTAGGAGAGAGAATTGGGGTCAAAACCCTCTTCCCCGTAGACTTCGACAAGCAACCTCTTTTGCCCCTCCATATTGGGAAATGACATGCCAGGCCAAGTCATGCCGTCAGAGTTACTTCCTGCGGCAATGATCACAGCATGGATAACGTTTCCATCTCGCTCAGCGTCTTCCAGGCGTTTGAGGAGATAAATTACACCGCCTTCAGAACGAACGTATCCATTCCCTTCTTGGTCAAAAACCTTACAGCGGCCATGCTCGGCCAGCATCTGAGCCTTTGAAAAACCTACGTACGGGAACGGACTGTAGAGGCTGTTCACCCCGCCAGCGACGGCATACTCTCCACCATCTTGAGCCAAAAATTTGCATGCCTCATGAACTGCGACCAAAGACGAAGAGCAGGCAGTGTCCAGTGTCAGACTCGGGCCTTGCAGATCATAGTAGAAGGACAGTCTGTTTGACACGATGCTCAAAGAGTTCCCCGTCATGGAAAACGGCCCCATAACCCATGGGTCATCGGAACACGACAAAGCCGCATCCATTGAACTGGCCCCCATGTAAACACTAGTATTGGTGCCCGATATGGCCGAGGGCTTAAGGTTGGCATTTTCAAACATCTCCCATGTCAACTCAAGAGACAAGCGCTGCTGCGGGTCCATTGACTGTGCTTCACGCTCCGAGATTCCAAAGAAATTACAATCGAAGTAATCAATGTCGTCTATAACACCTGCAGAAAAGGTTATACTTTTCCCTGGCGCAGATCGGAGACCGTGGAGAAAACGATTTTGATCCCAGCGATGGGCAGGGATCTCCGTTACTGCGTCAACTCCATTGATAAGCACATCCCACAAGTCTTCGCTCGAACGCACTCCACCGGGAAGCCTTACCCCAACGCCTATGATTGCAATTTTCTGTTTTATCGATGCCATTTTATTTGAATATTTATTAATATATTAAGTTAAACAACCCGGGCCATATCTGCGCCCAAGGCCTTCTTGTTTTCTTTCTCAAGCTCATCTGAAGCAATTTTGGATTTAATAAATGCAACTACGCACTGTACGGAATCCTCTACTGAATGCCCTGCGGTTTCCACGGTTAAATCAGGGTTGTCGGGAGCTTCGTAGGGAGCTGAAACACCCGTATAATTCTTAATCTTCCCTTGCCGGGCCATTTTGTAATACCCCTTGACATCGCGCTGTTCACACTCGTCAACCGGACATGAAATAAACACTTCATAATAATCGCCAGGCCCGATAATAGCCTGAACACGCTCCCGATCAGCTTTAAGTGGAGAAATAAAGGCGCATAAGCAAATTGTTCCATTTTCTACGAACAACTTGGCGACCTCAGCTATGCGGCGAGTATTCTCGGCCCTTGCCTCGTCAGAAAAGCTTAAATCACCGCACAAACCATGCCGGACATTGTCTCCATCGAAGACCTTTGCACGCATGCCAAGATTAAACAACTCTTTCTCAACGCCATGCGCAATCGTGGACTTTCCCGCACCAGAGAGTCCTGTAAGCCAGAACACGGCAGATTTATGGCTGTTTAAGCACTCCCAGTCAGTCCTTGAAATCACTCCCGAGTGCCGACAAATATTCTTACTTTTCACTTTTTTCCTCCGTCGGGCAGCGACAGTCTATCTTTTCTCCTATACTGTCAAGCAGTTAAAAAAATCGACATCACAAATCACCCCTGACACCACCCTGTGCAACTCTTCTTTACAATCCCTGTTCATACTCTGTCCACACACCCCTAACATTGGGGGTGGCCCAATTTTTCACGGGCAGGTCGACACAAACGAGGTTAACTGGCCGTTGAAAAAAACCGATTTCAGCCAGCGACCCTGCTGACGACGGCAAAAGGCAGCCACTCCTCTGACCGGTCTTCATAAGCGGCGAAAACCAGCCATATCCAGCAATTTTCTGCTCCAAATCCGACGAATACGAAGTTCCAGGCGTCGGCAGCACCCTTCAGGGTGCCATATCCAGTCAATTCCCGCATGAGCAGGCCGAGGTTGAAGCCTGCGATATGCATCAGATAGTGCTTCTGCACATTCTCCTGACCTCGTAGCCAAGTCTTGCGCATGCCGCCCCGATCTAGGGTGTGCTGAAAACTCCGTTCGGCGAGTTCCGTCCGAAGCTTCGCAGCCTCTGTCCCCTTGCTGGAGCCCAGCCGTATCCGGTTGTTGTACACCGCCCGCCGGGCCTCGTGGTCTCCATGCCACCAGTTCAGTCCCTTGCGTTTCGGCTCGGCGATCCGCGACTTCCACGGGCTGCCGTCCAGCTCCTTGAGCACCGCTCAGGAGTGATATCCCTTGTCCGCGACAAGCTCGGCCGGATCGTCCGGACATGCCCCATGCCGACCCGCGAGAGGTTTGCCCCGGCCGCCTTCAGCGTCTTGCCCAGGGTATTGGTGTCGCCCTCGTCAGCGGGATGAATCTCCGCAGCCACGACAGCGCCGGAGTCCAGGTCCACAGCATGCTCCGGCTTGTACGCCAGGCGGGTGCGGCCGTCCTTCATGCGGGCGATCTTGGCATCTGGATCGGAGGACGACTCCCAGTCCTTGTTGGACAGTTTCTTGCCCTTGCGCTTGCGGTCCATGCGCGACAGATCTTCATTCGTGGGCGTTTCCATGCCGCTGTCCTTGGCCAGGCCGTGGAGCATCTGTCGGTATCCCTCACCCGTGCCCTTGCGCACGATGGTCTTCATCGCGGCGTTCGCCTCCATGGTCGAGGCGTCCACTCCGATTCGGTCGCCCCGCACAAGCCCGGCCTCGGCAAGGACCCCCAGCACCCAGACGAAAACATCTTGGTGCAACTCAAGAGAAAGGCGGGAACGAATGTGGCTTAAGCTGGAATGGTCGGGAACGGCCTCCTCGATGTCCAATTGCAGAAACTCCCGCAGGGAAAGCGAGTCGGCGCACCGCCATTCGATGCCGCGCTCGGAGTCGATGCCCTCGAAATAGCCGACCATGTGCATCCTGAAATACCGGCCCGGAGGGATCGACGGCCCCCCTTGCGGGAAGCGTAGAAGGGAGCGCACAGCTCTTCAACATGCCGGTCGAAACCGACCTTCGACAGCTCGGGCTGAAGCCGGTCATAAAAAGCGTGACCAGGCGAGCGGGGAACCTTGTCCCACGACACGAACATCTTTCCCAGCCGATTCCCCTGCTTGCCGAGCGCCATCCAGTCCTCCTGTGCTTCAGGGGATTGTCATGAATTTGCGAGAGTTTTTCAACAGTCAGTTAACTCATCACCCAGAAGCAAGAATAAGTCCCTTTTGCAAAATATCCATTTCGAACCACGCGCAGTGAATAATTTTGATCTTTTGAAGGGCCCCTCCCTCCTCAGGTAAAGAGTGACTTATCTTATTCTTTACCCTACCACACCTTACACACGTATCTCGCAACCTATTGAATCAACTGAAAAGAGTTTATCTCTTTTTAATCGTGAACTTTTTCCATTGACGTCCCGACGTTTCGCGCTATGCTTTTGGGTTACGGACCAATTTTGGTCCAGCGCAACCACAGCACCATGGGGGCTGGCAATGACTTCGAAATGCACACTGTTACGCCGAGCGGATGTTCGGCTTGATCCAGACAAACTGCAACGGTTCGTAACGTCCTGTGTCACGCAGGGGGACTGTCTTGCTGACGTATTCTTAACCACGCGCATCTACCTCGAAATGGATGGGCAAATCACGCTCGAGTTCCTGCCTGACGGCGGCGGATTTCACTTCGTTACATTTGAACATGATGAATGGTCTCCAGCCGAAACCGCCTCCAGGGATGCCCTTCGTCTGTTCAGGCAATTCCGCCCCGCTCCTACGAAGGCCGAAGTGTACGACCTGTTCACAGGCCAGCGGATAGACCCCAACAAAAAGGAAGAACGATTTGGCGAAAAGCTCCGACAAAAAATCGAAGAACTCGAGCAGAACGCCTTTTGACAGCGGTCGGCTCCATCCGGTGACACGGCACATCGTGCTGCTGCTCGACGATCTCGGCATCCGCAACTTTGTGACGATCAAAGACGACACGACGACCGTCACCTTCCAGCTAGATGAAGACGTGGACTTAGACAGCTTCGTTGAGGTCCAGCCACCCAGCAAAGCGATACAATAAGAAAAAAGGGAGAAGAACATGCGAACAGGGAAATCTAAACGCCAAGGCGCACTGGAAAACGGCGAAATCAACACGGATGATGCTTTCCAAATGGAAATCTATTGCTCGTTCCCGGAGCTGTTTGACGCGTCGGAGAAACTGGCCGAACAGATAAACGGGGACATGGGGTTTCTCAAGATAGCAACGCCGGGGATGCCTATGTACCAATGGGCAATGCGGGTCAACGCTCTCAAAGACAAGTACATGATCCCCGGACAGATTCGGCAACGGCATTTGTACTGGGATGGATTGGACATCAGAGACTTGATGCGAAACATCCGGGTGCTGGAAGCATACGGAACGATCGACACCCACAATCTGCCAGGATACGAGGTCGACCACCCTGCCGTGTTGACTGCCGATGCCTCCGGCCAGTGCCTTCTCAATGACACGGTGCATGGAATGCAGATCGCAAAATACACCGGTCGCATCGCATCCATTATCGACATCGAGCACCACGAGGTACTGGCCCAAAGACGGCGGACCTACCGCATGCTGACCCCGGCCACGATTGCAAGGTCCGGCTACGAGCTGCATGGAATCGAAAATATGCCGGAAAGGACAGAGGTGATGAGGCGTATCCCAAACGATGGCCCTGCGGTTCTTCGAGCGCGATGCATTTACTGCGGGACAGCCGTCAAAGTCCGTGGGGAGACGTGTGACGGAAGACCTCGGTATGAAATTGACACATCACCGACATGCCCTCATCTCAAACTGTGCATCAAAGAGTACCCTGACGGCAACGGGGGCCGTTTCCACTGCCTCCATGTCCGGCACCATCAGACCCCTCCGGCGTTTCGTTTTCTTCGCAAAGCCGAAGCCGCAAAACGTGGCAGAAATAATAAATGAATAAGCCTTCGCACAAGCTCACTGAGCGAAATGACCTCGTCGCCTTGATCCCGGACAATGAAATCCTAAACATTGATGTCAACTGCCCTCATTGCGGTTGGCGGACGATCATTCACTGCGCCAGGACTAAGGATAACCAGGTAGCTGTGGTCGGTGAGGGGCTCTGCGGACATGCCCGTGAATGGCTTGTGACGGCAGGTGGGCAGCATTCGCTTCACCTCGAATTCATCGAGGATTGCGGATACGCTAACATCCACACTCTACCACCCGTGGACCAAGATTGATCCACCCTATGAACGGCCCCTCGCGGGCCGTTCTTTATACGATCTCAACCCGTTCCCTTTGCCCATCGAAAAAGATCGATAATTTGCGGAAGGCACTTGCGCGTGAAAATGCCCACGCGATATCTTGGGAAGAAAAAGGAGAATATCCATGAAGTTGACACAATTTCTTTCCGAACCGAAAAACAATGGCCCGATGCAACGGGTTAAAGCCTGCCTTTCGCTCACATCAGGACATGACACCCAACCCCAATCATGGCCTGGTCAGGTCAAGAAGACCAAAATGTGGACCGGAAAAATGGACGGCATACTTCGGGTGGGATCGCATGGGATGGTGTTCAGCAGCCGATACGAAAAACTGGATCTTGATGAAGCCCCGCCTTTCACGGTTCCCAGGACAGCTGAAAACGAGTTACCCGTGAACACCATGGTCTGTGCAGGTATGAAGGTGACCTTTTCAAACAAGATGACCTTCTGCATCCAGGCTGCAGGCATCGTATGGCCGACCACCGCCCCCGTGGCCGTCACTGATGACCGTTTTGGCGTTCGGGCGATGATCGAATTGCACGGCATCCAACTTCTGCCCAGCCGCGACATGGTCGAGGTGTCGATCTTACGGTTTTACCAAGACCAATTCGGTCGGGATGAATTGCCTGGTCTCATTTCCAGGATGAAGTGCTGCCAGCAAGATTTCAAGGACCATGGCGAAGGTCACATCAGGGAAAGAGTGGACTTGGTGGCAACCGAATAGCCCAGAAAAAGACTCCCCCCCTTCAACAAGCAATGGCCCCCTAATGCAGGGGGCCAATTTTTTGTGTGACATGATCCACGTCGGGTGGTGTTCCAGCTATCGTGGATGTCTGCTTGAATGGCCTTCGTAGACTGTAAGAACCTTAACACCTTTGCCTGCCTGTTGTGTGACAACAGTAAACCCCAGAAGATGATGCCGTTCGGCATCATTGTATCCTGGGGTTTTCTCCCCGCTGACAATGCAAGCGAGGGTGGTCGTGGGCGTAATGCCCCGCTGGTGCATGCGCATCCTTGCATGCTTCGTCATTTCAACACGAATAAGTACCTCCCATGGTTACCGACTGGTTTCAGTCCATTTCTTCAACCATACCACCCGGCGAAATCGAATCGCCACTTTTTGAGGCAAAAAAGAGCACGAAATGAAAAAAGAAAACAGCGGCCTTGAAGCCGCTGTTTCTCGTCACCGATTCAAACGTCATTTAACAGGAATCTCATCCCATCCCTGGATATGGAAAAGCACCCGGATCTTCCCCGGCCAGAAGCTTTCCATTCCGCCCGCATCCACCAATTCCATCAGCATTTCGCAGAATTCCGCCACAGTCATGTAGATGTCCTCGACGTACTCCGAGGTGATTTCCATGTCCGTTCCGCCCGCCGCCGCATAGTATCTGGCGTGATCTTCGATCTGGATTCCATCCTCAATGAGGCTCACCGGCCCACCCGGAATCGAGGCTGCAAAAAAAACCCGTGCCAGCTCATGTTGAGTAGGGTTTTCGACCAGCCTGCCGATTCTTTCGTACTTCTCGATAGTCGTCATTTTCTTCCTAATTTCTTGCGTTTATAAGCTTTTTTAATTATCCTTTTATTTCCTTTAATTTCCTTTTACTTCTTCTTCGCCCGCAAGGGCGGATCCTTTGCCGCCCCGCTAGGGGCGGCTGATCCTTTCTGGCCGGACTCAATCATCCCACATCGAAGTGGACGACATACTGTCCATGGATGAGGAATCGTCCCAGTCGAAAGAGTTGTCTTCCATGTCGGAATTGTCATGGTGGATATTTTGAATCAAGTATGACTTGGCGGGATCGGTGATGTCGTTGAAAAGCTCGGCAGACCCTTCCTCTTTCCGGCGACCATTCGTGATGGTCCGGCAGCTTTCCCCACCACCGAAGAACACGGCAATGCCAATCAGAAAAGCGAAGTAGGCCGCCGGGAAAATCATCAAAATCGTTTCCATTTTTTGCTCCTTGGTTTTCCCTTTAATCCGAATTGCATTATCGCGCGGTTCCGCGAGAGAGCCCAGCATTCTCTTCAGTTTTTTGGACTCCTTATCTTTTTTCTCCTTTTTCATCTTTTGGGGATGGGAAGGAGCAAGCCGGATCGTCCGACTGCGGGGCAGCAATGGTTGGGAGCGGTATTTTCGGCGTAGGGAAAGATTGTCGTGCGTTGTGCGCCAACGACTTTCGGTTTATCGGATTCGACTTGTTCGAAGGTTGTTCAGACAGTTCCTGACAATCTTTTGGATCCTTTACTTATAGATCCTGCCATTGCCTTAAAAGATCCCTGAATCTTCCGATTTGAAAATAGCGTTTTTTCGCAAAAAACGACCATTTCCCTGAAACAGATGTCGTTTTCAAAGGCGACACCGATTCCGTCTTTTCGATTGATTCTCGTCAAAAAACGGTGTTTCCCCACCGGATTCGGCCTTCCTGGGTACCCTTTGGGACGTTCCCTACCCGGGTCTTGAGGCGGAGTGGACAAACCCGTCCTGTCAGAGCACGATCCTTTGCATGAGAAGAAAAACACACACGCACATCCGCGACATCGTCCCAGATGTGCTCGGCAAGTTCTACAATGGCGAACCGGTCACCGATGCGGCCGATTGGGTCATGACAGGTATTCCGGCCCTTGACCGCAAGATTGGCGGGTTCCGTAAAGGGGACTTGATCACGATCGCCGGTCGACCGAGCACAGGTAAAACGACGGTAGCAGCCAACATCATTGCTGGAACATCTGCGCTAGCAGCCAACCCGGTGGCTTCGGCAACCTTCTCTATGGAAGAAAGCGCCGACTATTTCACCGTGAGAATTCTGTCAGCAATATCCGGTACGGACCTGAAGAATGTTGCTGAAGATGAGTTGACCGATGCTGATCGCAGTTACCTGCGCCAAGCGGGCGACCGGCTATCTCGTACTCCGACCATCATCGATGACACCCCGGGATTATCCCTGCTGGAGTTGGCGGAACGCTGCAGCCAGATCGTAGCCGGTATGCCGACGCTCGGCATTATCCTCGTCGATTACGTCCAGCTTCTGCGTTCAGGCGAAGAACAGAAGGCCCCTGCCGACGAGGTCAGCAAGGCGGCCACCGGCCTGAAAAGGCTGGCCGAGAATCTGGATGTTCCGGTCGTCGCCTTGTCTCAACTGTCTAGGAAGGTCGAGGAGCGTGCGGACCGCCGCCCAATCCTGTCAGATTTGAATCCCACCCTTGCTGAAGAAAGTGACATGGTTTTGTTCCTGTCCCGCAACGCAACCTCCAGCAGATATACCTGCGCCCCGCTACTGAGCGGATTGGTAATCACGGCAGCCAAACATCCGAGCGACTGGTCCGGTCGCATCAAGTTGTGATTCGACAATAAATGCACAGAAATCGGCACACGCGTCCCAAAGCCCTACCCCTTTTGCCCCGCCTCCTGGGTGGCTTCTTCTTCCCCCTCTGTCTTGAAATCACTCCAACAGACCTTGATTATTCATCTTTCTCTAAGTCCACAGAAGGCCCTTGACACAGGCAATGTCGTTGTGATTAGATCACAATACCGAAAGCAACGAAGAAGAACGTCGCGACCCCCCAATATGCAGGAGAATGAAAAATGGAAAACAACAACGAGAACATCAACAACATGTCGCGTGATTTTGAGCCGGAGTCGGCGACAGACTTTTTCGTCCACGACAGGCTAGAGAATCGCGCCGAGCCTGAATCTGTCCGACTCCAGATCGATTGGCGTGACGGCAGCATTGACGTCGTCACTATCGCTCAGCACCAGATGAATTCCTGGTCGTCAGAAGAGTGGCATGGGCTCGTTGGCGTGTACCAAGTCAACTACGATGCAGATGCATTCGCCCTGGCCGAATGGGTTGATGAGAACATGGGGATGTTGAGCCGCATCCACGCCTGTTTTGACGAGCACTGGGACGGCAGCAACTTCGTCGGTGAATTTGATTTTGACAACGACGAGGAGGCTGGCGATTTTCTCGAGCACGAGCTGCAACTCTACGGCATCATGGTGGAATCGCACGGGGTGGCGATGGTCGATGCTGGCGACTATTTTTGCGAGAGTTTCTGGATTCAGGACGGCATGCTGCACACTGACCTACGCGACACCCCATACAGTTTGTCCGAGTTGGGCGACGAAGGTGAGTACATTCTGGAAGCGCTGATGGATAACGACAAATCTGATGAAAGCCAGATGGCTGTTTGTACCCTCGATTACGCCAAGGAACTTATGTACGACCTGCGTAACGCTTGCGCCGAATAACTCCCCACTGATGAGCGGCCAGTCTGCCGCCAAAGGAAAGATAAATGGAAGAAGTCAGACATAACTGCGGGCACATCATGAAGTACAGGTTGTACGGTCCCACTCACAGCGTACAGCGCCAGATCAAGCACCGGGAAGGCTTCCCGTGCAAGAAGTGCCAGAAGGCCAAGGATGATGCCTTGTTCGCCGAGCAATGCAAAGCTGCCGCTATACAAAACGGCTGAATGGAGGCTGCCGACACTGGCCGGTACGTCCGCTCAGGTGGCCTATGCGGAGGCTATCCGGCATCGCGCCGCACTGGAGACCACCCGCTGCGTCCCGCAGGGCAGAGAACAGGCAGTTCTGGATGTCCTGTCCCTGGCCACGGAAGCCAAGTGGTGGATCGACAACAAGGAAACCAACTACTCCGAGTGGGTCAACATCATCCGGGCCAAGTTCGGCGCATAAAGCGACCAGCCGTTGGACGGCCCTGTCCACAACATGTAAAGAGACCGGCATGCCAGACACAATCGTATCACTTAAAAAGAAGACCATTAAGGTGGGCTTGGCTCTGTGCGAACGCTCGCGTAACACCCTGAACCGCTGGGCTGAGAACGGGATCCAGAAGCCCACCGCCCTCTATTCGAGCATCCGGTTAACGTACCACAATCCCAATCACTGTACACTGGACATTCCTCGAGACAAATGCGTCTCGGTCCAGTTTGTTATGCCAGTCAAAATTCGGAAATATCTCAACAAACTGGCGAAAGACTGGGGCCGAAGCCGATCCGAAGCCGCAGACATTTGCATTTTCAACGCCGAAAATATGGTCCGGTACGGAACCGAAGTCCCTCTGTCCACTATCATGCCGCTCACCCCCCCGGAGGACTAACATGGGTATCACACGGATCAACATCGCATCTTGGTTCGCCCTTTTTGTAAGCCTACTTTCGGTTTTCGCCATCCGACTCGGCGTCGGCCATGGCAGCTCCATCTGGTACGCCGTCAGCCCGACCCTGCTAACCCTGCCGATGTTCGCCTGGTCGCTGGCAGGGCACTGGGACTGCCCCAGGCGGATGCCCATGTTTCTTGCTCTTGTCAGCATCTGCGGAACATTCATGGCCGCCTTGACCACCATGATCTCCCTCAATGCCGGAGATGCCGCCCCTGTCATGTTTGGCGTTTGCATGTGCATCGGGTCCAGGGTGCTGACCGGCTACATGGTCGATTCCCCCATGTTGACCCATAATTTCGATCAACTCGACTAGTCCCACCGGAATGCCTTTCCTCGTTGCGGGATGAGCCCTTACCTTGCAATTTGCCGTTGCACCGTCGTCGTCTGGGAAACTCCATATCGATTCAGTAAAACTTGACATACTGACTTGCCAATCAAATTCTGCTTGACAAAAAAGTCAAAACAGACTAAGGGTTATAAAAATTCGCATTGACTACCCATTGAACCACCGCACCATTGTGGTGCACTTCCATTAACCGTCTACACAGTCAATGTCGTTGGGCTACGACATTAAACCAGCCCCACGGTAGGCACTGACTTCCGCAAGGAGGACAGCATGTCGACTAATGTCTCGCTCACCAAAGAGCATCCCATCGAAAAATCGGCCAAAGAATTCACCTACACCCATCCCAAGCTGGGCGTAACGTGCAGATTCATCAATGGCGATTCGTTCGAATTCCTGAGAAACTGCCCGCCGGGCAGCTACGATGTCGTCTTCACTGACATCCCTTACAACGTGCTCATCGGATATAAAGGTGCCGAGTTCGACGAAGATCCCTTCGACGTTGAAGAGCTCGTCAAACTGGCGGCAAAAGCCCTGAAGCACAACGGTATCTTCATCACGTTTTGCGCATCGACCCAACTTGAGCGCCTGGAAACTATCCTGGCGCAATACTTCGACGGCGGTGTCCGTGATGGAGTTTGGATCAAGACCAACCCCGACCCGAAAAGGATCGGATTGACCAATGCCAAGGAAAACATCGTTATTGCCTGGCGCAAGGGATCGACGCTCCATGTTCGAGCCAACCACTGGAATGCGGTCATCTCCCCTATCTGCTCAGGCAACGAACCCCTCAAGGAATTCGATCCGGTGGAAGGGAAGATGGTGAAAGTTCATGGCACTCAGAAACCGATCGAGATGCTTGTCCGATGGATCAATCGACTTGTTTCCGAAGAAGCTCATGTCCTTGATCTCTGCGCCGGAACCGGTGCCATCGGTCGCGCATGCTATCATTCCGGCCGCCACTACACCGGCATCGAACTGAACCGGCACTTCTTCGAGCAGAGCGTTGAAGCCTTTGGGGACAAGAAGTACATGGAACTTTGTCGGAAAAGGGCAAAAAAGGCTGAAATGAAGCATGGCGACATCATGCTCAAGGCCATCCGTCGTATCCTGATCAACAACAAGGACATCTCGGAAAAGGCTGCCACCGATGAGGGCTGGGAAGAAGCTCAGGGCCTGTTCAAGAAATTGTCTGGATACAAGTTCCTCATGCATTCCGGGAAAACCGACATCGCAAACCTGTGGGCGCTCATCGCCATGGCACTCGTGTTCGGTATCATCGCTATCCTCATGCTCAAGCCCTAGCCCAACGCCCTGCGTTACCAATTGGCCCCTGTCAGCCTATGCTGGCAGGGGCCTTCTTCCATCTTTCGGTCCCTTTTCTTCACTTTCGCTCTTTTTTCCTATGGTCTCGCTCTTGACTCGGAAAACCCTCATGGTGTCAGACTTAAGGGTTGGCAGAGTTTTTCCAATAACCATCTCAACCCAAGGGGAACCAGACGGGTACGCGCAAGCGGTAGGAGGCTTTACGTACGGTCCTATGGAGCCCTTAACAATGACAAATGAACCGAAGTTGTTAACAATCAACGAAGTCGCCCGTATCCTGCGGGTTCACCGTGCAACGATTTCCCGCCTGATCAATTCTGGCGCGTTTCCTTGTATCGCGGTAGGGTCAAGACGGTTGGTCCTTGAAAAGGATCTGCTGTCGTTCATTGAAAATCGAAGAAGAAGCTTGGCGGCGAACAGTCCGAAGGGGGCATAGCGACATGGCTACAGTCACTATCGCGACACGTTCGCTGAAAAAAGGAAAAGCGTACGTCATTCACTACAAAGACCCGGAAACGGGCAAGAAGGAATACCACAAGACGTACCGACGGAAAGACCTGGCCCAGGAAGAAGTCAACAGGGTGCGAACCCTGATTGATAGCGGCAAATTGCCGACCAAGGAAGCAAAGCAACCCAAACAGCAGTCCCTGCCCACCTTCGGGCAGGGGGCCCTGCTGTGTCAGGCGGAATGGGACCGGAAACTGGGGGAAGGGAAGATTGGTACAGAAAGTCATTCTGGATATGGCTACCTGCTTGCCCCTGTCCTGAAGAAATGGAAGCACACTCTGCTCCACGACATTGATGAGGACACCATCCGGGATTACCGCATCGGTATAGCCGAAGCGACCAAGGCAAAGCTGATCGCCAAGGGCGAAGAAGGCAAGAACTGCAACGTGCTTGCGAATCGCCGACTGTTTGTCATCAAACAAGTATTCGCACAAGCAGAACGGCACGGCTTGATAGATAAGGATGTGGCAAAATCCATCCCATATCTGTCGGAAAAGGACAGCGAAAGAAAAAACGCCCAGAAGCCCATTGAAGTCGACGCGCTGCTTAAAGCGGCAGCCCAACGCAGGGCAAAGCATTACATGGTACTGGCAATCCTGCTGGCCGTGGAACATGGATGCAGCACACAGGAAATACTGGCATTGAAATGCTCAGATATCGATCTTGATGAAAACCGCATCACATTCCACCGCACTAAAAACGGTGTCACCCGATCACACCAAATCATGCCCCGGACCCGGAATGCGCTCATCGCTCGATTCGAGCATGTCGCAAAATATCGGAAAAAGCGCGGAGTGAAGGCCAAAGGCGATTTCGTGATCGGCCACATGGACGGCACCCCGTTCAAGTCAATCGACACCGCATGGTCAAACCTGTGCAAAGATCATGACTTCAACGATCTGCACTTCCATGACCATCGCCACACATACTGCACCAACGTGTTGTTGTCCGGCAGCACGCTCAAGGAGACCAACGTCATGATCGGCCACAAGACCCTGCGCATGACAGACAGGTACAGCCACCTTGAAGGGGTGATGGATAACACCCCGCAAAACCGCTTGGCACAGCGTTATGCCATGACCGGCACCGAAAACGGCCCGTCGGAACCTGCGGACACATAGCGGACATATTCCTGAAATCCGCCATAAGACACGGAAAAAGGGTTCCAAGTATTCACTTGAAACCCTTAACTTTCTTGTGGTGGAGCTGGAGGGAATCGAACCCACGACCTCTTGAATGCCATTCAAGCGCTCTCCCAACTGAGCTACAGCCCCACGTCGTTGGGTGGAGTGTGTTTATTCCAAGTTTGTGTCAGATGTCAACAGCAAAACACCATTTTTTTTCTGCATTCTTTCTGTTGCCAGTTCTGCAACGCTATACTTCGGCGCGACGGATGGTTCCGCCCGGGCGTTGGACTGTTCGGTGATACTTTACATCCGGCAGGCCGAACGACATAGCACAGACGATCTGATGATCCTCGGGGATGCCGAGTTTGGCGCCGATTTCCGGCACCAGACCGGTGGCGACTACTCGAAAAATGCCATTCCACACGGTACCAATGCCGTGGCTATTGGCAAGAAGTTCAAAGTAACTCATTGCGATATGGCAATCCGCCTGCGGAGAATACGTGTCCGGTGGAGCCGACGCAACCAACAGGTGCGGGGCATTGCGGAAAATGATGTCATACCCTTTTGCACACCCTTCCAGATACTTTTCCATCCGCTTGAGTTCAGGCGGAATCTTGCCTTCACGGGCCACCTGCAACGCAGCTTCAGTCACTTCCTTGCGAAAACGATCCATGGCCACGGGATCATCAATCAGGGTGAGCACCGTGTTTCGCTGATTGACCGCAGTGGGAGCGTGGGAGGTAATCTCAAGCAGATGGTGAATGAGCTTCGGGTCCACGCCCTCTTTCTTGTAACGGCGCGTAGACCGACGTCCCATAATGAGTCGTTCCATGGATTCGGGTGTCGGGAATGCATCCTTGAGGGGCAGGCTCTGTTCCGGGTCCTTACCCAAAATGGACAGAGCTGCTGTGGGACATACCGCCAGACAGTGCTGACACTCTATGCACGACGACTCCCGCTCGGCAGGGATGACCGGGTATTCATCCATCTCGATGACTCCCCACAAACAGTCCTTCGCACACTGCTCACATTTTATACACTTTTCCGTGTCTACCTTGAATTGCAACATGATATACTACCTCGCTATGGCGTGAAATCGATTATTGATGCACCTACCCTACCACATCATGAAATATGGGTAAGAGGGCACTTTTTGGGAACCAGGACACGTGGAGGAGACCACCCGCCACTTTATTGATTAGCCGCATTGATTCGCCCCGCTCCTTGCTGTAAGAAATACGGACGGTTGGCACAACACGGAGAGTATATGGCCCAAGTTATCAAACGAATATTACTGAAACTTCTATGGGTGGGAGTGGTTTTCCTCGGGATCACTGTCATCAGTTTCTGGGTCATCCACCTTGCTCCGGGATCGCCGACCGATCTCCAGACAACGCTCAACCCCGAAGCGGGCATGGAGGCGCGTGCGCAACTGGAAAAGCTGTACGGCCTCGATAACCCCCTGCACATCCAATACATCAACTGGCTCGACCGGCTCGTGCACCTCGATTTCGGCCAATCCATGTCCGGCGACCACCGCCCCGTATGGGACAAGATCAAGGAACGGCTACCGCTGACCTTCGGCATGAACGTCGCATCACTGGTCCTGACACTGCTCATAGCCGTTCCGGTGGGTGTAGCTGCTGCCTGGTGGCGAGGTGGTGCCTTTGACAAAATTTCCACCGTGGTCGTCTTTATCGGCTTTGCCATGCCGGGATTCTGGCTGGCCCTGCTGCTGATGCTCTGGCTGGGCATCAACTGGCCCATCCTGCCCATTTCCGGCCTGACATCCCTGGGCTACGAGTCCATGTCACCCGTTGAAAAAGTCTGGGACATGGCAAAACACCTCATCCTGCCGGTGTTCATCTACACTTCCGGCTCCTGGGCGGGCATGTCGCGTTTCATGCGCTCGTCCATGCTCGAAGTCCTGCGACAGGACTACATCATGACAGCACGGGCCAAGGGCTTGCCCAGCCATGTGGTTCTCTTCAAGCACGCACTGCGCAATGCCCTCATGCCGGTCATCACCATCCTCGGGCTGTCCGTGCCTTCGCTCATCGGCGGATCGGTCATCATCGAGTCAATTTTCGCGCTGCCGGGACTGGGGCAACTTTTCTATCAGGCGGTCATGTCCCGCGACTACCCGCTCATCATGGGCAGCCTTGTTCTGGGCGCCGTGCTCACGCTCATCGGCAACCTGCTGGCTGATGTGGGTTACGGTCTTGCCGATCCGCGCATCCGCATAGGCCAGGGGAGGAAAGGATGAAGCGTCGCCCCATAAAGCGCACACCGGCCTGGCTGCGTCACGCATTGCTCTTCCTCGGTGCATTCATCGTCGGCACCATGTCGCTGGCTGCGGTATTCGCGCCATTGCTGGCACCGTTCGATCCCAATTTCATCAACGTGGACGCCCTGCTCCAGCCGCCATCCCTGACCCACCTGATGGGCACGGATGCACTGGGGCGCGATGTGTTTTCCCGCATCCTCTATGGCGGACGAGTCTCGCTCTGGGTGGGCTTTGTGGCAGTGGGTATCGCCACCTCCATCGGACTGGTCCTCGGCCTGATATCCGGCTATTTCGGACGAATTGTCGATGAGATCATCATGCGCGGGGTTGACGTCATGCTCTGCTTCCCGTCGTTCTTCCTGATCCTCGCGGTCATCGCCTTCCTTGAGCCGAGCCTGACCAACATCATGATCGTCATCGGACTGACCGGCTGGATGGGCGTGGCCCGCCTTGTCCGCGCCGAGACCCTGTCCATTCGCGAGCGCGATTATGTGCTCGCAGCACGGGCTGCCGGAGCCGGTTCGACGCGCATCATATTTCGCCATATCCTGCCCAATGCCATGGCGCCGGTACTGGTATCGGCCACCCTTGGCGTGGCAGGAGCCATCCTGACCGAATCGTCATTGTCTTTTCTGGGGCTTGGCGTACAACCGCCTGACGCCTCATGGGGCAACATGTTGCTTGAGGGCAAAGAGGTCCTCGGCATAGCGTGGTGGCTGTCGGTATTCCCGGGCCTGGCCATCCTTTTCACCGTACTGGGGTACAACTTACTGGGCGAGTCCCTTCGTGACTGGCTCGATCCGAGGTTAAAACAATGAGTTCATTACATACACGACCGGCAACTGAAGACGATGTATTCATCATGGAACAGATCATGCGCGACGCCTTTGCCGCCAATCATGCGCACTTTCTCCCCGAAGCACACGTACGGGAGTGGTTCGATTCCAACAAACCGGAACAGGCCATCAGAAAAGGTCTTGAACGCGCCGGAATCGTTGAGATCATGGGCCGAATCGTGGGATTCGTCACGTATGAAGACAATTTCATCGAGGAACTGTGGGTTGATCCGAACTACGAAGAACAGGGAGCCGGTCGCGCTCTGATCGAATGGGTCGAGGAAGAGTACCGCTCCTGGGGATATCCGACCATGACCATCTACTGCTATGAAAGCAACACCAACGCACTGGAATTTCTCAAAAAGATGCGCTTCAGACGCGCGTCCCAGTTCCTTTCCGACGATGTCGCCGGGGGGCCGGTCGTTGTCTACAACATGCTGAAAATGGTAAAAAATCTGAAGCGGTAGCCATGCGCAAACGTCTTTCGGCCCTGACACTGTCACTGTTCGTCCTTCTGACGACGACAGTGGCTGTGGCGGCCAGGACGCCAAAGACGATTGTTCTGTCGCCACAGATATTGCAGACTGCCAAAGAGCGCACTTTGCAACGTGACCCCGAAATCATGGAGGCGTACCAGCAACTGCTGATTGATGCTGACAATGCGCTTGATGCACCGGTGGAGTCCGTGGTTCTCAAGCCGACACCACCGCCCAAAGGGGATCTGCATGACTATTGGTCCCTGGCACCGGACTGGTGGCCGAACGACAAGGCCTTCCATAGCATCCCCTACGTCCATCGTCCTGGCGAGCGGAACCCGGAAGCCGATAGCGACCGGTTTGATTACGCACGGATGGAACGGGGGACACGGCACGCCATAACGCTCGCACAGGCGTGGTACATGACTGGCAACGAAGAGTATGCTGGCAAAGGAACTGCGCTCATATGGGCCTGGCTCTGCGATTCTGCCACCCGCATGGAACCGAACCTCCAATTTGCGCATATGCGTCCGGGTAAGCGAGCAGGAAGGTGGATAGCCTCCCCGACCGGAATCACCGAGACAAGATTGCTGATCACCATTGCGGATGCGGCCCGTCTGCTGGAGCCCTCGCGAGCATGGAGTGCTGCTGTTTCCAACAAGTTCGAGGCGTGGTTTGAAGACTACGTCGACTGGCTGCAACGCTCGCCACAGGGCCGACAGGTATCTGCCATGGAGGACGCCAACGGCACATGGTTTGATGCCCAACTGACGGTATTCGCCATGCTCATAGGCAAAGAGAACCTTGCACGGTCCATTGTCGGAACCGTCACCCCCAGACGCATCGAGTGGCTCATACAACCGGATGGGAGCATGCCGCACGTCATGTCGCAGGCTGACCCGCTGGAAGCCACGTTGCTCAATCTGGAGGCCTTTCATACGCTGGCCACTGCTGGCGAGTCCCTTGGAATCGATCTCTGGCACTGGCGATCCGGGGCGGGTGTGCCGTTGAAAGATGCACTCGATCATGCGATGACGCGCCTGGAGCAGAACACGGAATTGACCGAGGATGAGAAAAATTTCCACCTGTTGCGGCTTTCGCCCCTTTTACACCGCGCCGCCGTGGTGTATAAGGATGACCGCTACCTTGATTTCCTTCACGCGCTGCCGCAGGAACTACGCACTCGGGACCGCGCGCAACTATTTCATTAGGCTGGTATGACATGCTGGAAGTGCTTCGTATTCGCAATCTTGCTTTGATAGACGACGTTGAGCTGGAATTCTCTCCCGGCTTGAACACGCTCACGGGTGAAACCGGTGCGGGTAAGTCATTTATCATGCGCGCCGTCGACTTCCTCATGGGCGAACGCATGGAAGCCAAGCTGGTCCGCCCCGGCACCGAAAAAGCCTCGGTCGAGGCCCTGTTTGTCCTGCCCGAAGGAGAAACGGTCATCCGCCGCGAACTGTCCGCTCTTACGGGACGAAGCCGTGTCTACATCAACGACACCCTTTCTTCGCAGCCCACCATTCGTGACATGCGATCCAAGCTCGTTATCCACACCAGCCAGCACGGACAGCAAAAACTTCTTTCACCTTCGTTTCAGGCAGAAATCCTTGATTCGTTTCTGCCCGATCCCGGCTTGGTGATCGAGCGAAACGAAAAACTGGCCACCTTGCAGGATGTGCTGGAACGCAAAAGGCAACTCCTCGAAAAATATGACGAGGTGCAAAAACAGCGGGACTTCCTCGAATACCAGAAAAAGGAAATCGAGAAGGTCGACCCCATGCCCGGCGAAGAAGACGACCTTGAAGAGCGCAAAAAGGCGTTGAAGGCTCAGGAACGGGCTGGTGAATGTCTGCAAAATGCGCTGGATGTCCTGCACGGAGAAGTCGGACTGCTCGATGCCATGACCCTCCTGACCCGTGAGATGGAGATCATTGCACGCATGTTTCCCGGCTTTGAGGATGATCGGGACGCCATCGAAGAACTTCGGATGATGCTCCACGACCTCGATTCCCGCCTGCGCAGAGGGCCGAAAGGATTGGGCGATGAAGATGAAACCATGAGCCTTGATGATATCGAGGAACGTCTTTTCGAGTTGGCGAAACTGAAACGCAAACTGCGCAAGGGGCTGGATGAGATCGTCAACCTGAAGGAAGAGATCGAAACCAATCTCTCGTTTCTGGATGCCTGCGCGTTGGACCTCAAGAATCTTTCCACCGAAGAAAGTAAGGCTGCCAAAGAACTGTCTGCCGTGCTGGAGACACTGAACAAGGCACGCAAAAAGGCGGCGAAAACCCTGTCGATCCGGATCGTTGATGAACTGACCGATCTGGGTTTTTCCGAACACGTCAAAGTACATTTTGATTTTGAAACCCGTGAGCTTTATCCGGGCTGCGAAGATTTGCGCGGGCGATTGATGTGGGTTCCCAACCCGGGACAGACCGCCCAGCCATTGGACAAGATTGCTTCGGGCGGTGAATTGTCCCGCTTCCTGCTGGCCCTCGTGACCATGCGCCGCGAAGAGGACAACGACCACGACGCACTGCCGTCACTTATCTTTGATGAAGTGGACGCCGGGATTGGCGGAATGACGCTCAACTCTGTGGGCGCAAAGCTCCGAACACTGGCTGACCGGCAGCAGATGTTGCTCATCACCCACTGGCCGCAACTGGCAGGTAAAGCGGACCGTCACTTCCTCATCCAGAAGGAAGTGATCAATGACGAGACCTTCACTCGCTGCAAACGACTGGATGGGGATGAGATAAAACAGGAACTGTCCCGAATGTCCGGCGGCGGCGAACAAGGCGATGCACTGGCCGAGCAGCTATTGAAACAATAATCGTCCACAACGAATTTCTTCTGTCCGAGGCGCAGCCTCCTTTCTCAATAAACGAAAACCGGCATGGCAATCCGGAGTAATTACCTATGATCAATCTCTATATATCCCTGTACATCAAACTGTTCTTTCTGCTGACGCCCTTTTTTGTGCTTTCGGTTTTCCTTTCTTTCATCGAAGGGATGGACGTCCACGAGCAGCGAAAACTGGCCATCCGCACTATGTTCTCGGTTCTGGTCATCGCATTGATTCTCTATTTTGCCGGGAACCCCATTTTTGCCACACTGGGCATTACCCTTGACGGTTTCCGCATCGGCGCTGGAGGATTGCTTTTCCTTTCGGCTGTGTCGCTGGTCTCGGGCAAGCGCACCAAGCCGGAACCCGATGACGATGCCGACGTTGCCGTGGTCCCCCTTGCCATTCCCATCACCGTAGGACCGGCCACCATCGGTACCCTGCTCATTCTTGGTGCGGAACTGGGCGGTACCACACAGAAACTGATCGGCGCCGCGTCGTTGGTCACAGCATGTCTGACCGTCGGCGTCATGCTCTTCATCGCTCCGGCCATCAAACGACTCATCGGCACCATGGGCTTGTCCGTCCTGACCAAAATCACCGGTCTGGTACTTTCAGCCATGGCTGCGCAGATTGTCTTCACGGGAATCAAGAACTTCCTCGGCTAATTCCATTTCAGCTCGATAAATCCACTTCCTCAGACCAGGGAAAGTACCATCATGGAAAAACTCACATTCGAACAGCAATACACCATCCGCTCCTATGAACCCCGACCTGATGGGCACGTTGCCATCACATCACCGTGCAACCACCTTCAGGACATTGCCTCCCGCCACGCCGAGACCCTCGGATTCGGATTCCACGATCTGGAAGCCACCGGCCACGTGTGGGTTCTGGCCCGACTCCACCTGCGCATGCAGCGCCTGCCCGTGTACGGGGAATCAATCAAGATCACGACATGGCCGTCGGCCAACGAGCGGCTTGTGGCACTCCGCGATTTCATTCTTGAAGACGACAACGGCATCATCGGACGTGGCACCACATCCTGGGTCGTACTGAACCTCGAAACCCGCCGCGCAGACAAGCCCGAAACCGTCCTTGATGACCGGTTCATCCCGGAACGGGAACGCGCCCTGACCTTCCCCACCAAGGCGATCACCCGGCTCAAGGACGGTACGCATAGCACCACCCTGACGGCTCGGCGTTCAGACATGGACATCAACCGCCACGTCAACAATGTCCGCTATGTGGAATTCTGCCTCGAATCCATCCCCCAGGAATGGATCGAATCCAATCGCTGCATGGGTGTCGACGTTCAGTTCCGGGCAGAGTCCCATCCGGGCGATGAGTACACCTCCTCCTGCTCGAAGGAGACAGCCGAAGGTGACGAGTCCACCTATCTGCATTCTCTGATCCGCACTTCCGACAACAAGGAAATAATCCGGATGCGTTCCTGGTGGGAAGCGGTATAGGCTTGGAGTACCAACTGACCTTTTCCACCACAGGCGTTGACTGGCAAACGGCTGCAAGCATCTTTGAAAAGACAGAGCTTGGAGTCCGTGAAGCAGCCCGACTTGAGCAAGCTTTCGAAAGCTCGACTCTCGTCTGCTTCGCATGGAATGGAGAGAAACTGATAGGCATGGGGCGAGCGCTTTCGGACGGCGTGTACCAATCCGTGATTTATGATCTCTGCATCCTTCCTGAATATCAAGACAATGGACTGGGGCGCACCGTGATGCAGGAAATACTGGCGCGACTCAAAACACCAAGCGTCATCCTGTGGTCAGTTCCAGGCAAGGAAGGATTCTACACCAAACTCGGATTCCACACCATGCGTACAGCCATGGCCCGCTTTGAACATCCTGAAGTCTCGGCGCAAAAAGGGTACATAAAATTATAAAGAATACTACACCAATCGGGATTTATTGTGTACATATAAGCATGATCAAGTACTTTATACCACTTATTGTATGCATCATGATTTTCGCTCTCCCCCTGACGGTAAAAGCGGAGTCTGTGCAAAAGAATGGATTGATCATTGCCCAAAGCGAAGCGAACCCGCCGTTTTCCTATCTGGACGAAAGCGGAGAACCGCAAGGATATATTATTGATCTGTGGCGTGCATACAGCAACATCACAGGCACACCGGTCACGTTCAAGCTCACCACGTTGCCCCAATCAATCACACTGGTCAAAACCGGTGAAGCCGATGTGCACGGAGGGCTTTTCCCTACCCCGGACCAGGATCGTTTCCTTGAGTATGGCCAAGTCGTCACGACCATCGCATCCGCCATTTTCATTCATGGCGATCTCGAAAATTCCGCAATCGAGGACTTCCCGGTGGCAGTGGTCACGGGGTCACATGCTGAGACAGTGATGAGAGAGAGCAGCCCAGACAGGTACCTCCTCCACTTTGAAAACATGCAGAACATTCTGGAAGCCGCGAGCAAAGGATTGGTAAAAGTCATTGCTGGCAGCACGCCGAATGTTTTGTACTACCTGCGCGAGAGAGGGCTGGATACGCAGTTCATCAAGCAGGAGACACTGAGCGTCGACGAGCTGCATATAGCCGTTGCCAAAGGGAATGCCCAACAACTGGCTGAGATAGCCAAGGGGTGGTCTCAAATCGACAAGTCCCTTAGAAAGCATATCCATGATGTCTGGTTCATCAAGGACACGCCAATGCCCTCATGGGTTCCCCCTGTCACGGTAACAACATTTTTCATTTTGATTCTGGGGCTTTTACTCAGACGCTTTCTCCGCTGATTTCCCTTGCCGACACAATGGTGCAACGGCTCCGCATGTCAACACCTGGGGCCAACACTTGCCCGACAAAGCGGTCTAGGGTACACAATAGCCTGAAACCAAGGAGAAAAATTCTCAATGCAAGATGGAAACAGCATACTCAACGCACTACATGAACGCCGATCCATTCGGAAGTACACCGATGAGCCGGTTTCGACCGAATCGATCAAGACCATCCTCGATGCTGGCCGTTGGGCGCCCAGTGGACTCAACAACCAGCCCTGGCGCTTTCTTGTCGTTCAAAAAGGCGACCCGAGAATGGAAAAACTGGCTGACTGCACCAAATATGAACACATCGTACGCCGGAGCGCTGCCTGCATCTGCGTGCTTTTGGAAAAGGAAGCCATGTACAGCGAGATGAAAGACCATCAGGGCGCAGGTGCCTGTATTCAGAATATGCTGCTGGCAACCCATGCCCTCGGCCTTGGGGCCGTATGGCTCGGCCAGATAGTCAACGATCAGTCCGCATCCCTTGCGGCCATCGACATCGACGAAAATAAATACGAGCTACAAGCTGTCATTGCACTGGGGCATCCGGACCAGAAAGGCAGCTCCGAACGCAAACCGTTATCCGATCTTCTTTTGGAGGAATTATAATGGAAATCAAGGTGTTTCCCCTCGGTCCGCTGCAGACCAACTGTTATGTCCTGGCGGGCGATAAAGAGGCTGTTGCCATCGATCCCGGCGGTGACCCGACCCCGGTGCTGGACTACCTGAAAAGCAATGGGCTGACACTGACACATGTGCTGAACACCCATCTGCACTTTGACCACACCGCAGGCAACCGCCGCCTCTCGGATGAGACCGGTGCTCCAGTCATCTGTAGCAAGAAAGACCTGTATCTCCTCGAAAGTGAACTGGGTCAGGGCGGCACATTCGGCCTGCCCCCCATCGAAGAGTACAACACGACACAGATTGAACCGGGTGAGCATGAGTTCGCCGGCTTCAAGTGTACGGTCTTCCACACCCCCGGCCATTCCTCCGGCAGCCTGACGTTCTACTTCCCCGAAGCCGAAGCAGCCTTTGTGGGGGATCTGATATTCTACCGCTCCATTGGTCGCACTGACTTCCCTGGCGGTGATCTGGACATTCTCAAGAAGGCGGTCAAAGACAACATTTTCACCCTGCCGGACAATACGACCCTCTATCCGGGACATGGGCCGGAGACCACTTCCGACGATGAAAAGAACCACAACCCGTTCTTCAGTGAATTCTAATGGCCGATCCGATCACCATAGATATTCGCGACAAGTGTTGAGGTGTCGGCATGGAGGTAGGTTGGTACCTCCGTTTGGGCAAGACCGACAGGGTCGAGGCGCTGGTCTCCCCCCAGGGAGCTGATCAGGTGCGCCATCAGAGGCATATCTCAACGGATTGGGATTTCCGATTTGAGGAGTGCGGCGATCATGTGCGTGCCATCATGACGCGCAAGAAACCGCTGTTCAATACCGAATAGGAACAGGACGACCATGGACGCAGTCATCTACGCAGGCAGCCATCGAAAAGGCGGCAACTCCGATCACGCGGCAGAGCTTCTACAGGAAGGAATCCGACGGGCCGGGGGCAATGCGGCAATTCACTTCGTGCGCGATGCCCATATCCTGCCCTGCATTGCCTGCGGGTTCTGCGACAAGACAAAGAGCGTTACGCACAAAAAACGGTGCGCCATCGCCCATAAGGATCAGGCCTGGGAGCTCTTCGAGCCGATATTCACGGCCAGAACCATCCTGTTCGCGTCCCCGATCTATTTCTACCACCTTCCGTCGCGGCTCAAGACCTGGATAGACCGCGGGCAGCAGTTCTGGCAGGCCCACATGGACAAGGAACCCTGGATTGCCGAACTGCCGCAACGCAAAGCACACGCTGTTTTGGTCGCCGGTCAGCCATCCGGGGAAAAGCTCTTTGAGGGAGCACGGCTCACGCTCAAGTATTTTGTCCAGAATTTCAACATGGCACTGGATGAACCTTTGGCCCTTCGAGGTATCGACAGTGTCGGGGACCTGATAAAACGGCAGGATTTCGAATCACGGATTATCCAGTATGCCGAACGGGTCTGGAACGAATCACATTGATACTACCTTCTTTTTTTCACCGGATGGCAAGCTGGGCCGGATTGACCATGAGCCGATGCCCTGTCTGCTCGCGACTGACAGACGTTTGCGAGCAAGGCGCCTGCCGTGAGTGTGCACAGCAACTCACCGTGAGAAAAGGCGGGTACTGCACGCGGTGTGGCGAACTCTTTGCCGATGACGATTCCCCGCCCATGCTCTGCGGCGAATGCCGCACCACTCCCACGCCGTGGGAAGCGCTCCATTTCCATTCCATATACACAGGCCCCCTCCGTCACCTTATTCTAAAATACAAGTTCAGCGGAGCGCTGGGACATGCCACCCTGCTGGGCAATTTGGCTGTTCAAGCCTATACCCGCAGGGACGGACAGAAACCGGACATCATTGTTCCAGTGCCGTTGCACAAACGCAGGCTCCTGTGGCGAGGATTCAATCAAAGCGCCGAACTGAGCAAGGCATTGGGCAAACACACCGGTGCACCGGTCATCCACGCCGCACTCCAACGCGTCCGATACACTAGGCCGCAGACACAACTCGACCTGGCGCAACGACAGTCCAACATCAAGTCAGCCTTTACCGCGACACGGGAACTGGTGGAGGGCAAGCACATTCTATTGGTTGATGATGTGTACACGACAGGCGCTACACTGCGTGAATGCGCCCGGACACTCATGCAGGCTGGAACCGCGAGCATCAATGTTTTCGTGCTGGCCCGGGCACTGCGATAAAATGTCATCTATAGCTTGACCGACGGCTCCGGTACGGGCAATGTATCGCGTTGTGGAGAAAAATCGCAAAAAATTATTGCGGGGGGCTTGACTTCTCAGCCGAGTTGCGGCTAGGTTGCCTCCTCTTACGAACTGGAGGTTTTAACTATGTTTGCTATTATCGAGACCGGCGGTAAGCAGTACCGCGTTGAAGAAGGTCTTGAACTCAAAGTAGATTTGCTCAAAGTCGAAGCTGGCGAAAAGCTCAGCATCGATTCCGTTCTCCTGGTAGACAAGGACGGCGACACCAAGATTGGCGCTCCGTATGTTGACGGTGCAAAGGTCGAGTGCGAAGTTCTCGGTCACGCTCGCGGCAAAAAGGTTGTGGTTTTCCACAAGCTGCCCAAAAAAGATGCTCGCAAAAAGCAGGGCCATCGCCAGGACTATACATCCATCAAAGTCAAATCCATCACGGCGTAACTGCCTGAAGGGAGGATAACATGGCTCATAAAAAAGCTGGCGGTAGTTCCAGAAACGGTCGCGACAGTATAGGTCAAAGACGTGGCGTGAAGCGCTACGGTGGTCAGGAAGTTCTGGCTGGCAACATTCTTGTTCGCCAGGTTGGCTCCACATTCCACGCTGGAGAAGGCGTCGGTACCGGCAGGGATTACACCTTGTTCGCTCTGCGTGACGGCGTCGTCAAATTTGAGAAGTACAGCCGCAACAAGGTCGTCAAGACCCGTGTGCACGTACTTCCCGCCGAAGCCTAGGCTTCGAACGCAAGCATTTTCTCCGGGCAGGGGGCGCTAGACCGCTAGCGGCTCCTGCCCTATTTGTGTTCGAATATGGTTTCGGAAAACGTGTTATATAACACCACTATTAGCGGAAAGAGGACATCATGCGATTCGTTGATGAAGCGATAATCACTGTACGTTCAGGCAAAGGCGGCAACGGCTGCGCAAGTCTGCGACGCGAGGCCAACGTCCCCAAAGGCGGCCCTGATGGCGGCGACGGGGGTAAAGGCGGCGATGTGATTTTTCGTGGCACAAACCGTCTGATGACCCTGTACGATTTCCGCCTGCATCGCCACTACTTCGCCAGAAACGGTGAAGGAGGCATGGGACGCGACCGCTACGGCAAGGCTGCTGATCCTTTGTATGTCGACCTCCCCGTCGGCACCCTCGTTTATGAGGTGACAGAGCATAAGGACGGCACAACCAGCGAAGAACTCATTGCCGATCTGGTTTCGGACGGCGAAGAGATCGTCATTTGTGAAGGTGGACGCGGCGGACGCGGCAACCTGCACTTCAAGTCGTCCACCAACCGGACTCCCCGCTATGCCGAACAAGGCTTTCCGGGTGAGGAACGTCGCATTCGACTGGAGCTGAAGATCCTGGCCGATGTCGGTCTGCTTGGTTTACCCAGCGCTGGCAAGTCGACCTTCATATCCAAGGTATCCGCGGCTCGTCCCAAGATCGCGGCATATCACTTCACCACGCTGGTACCGAATCTCGGAGTCATCGAAAACGAGGAATTCAACCGCATGGTCATTGCGGATATTCCCGGCCTCATCGAAGGTGCGCACGAAGGCCGCGGTCTCGGCATCACCTTCCTCAAACATGTTGAACGGACCCGTTTTCTCGTCCACATTCTCGCTGTTGAAGACCTCAACCGTGAAGATCCGTTGGACGGCTACGAGATGTTGACCCAGGAACTGTGCCAGTACAGCCCGGAACTGGGTGACAAGACGCAGATCAAGGTCATCAACAAGATCGACACGCTGAGTGAAGACGAACTGGCCGAGCTCAAAGCTACGGTCGAAGCCACAGGTGAAACCGTCTTTTTCATCTCCGCGCTGAACGGCGACGGTATTGAAGCATTGATGGACGAAATGTGGCGCCAGCTTGACCGGCTGAACAAAAAGGAAGAGGCAGAGACCTCTGACTAGCACTCGTTAGCAGTCACCGGCCTCCGATTTTCAATGGGGTTTTGACCCCAAGTCATTTCTTGCCACCCCGCACGGGGATGCTGTACGGTGCCCTCCATGACGAGAACCGACATCAATCGCGAAAATCTGCTGGAAAACGTTCGGCGTGTGGTCATCAAAGTCGGCAGTGCCGTCCTGACCACTCCTGAAGGTATAGATCCCCATGCCATTGAACGGCTTGCCGCCCAGATCGCCATCTTGAGCAATCGGAACATGGAAGTCGTGCTGGTTTCATCCGGTGCCGTTGCTGCAGGTCGGCAGCGTATCTGCGAACGCATGAAAAACTGCAGTCGTGAATACAACGACATGGCATCACGCCAGGCCGCCTCTGCCATAGGTCAGGGACGCCTCATGCATGACTACGACGAAGCATTCGCCCGGTACGACAAGGCAACTGCACAGGTTCTGCTCACCCGAAGCGGGCTCAAGCGCAGGAGCCGGTTTCTCAACGCTCGCAACACCATGGAGCGCCTTCTTGAGTGGGGAGCCATTCCCATCGTCAATGAAAACGACACTGTCTCGACCCGCGAGCTGGAGTTCGGCGATAACGATACCCTCGGTGCCATGTGCCTCGGGCTGGTCGGTGCAGACCTGTTCGTGAACCTGACCAGTGCCGATGGCGTTTATGACCGCAATCCCGATACCAATCCCGACGCAAAGCCCATCCCCGTCATCGAAAACATCGCCTGCATGGACATTGAAGCCATGTGCGACGGCAAGACCAACGTGGGAACCGGCGGCATGTATTCCAAGCTCCGCGCCGCTCGACGAGCAGCCCAGTTGGGTGTGCCCACCCTGATTGTTTCCGGCAAAGGGCCATTTGATCTTGTTGCTGCGCTGGAAGGCACCTGCGGTGGCGGGACCCTGGTTCTGCCCGAGTGCAAGACGGTTTCGAGCAAGAAGTTCTGGCTGGCCTATCACGACGACCCTTGCGGTTCGATACTCATCGACAAAGGGGCTGCCAGAGCACTGCTGACCAATGGTAAATCACTGCTGCCCATCGGCATCAGCGACATTCGAGGCTGCTTTGACCGCGAAGCTTTGGTTTTCATCAAGACGCTGGACGGCGATGAACTGGGCGTTGGCATGTCCAACTTCTCTTCGAGCGAATTGGAACAGATGAAAGGCAAACGGACCGATGAAATTGAACTGATCTTCGGCGCCGACATTCCGGACGAAGCTGTTCACCGCGACAACATGCTTCTTGACGCTGCCATCTAACGGATACAATTTGCGACGCGTCTATCTCGATACGAATCTCCAACTGATCTTCGGCGTCACGCTGATGGCAATCCTCGGGGTTTCGTCCATCATCCCGGCCCTGCCCGACATCATGCAGGAGCTGGACATAACGCCTGTACAGATCGGACTGGTCATCTCCATTTTCACCCTGCCAGGCGTCCTCTTGTCGCCGCTGGTCGGGGTACTGGCTGACCGCATCGGCCGCAAGGTCATCCTCGTACCTTCCCTGTTCGTCTTCGGCGGGTTCGGCTTTGCCTGTTTTTTTGCCCAGTCATTCGAGCAACTTCTGGTTCTGCGATTTTTGCAAGGCGTGGGCGCAGGACCACTGGGCGTCATCTACGCAACCATCATCGGCGATCTGTACGAGGGCAAAGAGCGCGGGCAGGCCATGGGCTACAACGCCAGCGTTCTGTCCATCGGTACGGCAGCGTTTCCTGCCGTCGGTGGCGTACTTGCCTTGATCGGCTGGAAGTGGCCATTTCTCCTACCATTGCTGGCAATCCCCCTCGGGCTGGCCATTTCCACGCGGCTCGACAGCCCGGAACCAAGCAATAACAGTAGTCTCAAAGAATATTTCAGCGAAGCCTTGACCCGGATGAAGACGAAACAGGCACTCAGCCTGTTCGCCACGACACTGGTGACCTTCATCATCCTGTATGGTCCCATTGTCACCTATCTGCCTATCCTGCTCGATACGCGCTTCGATGCGAACCCGGCTTCCATCGGTCTGGTTTTCCTCATTTCCTCGGGCTTCTCCGGGCTTGCCTCCTTTCAGTTGGGCCGCCTTTCAAGCTCCTTCGGCCAGCGACCACTGCTGATTGCGGCCGCCATCCTGTACGGATTTTCCATGGTGCTCATGCCCATGGCCCCCGGCATCTGGCATGTGATTCCACCTGTCATCTGCTTTGGTCTGGCTCAGGGGCTGAACATCCCGACGGTCATGACAATGATATCCTCCCTCGCCCCCATGGAACAACGCGGGGCGTTCATGGCAGCCAACGGTTTCCTGCTGCGACTGGCGCAGACACTGGCCCCGATTTTCATGGGCGGCATCTATGGTCTTTTCGGCATGCAGGCGATCTTCATCACCGGCCTGCTCTGTGCCGTTGCCATTCTGCTGCTGGCTCTTCTGGTCATCCGTAATACGGATACGCCCTAACGCTCAGGACAACATCTGACGATAAGAAAGGTAACCAGGGAAGGTTGTCATGAGTTTACGATCCCATCTTCAACACACCTTAAATCCGTTGCATGTCTATTGCCGGTTGCGCTCCATGGGTATGGCCCACAAGCCCGCCCACGCAGTAACGCACTGCTATGAACGTGTGCTGTACCGCTTGGTACTGGCATAAGCACTGCCACGGCAGGTGCGGTTTCATCAGCAAGTGACGGGCAATTGCCTTTCATGCAGTAAGCGCGGATTGTGCAGGAAATAATCAGCACAGGAGATTCGCGTGCGCACATATATCGGATTTGACGACACCGACGACAAAGACGCTCCCATGGGCACAGGCAGACTGGTACGGGAGTTCATGTACGGCCTGCCGCAAACATGCACCCCCATCGGTGTGGTGCGTCATCAGTTGCCGCGTTTCTCGGATATCCCGTTCACATCCAACAATAGTTCGGCATGTGCCATTGTTGAGATTGCCGACGACTCCACTCTTGCATGGCTGAAAGATCATGCACGGGAACACATCCTTGCTCACTGTGCTCTAGGCAGCGATCCGGGCCTCTGCGTTGCAGAAGAATCACAAATCACCAGTGGCATGATTGAATACGGCCAGGCCGTGACCGGCATGACCAAGACACAGCAGGACGCCATCACAGCGACCAGTTCCATTTTTCTTGAAGGATTGGGCGGCACCAATGACGGAATCATCGGTGCTGCAGCGGCTGTGGGGCTGACCAAGTATGGATGGTGCGGCCGGTTCATCGAGTTCAAACGCCTTCGGAGCCTTGGCCGTGATCTGCGCGTTGCCGACCTGGAAGAAACCGGCATCCGTGTCGTTTCCGTTGACAGAGACCCGCTGGTTCCGCTTCCGTCCGACCGCATCGTCAAAGGTGACTGGATCAGACCGTCCTTATGGGGTGGGCAGCCAGTACTGCAGGTCAAGATGCTCGAACAATCCGTATGGGAACCGGCTCATACCAAGCGCAAAAAAGACAAGAAGCTGCAGCCCGGCATGAAGGTCGACGCCACAACTACGCGCCCTTATACTTCCTGATAAAATCGTCCAGCACATCGCGTTGCCGCTCCATGTGGAGCACCCAGGCTTCCAGTACTTCCGCGCCCTCTGGAGTGATGGCATAGACGCGCTTGGCCGGTCCATCGCCTTCAGAATCCCACTTCGATTCCACCAGCCCCTCTTCATCCATTTGACGGAGGTGCCTGTAGATCATCCCGGGAGGGGCATCGCCCCGCAAAAAACCGTATTCACCAATGGTCTGAATGAGCTGGTATCCATAGGAAGGACCGGCAGTTAGCGCCATCAAAAGCGATGGCTGTATGTATCGTTGCGGCTTACCGCCGCCCACTTTTTTGGACATTATAACTAGTTCCTTGTTGACTATATGTTCTTTGAGGATATATGTTTTTATCAGATCAAACAAGGCCCATGCGCACCCCTACAAGGAGGAAGACATGAAAATATTTGTCAGAGAAAGAACCCGTGCTTCTGAAGGCCAGAAGCTGCCTCGTTTCCGCGTTGTCGGCGTTTATGGCGGCGACCTCAAGCTGTACGCCAAGCGTATTCGCAAGTGCGAACTCGATCAGATCGCTTCCGAACTGGGAGCCGAAGTGGTGTATCTCGAGCGAGACAAGGAAGGAAAGCACAAGTAACCGTGCACGAAAAAAGGCCGGAGCATCGATGTTCCGGCCTTTTTATTTGTATCGTCAATTCAAAATGGGAAGAGGTTTACGCAGCCTGTTCCTCCATGCCCCACAGTTCCCGCTAATCCTTGTATACAATGGTACCCACATGTTCACCGGCCAATGCCGCGTGGATATGCTCGGGGTGACGCAGCACATCAATGATCTGGAATGACTTGAGGGTCTTGGCGTTCTTCAGGAAGGTCAAAACCGGACGCTCGACAATGAGATCTTCCAGGTCCATTTCAATCAATTCATCAACGTGAATCTTGTCGTAGAACTTGAGCGCATCCCTGTTCTTGGCCTTCTTGGGGTCATTCTCGTACATGCCCTTTTCATCTTTGAGGTAGATGAGGGATTTGGCACCGATATTCTCTGCCAGGAGACAGGCGCCTGAATCCGTACGGTGCGGAGGAATAGACCCGAGCTCAGCCGGATGCTCGAAGAATCCGTACGGGGGAATACCGGTGGTGATGGGCAGGTAGCCTTGCTGGCAGTACATATGAAGCTGTTCAAGATGCGCACCGTGACCGATCATGGCACCGCCATGCTTGGCGAGCAGCACGGAGAGCATTTCCGCATTCTGAGCCGAAACCTTGTCGCCCAGCTTGGACAGCACACCTGTCGGCATACCCAGATCAATGCCGATGTTATAGACATGACGGGCACGGGTTCCACCGCCGCACATCAGAAGGATTTTGTGTTCTTCCTTGGCTTTGACCAGTTCATCAAGGATCGGGAACAATGCCTTGGCGCCTCGGTCCATGATGGACTGCCCGCCGATTTTCAGAATATTGACATCCGGCTGCATCCGAAAATACTCACCGGCTTCGGTCCGTTTCAGCAGGCTCTTGCCCACCAGTGACTCGCCAAGCAGCGGCGTATCAATATGCAGACGTCCTTTATCATCGTCTTCCTTGATCAACTTACCCATGTGTCTCTCCTTCATATGTATAATTTGGATCGGGGTGAACGCCAATTGTACCTGTGCACCCGAAAAAAACAAGATCAGCCGACAGTTTTGCCTTTGGCACTCCTAGATGGACAATCGTCCCATTCGAAACGCGTAATGAAGACAGATTCCAACCCCGAAGGCCCAGGCAAGATTGGAAGCCAGTGCAATACCGAGCATGACCACGATGATGAACAGGTCCGTTCGGTTATCCACATCCATGATCGTCAATGCCAATTGTGAACCGGAAAAAAAGAGGAGCACGCCGAGAACGCCCATGGGCAACAGATGCAGCACGTTGACGGAACCCGCTCCCAGCAGGACAGCCAGCAGGATGAATGCGCCACCAATGATCATGTTCGAGCCGCTGGTTCTGGCGCCAAACCGGTAATGCGCCGCCAGCCCGCCTGCGCCGTGGCACAGGGGCATGCCGCCTGTCAAAAAAGACGCGATATTCCCAAGCCCCATGGACATGCATAACGCCCTGTCGGTCACCCGACGACTTTCATCACCGAAATATTCAAAGCTGAGATCGCGATTGGCGATTACGGCATTCCCCATGGTCATGGGCACTTGTGGCAACACCAGCACCAAGAGCGCATAGGAGAAATCGGTCCACGTCGGTAAGCCGAACGGCAGAATCTCCGGCAGGTGGAATCCGAGAGTGACCTGCTTCAACTCATTCCCGGCCCCCAGAAGTGCGCCGACCACGCCGCCCAGCACCACGACAACCAGTCCGGCAGGATACCGTTTATTGTTGAGCAAAAGAAAGGTCACGAGGGCAAAGGCGACGCCAATGAGCAGACTCATGGGAACAGGGCCAATGCTTTGCGAGGAAAGAAATGGCTCCACGCTCCCCTGCAGTTTCTGGAAATCCCCATTACCGATGACCATCTGAACACCTTTGGAGAGCAGTAGCACGCCGGTGGTCATCTGGACACCGCGGACAACAGCCCGCGGAACGATTCGGGCCACGAAATCCGTCAGTCCGGTGCTGCCCAGCAAAAGCAGGAACGCAGCCATAAGCATGCCGGAAGCAGTAATGACTTCAGCAGAAAGGGACAGCGCGACAGCATAAGCCGCCACCACTTTCATTGGCTGGACCGCTATGGGGACGCGATAATACAGGCCGCCAAAGATGTAGAGCAGCCCGATGGACAGGAACAATCCGCCCGGAGCCAGGCCATTGATCATGATCAGGGCGAACGCCAGCGGCAGCAGCGTACCGAGATCGCCGACTGATCCGGCCCATTCCATTCTGTTGAATCGCATCTGCATCGACAGGCTCCGAACAAGAGGTTGAAAAGGCAAACTGCGGGGAATGTTACCGATTCGGAACACGTAAGACAACACCCAATATTGACACCGCCCATGCTTTTGCAGATTATGCCACATCGATAACGCGCCAAGCGCCACCAGGAGTGCGACCAAAATGAAGAAAGAGTCCATCAGCCAACGAGATATGAAACGGTACCAACTGCAGGCCAAATCCATCATGGAAACCCTGCCGTTCATCACTGAATTCTATGGAGAAACCATCGTCATCAAATACGGCGGCAACGCCATGATCGACGAGGAACTAAAGCGTGCCTTTGCACTCAATGTCGTTCTCCTCAAATACATTGGACTCAACCCGGTCATCATCCATGGCGGCGGCCCCCAGATCGGGCAGATGCTCAAGGCGCTCAACATCGAATCCCATTTTCGTCAGGGGTACCGCGTGACCGACGAAGCCACCATGGATGTGGTGGAGATGGTTCTGGTCGGCAAGGTAAACAAGGAAATCGTCAACCTGATCAACCTCAATGGTGGTAATGCCGTAGGGCTTTCGGGCAAAGACGGCATGTTGATCAAGGCCGAACCCAAGGAATTGACCATTGAGAAGAAAAACGCACCGCCTGAGATCATCGACCTCGGCAAGGTGGGGGAAGTACGCTCCGTCAATACCGGCCTGATCCGCTCCCTTGCAGCCGAAGGGGTCATTCCCGTCATTGCGCCGGTGGGCGTGGACGATCAGGGAGTTACGTACAACATCAATGCAGACTCTGTCGCCGGTGCAGTGGCGCAGGCACTGGGCGCCAAGCGTCTTTACCTGCTCACCGACGTGGCCGGCCTGCTGGATGCCGACGACGAACTGATCACGCATCTGCACCACAAGGAAGCCTTTGAATGCATAGATAACGGCGTGATCACCGGCGGCATGATTCCCAAGATCAAATGCTGCATCGAAGCCGTAGCTGAAGGGGAAGTGGAAAAAGCCGCCATCATCGACGGACGGGTCGAGAACTGCATCCTACTCGAATTATTTACCAAATCAGGCATTGGCACCGAGGTTGTACAAGCGGACAAAAGCGAGTAAGTCTCACTCCCACGAGTGATATCGATTGACGGGCCACAGCCCGAGTGAAGTAAACCTCATAAGCTGGTGTAAAAATATGCCTCCAATGAAATGGACCGACGACGTTTGTATCGGTTTGACAATAATAGACGAGCAGCACAAAACCCTTTTCGCCATCGCCGCAGAACTGGTCGAAGCCATTGAGCAGGATAAGGGCGAAGAGGCATTGCAGCATACCTTTGACAGGCTCAAGGCGTATACGCATTACCACTTCAAAGAGGAAGAAGCGTATATGAGTGAGGTCAATTATCCTCAACTCAAAGAACACGCAGCTCAACATGCCGTACTGCTGGTCCGCGTCAACATGTTGTGGCAAATGCTTCGCAAAGGCGAAAAAGTATCCCCGGAAGGAGCTTCCACGTTTCTCCAGGAGTGGATATCGACGCACATCATGCAGGACGATGCGAAAATCGGGCGGTTCGTGCAGCAGAACGCCTGATTTCGGTGTCAAACCCGCCCCAATACACCCTCTCTTGCCCGGTTTGAGCGCCTAAAGTAGCGTAACTCCGCATACCAAAAGGATACCGCCATGAACCACGGATTTTTCACCATCATCAGCCGGGCTGAATTCGAAGCGCTGCTCAAGGGCTTCGGGCCTCTGGATACCAAGCGCATCCCTCTGTCCCAGGCATCCGGTCGGGTGCTTGCCGAAGATATCGTCGCCGCCCACGACTGGCCGCTCATGAACCGCTCCTGTATGGACGGTTACGCGATCAATGCCCGCGACATCTTCGGAGCCACGGAAACCAACCCCGGTTACCTCGAATGCACGGCTTCCCTTTCCATTGAAAAGGCGCCAGACATTTCACTGTTTCCCGGTGAATGCGCCCGTATAGCCACCGGGGGGATTCTCCCGGAAGGCGCAGATGCCGTGGTCATGATCGAGCACACCCAGTCGATGAATGATGAAGAGATGGGCACGGTTGAATTTCGCAAAAGTGCTGCCCCGGGCGAGAACGTCATGATGCGGGGAGAAGACGCCCAGACTGACAAGACGGCCCTTGCAGCCGGGACCGTGATCAGGCCCCAGGAAGTAGGCTTATCCGCCGCTCTCGGGTTTGAGGAACTAACCATCTACGACCAGCCACGCGTAGGTATTCTTTCCACCGGCGATGAACTGATTGAGCTTTCCGAAACACCCCGGCCCGGACAGGTTCGTGACGTCAACTCACTGACCATTTCAGCCCTTGCAGAGTTGGCCGGAGCCGTTCCCACCCGCTACGGGATCATCAAGGACGACCTTGATTCGCTGAAGGCTGCGCTGGCAAAAGCACTGGCCGAAAACGATGTCGTGCTTCTTTCCGGCGGCAGTTCCATTGGCGTGCGCGACCTCACGGTGCAAACCATCGAATCCATGGATGACGCCGAGCTGCTCGCCCATGGCGTGGCATTGAGTCCGGGAAAACCGACCATACTCGGTCGCGTCGGGACCAAGCCCGTTCTGGGGTTACCGGGTCAGGTGACCTCGGCACTGGTGGTAATGCATGTGCTCATTCTGCCGCTCCTTCGCCACATTCAGGGAGATGCCGGAGCCTTCGACGAGGTGCGCCGTCCCATGCGACAGGCTGTTCTTGCACGCAACATTCACTCCAAGCCAGGCCGTGAAGATTACATTCGGATTCGTTTGGAAGAAAGGGACAACGACCTGCCCCTGGCTCATCCGGTTCTGGGAAAGTCAGGATTGTTGCGAACCATGATTCAGGCGAACGGCCTTGCGCCGATTCCGGCGGATTCCGAGGGATTATACGAAGGCCAGACTATCGGCGTGTGGATGGTGTAAAAGGGCCTCCGACCTGTTGGGTTTGCAATCGCCCTAATAAAAGGACTCTTCCCCTTCCAGTTCCAGGATGCGCCATCCTTCCGACTCCTTGGAAAGGACGAAAATCGAATCTTCTTCAAGATAGGCATGTTTGCCTGGCAGATTCACCTTGTATGCGCCAAACACCCTGACACGGGCATAAATTCCCTGTAGATCGACCAGTTCAAACCCCAGACCATCAGTTTCGACTTCGGCGCTGCGAAGGATTTTGTATGTCCCCCGCTGCATCTGAACGGACTTGAAGACTTCCTGCCGGAAATCGTTCTTGTCACGAACATCCTCTGCAAAGAGTTCTGCGAAGTCGTCAGCCATCGTGGTCTGCCGCACATAAAAGGAGCGCAGCAGCTCAATCATCTCATCAGGAACCCTGGCGGAAGGAGATTGCGGGGCTGGCGTGGGTATATTGACCGTTGCCGGGTGCTCGGAGGGGTTCATCTCAGCCGGATCTGCCATCAACGCCACATAGAGTTTGATTTCGGCCACGGCCAGCTTCTTCTTGGCCGCCCACTCGCCCTCGGGAAACACCCCGTCCACAACAATTCGGATTGATTTGGCGGGACGACCATCACATTCAATTATCTGCTCCCCTTTCTCGTCGTGCAACCAGAACCGCGAGGACGTTCCATCAGGATAGACCAGGCGCCCTGAACGGATACGCCGGAACTCCTCGAACTTTCCTTCCCCATGGTGTCCGTTGAAGATACCCAGTTTGTCCAGACGTACGGGATAATCGAATTGCAATTCAATCCACTGCCCTTCGCCTGCCCCCAGTCCGCCACCTGCCCATGCAGTGTTTAAGTCACCATCCAAAAGATGCTCCGGTGCATATGGCAGGAAAACATCCATTTTCATGCTGGACACCTTAACAGTCACATCCAGTGCCAACGCGGGGATAGATGAAAGAAGGATCAGGAGGACGATTGCAGGGACAGTCAAACGCATGGGAATGAGGTACCACAAGATTTCACGGGACGCTTCTATAAAATACGACTTGTAACTCCCAGGAAAACTGATAAAAGATATCCTTGCTGATCAGCAGATTATTTTTGTATACGATACGTAACGAATCTCAAGGGAGCACAACATGCCGATTCTGAGTTGGCAAGATTCATATTCCGTAGGTGTGGCGTGTATTGATGCAGAGCATAAGCAACTCATATCAATGATCAACCGCGCATTCGACGATTCCAAAAAGGAAACCGACCTCGTCATCCTCGAGCGTCTGGCTGCTGATATGCGCATGTACGCCATGGTCCACTTCGCCACCGAAGAGGAACTGATGAAAGAACACGACTTTCCTCATTCGGAAAACCACATCAAGAATCACAAAATGTTCCTGAACAAGGCACTTGAAGCCGAGCAGGCTGTGGAGAAAGGTGAGGACACCAATCCGATTGAATTTGTCAATTTCCTTGCCGACTGGCTCAGCGGACACATCCTCGAAGTCGACAAAGCCCTGGGCACTCACCTCAATGCAAAAGGGGTATTCTAACCCCTGAGATGCTCTGCTTTCATCCGAAAGCGCCTTCAACAGTCTCATTCCGACGACATGAATATTTACTGAATGAGCCGTCCTGAAATAGGTTGACGGTTTTTGAAGGTTTCAATCAGGCTGTGGGGCTAGCCCCACAGCCTGATTCGTGTACATCGTTTGGCGTTCTCATTCCTAGGCTGAGATGTGGCCGTTGTGAATTGTATATCTCAACGGATTCCCTCACCAGGGTATTGAGCTCTGCAAAGTCGTTGCATTTGGTGACCATGAACTCTTGCTTCAGAATTCCATTCATCCGTTCCGCCAAGGCATTTTGATAGCAGTCATAGCCATCTGTCATGGAAGGAACCATGCCGGATTCCTGGAGTTTTCTCTGGTAGACCGAAGAAGCGTATTGGAGTCCTCGATCTGAATGGTGAATTGTATTCACCCTCCTTCGCTTGTTTTCAACTGCCGCGTCCAGCGCTTTGGTTGTGCTTTCCGCACTGAGATCCCGGCTCACGTTGTATCCCATTATCTTCCGGCTGAATGCATCTGTCACCAGCGACAGATAGCATGTTTGCTCACGTGTATTCACGTAGGTAATGTCGCTTACGAACACCTGCTCAGGACATCTCGGTTGAACATCTTTCAACAAGTTGGGATGCTTTTTTAGCCAATGCTTCGAGTTGGTTGTCTTTGTATAGTTTTTCCGTCGCTTGATGAGCATATGCTCTCGCCGCAGCAGGGAAAACAACCCATCACGTCCGAGCCTGATTCCCTTTGCGGAAAATGCGTCCTTCAACAGGTGGTACAGCTTTCGAGTCCCAAGGCGGGGCATCCTGGTCCGCACGTTCAGGACCATGGCCTTTGCCTCCTGATACATGGCTTCCCGTGCATCATGGCGCTTTTCAGCCTGATACACGGACTGCCGACTGACCCCGAGCTGCCTGCAACAAGCAGACAAGCTTATTTGTCTTTCTCTCTGAAGACTTCGTGCAGCTCGGGGGTAAGCTTTTTTCTTATAGAAGTCCCAAACTCGCGGTCGGAAATCTCAATCATTTTATTGAGAAGCGCGGTCTTGATCTTTTCTTCCTCAAGCTCTTTCTCCAGCCGTTTGATCTTCTGGACCGGTGTTTCTCTGGCTTTTGGGTCTTTTCGGGAATGTACCATGGACTTGCTCCAATCAAGGGTGCCGTGCTTCCTGAGCCACTTCAGCACAGTGCTTCGCCCTTGAATACCATAAAGAGCCTGAGCCTGCTTGTACGTCATCTCGCCCTTTTCCACCTGTGCCACAACCGACAATTTAAAGGCCATCGTGTAATCGCGTTGGGTGCGTCTAACTCGCTGTTTGGATTTGTCTTCCATAAATAGGTCCTCTGGGTGTCAACCTATTTCAGGACGGGACAGAACACAAAAAAAGGGGAGCCAAACGGCTCCCCTTTTTATTGTAGATACTGTCGGGACGGCATGCGTCCGGCAGAGCTTAGTAGCGGTAGTGATCCGGCTTGTACGGACCTTCGACATCCACACCAATGTAGTCTGCCTGCTCTTTGCTGAGCTTTTCCAGCTTGACGCCAAGGCGGTCGAGGTGCAGTCGTGCGACTTCTTCGTCCAGCTTCTTGGGCAGGATCATAACCTTGGGCTCGTAGTCGTTCTTGGCCAGATCGATCTGGGCCAGAGCCTGGTTGGTGAAGGAGTTGGACATGACGAAGGAGGGGTGACCGGTTGCGCAACCGAGGTTCACCAGACGACCTTCGGCCAGAACAATCAGGGACTTGCCGGAAGGCAGGGTCCACTTGTCCACCTGCGGCTTGACTTCAAGACGCGTGCACTCGGGGTTGTTCTCAAGGTGGCCCATTTCGATTTCAGAATCAAAGTGACCGATGTTGCAGAGAATGGCTTCGTCTTTCATGGCATCCATGTGTGCGCCGGTGACAACGTGGTAGTTACCGGTGCAGGTGACGAAGATATCACCGCGAGGAGCAGCTTCATCCATGGTGGTGACTTCAAAGCCTTCCATCGCAGCCTGAAGGGCGCAAATGGGATCAACTTCGGTGACGATCACGCGAGCGCCGAAGCCGCGCATGGACTGGGCGCAGCCCTTACCAACATCACCGTAACCAACGATGACAACAACCTTACCGGCAACCATGACATCAGTGGCACGCTTGATGCCGTCTGCCAGGGATTCGCGGCAACCGTAGAGGTTGTCGAACTTGGACTTGGTAACGGAGTCGTTGACGTTGATGGCGGGGAACAGCAGTTCACCGGCGCGCTGCATCTCGTAGAGGCGATGCACACCAGTGGTGGTTTCCTCGGATACACCGCGAATCTTCTTGGAGATTTCGGTCCACTTGGTAGGAGCGACCTTCACGGATTCAGCCAGGCGATCCATTACAATCTGGAACTCGTGCACATCGTACTTCTTGTCGGCGATGGAAGGATCAGCTTCCACTTTAACACCCTGGTGGATGAGCATGGTTGCGTCGCCACCGTCATCAACGATGAGGTCGGGACCGGAGCCGTCAGGCCAGGTCAGAGCCTGTTCGGTGCACCACCAGTATTCTTCCAGGGTCTCGCCTTTCCAGGCAAAAACCTTGGCCATACCGGACTCTGCAATAGCAGCAGCGGCGTGATCCTGAGTGGAGAAGATGTTACAAGACGCCCAACGGATGTCCGCACCCAGCTCGTAAAGGCATTTGATGAGCATGGCAGTCTGGATGGTCATGTGCAGGGAGCCCATGACTTTCAGACCCTTGAGGGGCTTTTCGGGGCCGTACTTTTCAATGATGGACATGAGGCCCGGCATTTCACGCTCGGACAGCTGCATTTCATTCAAGCCCCAGGTGGCCAGGGACATGTCTGCGACTTTGTTTTCGCACTTCGGGTCGACAGGCATAACGTTTTTGGACATTGTATTCCTCCGATATTACAGGGTTAATATCTATAACTTTTCGGCCTCGTACATAACAACGACGAGACCCTTGTTGACTTTGAATTCCTTGGTCGCCAATACCGCAAATCCGGTCTGGCCCAACCAGTTGTGCATTTTTTCCTGCGGGATACCAAGACGACGATCACCATACTCACTTCGCATGATTTCATTGTCGTGCTGGTCAAATTCCGCGACGAGCAATCGTCCGCCGGTCCGCAGCACACGGCCCGCCTCGCGAATGGCATCGATAGGGCGAGCCAGGTGGTGCAATACCAGCGACATCACCGTACAATCTGCCTCCAGATCACGCAGCGGCAGGTGGGTTGTCTCACCGATGCGCAACGACATGTTCGCATCTTCGGAGAACCGTTCCTCGGCAAGTTCAAGCATCTTGGGCGAATTATCCACACCGATGACCATATTGGATGAACGAGCGAGAATCTCCAGCATATCCCCCGGTCCGCAACCGATGTCGGCAGCGCACTCGCACTGCGGCAACCGCTTGCGAATCTCTTCGCCAAGGTCCAGATCACCCAGAACCTCTGCGGTCATGCGATCCCATTCAGGCGCTATATCATCAAAGAACTGACGAGTGGCTGCTGTCCGCTCCCGAATAACCTTGTCGGCCCGGTTGCGGTCCCGCTTCAACTCTTCTTCATCTTCAAGAAGCTTGGTGATGCCATCAAGAAAATCCCGACCGGGACCGTCGTCACTGACACGGTAGAAGGCCCACAAGCCTTCCCTCCGAAAATTCACCAGACCGGAATCGGCCAGAATTTTCAGGTGCCGGGAGATGCGCGACTGCCCCATTTCCATAACCTGCACGATCTCACCAACATTCAGCTCATATTCCAGCAGAACGTTGACCAATCGCGCTCGGGTCTCGTCGGCAAGTGCCTTACAATATTTAATTATTTCCATTGTTTTTAACCTATATCAGGATATCTTGATATAAGGAACATTCGAGTGATATCCGAAAGATGGGCTCTACGTCAACCCGTGGCATGCGATTCATTCAATTTATAACCTCCTGCCGCCATTCGCGCATTGACAGGAGAGCGCGCCATTATGCTAATCAGAACCTATAATGAGATGACAACCATCTGGCTTGCATACTGTATATGCCCTTGATATCGAAGATATTCTCAAGCCACGGAGTGAAGAGCAGATCGATCACAACCAGAAAGACGCCCGTCACCTGTCCACCTCCGCGCCCCAAACGAGCCAGCCTGAAAAACGGTTCGAGCCGCTTTTACCAGCAACAGTCGCTCGCCTCTGAAAGATTGTTCCGACAAATTATCCAATAATACTTGCCCGAAGCACTGATTATTGCGATAGTGCAAGTGAAAAATCACCATACTGAATGGCGGCATCAAGACGAATCGGATCGTCGACAAGGAGAGTATATGTTCAAGAAAATTCTACTGGCAGTTACCCCTCTGGTGAAGATGCAGACCGCCCCCAAAGCGGCTTTTGATTTTGCACGCAAAAACAATGCTGAACTGATTCTTTTCCACTCGCTTCCCGTCGGCAAGGATGCCTGGTGTGATTTCGGGGACATCATTTCCGAAGATCAACTCAGGGAAAACACCGCCAAAAAAATTCAGGCCTACTACGCGGATGAATTGGCAACGATCCCCAAGTATTCCATCCATGTGACCACCGGCCTCGCCCATGAACAGATGCTCCGAATCATCCACAGTGAGGGGGTTGATCTCATCATAATGGGCCACCACACTTCCGCAATGGTCCGGCCCGATCGCATGTGGGGTTCGGTGGACACAACCATCAGGCGGGTTTGTGCCAACGTGTTCTGCCCCGTACTTGTCGTCACCAATGAAATGCCCAATGGCGCCAATTTAAAGAAAATCGTCCTTGCAACCGACTTCTCCACCCCATCGGATTCAGCCATGTGCTACGCCGCGCAGGTCGCCAGAACGTTCGGCGCGCATCTGGAGGTTTTTCATGTACTGGATGTGGGGCAAACCCACCCTGATCCCAAATATTACATGCAGGACATGGAGAACTTCGTGACAAAGGCCATCGACAAGATGGACACGCGATACAAGAAAGCACTCAGCGACATAAGCCACAGCTACAGTTGCTGGGAAGGCATTCCCTACACTGAAATTCTCAAAAAAGCCCGTTGGAGCGACGCAGACCTGATCATCATGGCCCAGTATTCTTCCAGCGAAGAAGTAGCCAAACCCATGATCGGCTCCACATCCATCCAGGTTGCCCTCTCACCAGGCTGTCCCGCGCTTATCGTCAACTACCGGGCGCGAAACTGCATGTAGGAACACGTAACTTACTTTCAGCCCCTGCAAAAACAGGGGCTGACCTTTAACCGATGGAACCACCATGTCACATCGAGCGTTTCTTGTTTTACTCCTGATTTCGACCCTGACCATACTGACGGCTTGCGGTCCGCCCAAACAAACGATACCGATATCGACCAACCCCATGGGGGCGACGGTTTATGGGGATGGCAAACAGATGTGCACCACCCCGTGCAGTGTTTCATTTACAAGAGACACTGACCACCTGTTGACCATCCACAAAGAAGGATTTGAACAGGTGGACATGATCATAAGTCGGCGATTCAAGCCGGATGAAGCCATTCGCGACGGGATAATTTCCGGCATCCTCAAGGGGAGTGACCCGGAAGCCGTCGGGTCCGAAGTGGCACGGGAAGTTGACGAACAGGAGCGCTCCGGCGAAGCATACGAACTGACACCATCCATCGTTCGAATCACGCTGAAACCGGAATCCCAATAGGAGCCAAGGTGGCAAGATATTATCGACACTACAGCCGCAAGGGACGAAAAGGCCGTACCATAAGCCTGACAGATGCCCTGCCCTCATATTTTGATAAAAAGGATACGAGCGGGGGGATGCTGCTTGTCCAGTTGTGGAATGCCTGGGATGACCTGATGGGAGAGATGGCCCATGTTGCCCGTCCGCTGGGACACAGGGGGCGCAAACTCATTCTCGCCGCGGAAGACCCGATGGTCATGCAGGAGGCGCAGTTTTTGGCTCCGATGATACTCGAAAAAATAAATGGCTATTTGGAGCAAGATTTCTTTGACAAAGTAGTATTCGAACTGCTAAACGGCAGATCTCCTTTGGACGGGTATACCCGGCCGGAAGCTGAAAAGCCTCCGAGGAAACTTAAAAAGCCTAACGAATTAGGCGCGTTAAATGAGAAGCTGGACCCGAACTCCCCACTAGGGAAGTGCTACAGGGCCTACCAGCGGATGTTTGAGGAGTAATTTCCTCAAAGCTGAATTTTAAGGAGTACACCATGAGTGAAGTAAAAGAAATTTCCTTTGACGAGCTTGGACTGACCAAGCCGCTGGAAAAAATGACAGCTAAAGAACTGCGCGCCCTGTGCGTGGACAAGCTCCCCATGATTACCGGTGCTTCCGGTAAAGACAAGAACGAGCTCGTTTCCGCAATCAAGGAAGTCTTCGGCATTGAAGATGAAGAGCAGGTTTCTCCCTACAAGCAGCAGATCTTCGAGATCAAAAGACAGATCAAGGCTCTGCGTGTTGAGAAGAAATCCATCGAAAGCCGTGTTGAGCGTTGCCGCATCCGCCGCAAAATCAACAAACTGAAGAAGCGTACACGTCAGCTCGCCAAAGCTGTCTAAAAAAATAGCAAAAAGAAGTTGACATTAGGGCCAAGCTCTCTTAAATCATCTTCTCGCTGCTGGGCTGTCGTTCAATTGGCAGGACGACGGGTTCTGGCTCCGTTAATCAAGGTTCGAGTCCTTGCAGCCCAGCCAAATAAATATTGCGTCCCCATCGTCTAGCCTGGTCCAGGACGTCGGCCTTTCACGCCGGTAACAGGGGTTCAAATCCCCTTGGGGACGCCACTTAAAATGCCAGAAAGCAACTGCAAGGCTAACAGTTGCAGATTAGTCGAAAGACTAGCTCTTTTACATACGACGCACTTGAGAGGAGGAACGACCACCCCTCCATCAAAATCTCGAAGAGTCATCCATGCGTCCCCATCGTCTAGCCTGGTCCAGGACGTCGGCCTTTCACGCCGGTAACAGGGGTTCAAATCCCCTTGGGGACGCCATGAGAAATCAAAGGCTTACGTTTTCATAAACGTAAGCCTTTTTTCGTTTTACCGACGTATCTCCACTCTCCTATACAATCCCCACTCAACAAGCAGCGAGAGCTTGTACCAGCAGGACTTCCACGCCACATCACTGCAACGCCATTGCATCCAAACAGGAATCGCCCCAGCCATTCTCCTCATAGCAGCTTGACGGAACTGACCGGGAGTGTTGAATATCACACCATGAAGAACAACTTGGTTGCATTGATTATATGGGGGATACTCCTGTTTGCCGTGACAGCACTCTCTGGTTGCCGCGGCTACAATGCCATCACTGCCATGGATGCACATGCCAAGTGGACCCGGCTGAACGCATCTGCCCCGCTTCCTGCGGTTGGATGGGCGCGAGGTCAGTCCGATATCATTCACATTTACATTGAAGGAGATGGAGTAGCTTACTCAACTCCAACCTCCCCTTCACCTGATCCGACTCCCATAACACCCACTGCGCTGCTTTTAGCACAACAGGATACGACTCCCGCTGTGGCCTATCTGGGCCGCCCATGCCAGTATGTTGAAGGTTCAGCCTGCACAAATGAATACTGGACCACAGGACGCTTCTCCCTGCCGGTGCTCAACACGATGAATTCTTTGACCGATGCGGCCAAGAAAGCAGCGAATGCACGCAACGTTGTGCTCATCGGATTTTCGGGAGGTGGTGCTGTAGCAGCACTACTGGCATCACAGCGAACGGATGTCGTCGGTCTGATCACGGTGTGCGGCAACCTCGATCATGAAAAGTGGACAAGAATGCATAATCTGACCCCACTGCATGATTCGCTCAACCCGGCAGATTACACCCAAAAGCTATCCTCGATACCTCAGGTCCATTTTCTGGGTGGAAATGACACAATCATCCCTCAACAGGTAGTCGACTCGTATGTGGAACGCCTTTCCCCAAAGACAATAGTACAGGTGCGCACACTCCCGGAATTGACTCACAGTGGAAAGGGGTGGGTTGCGGCATGGCCCACTCTATTAAAAGCAGCCACCTCGACCTTCTAAGCACTTCTCTTTTCGCCCTCCAGCTCCTCATAAAGCTATACTTTTCTTGAAAACTATCGAAAAACCGACAAGTTAGACTACTTTTTACCAATAATGCTTGTCACGATTTTCTCAATGGAATATAGACCACTCGTTTAGCTAATAGTCAGAGGTATAGACTTTCATAATGCCTGCATTGAGAGAGTTTCCTCGCCAAACACGATCCCCTTCAACGAGAGGTTTATCATACCCATGTCGTCTGGTTTACAACTTTCCGCACCCAACTCCCTGTACTCATTAATTTCATTCCTGATCATTCTCCAGCTTGCCTTCATAGTCACACCGGGGAAAGCCCTTGCCTCCTCCTTGAGCATAGAAGAAATACGAGATTTTTCTATCACGGGTATCTCTCAAAATGGAAACATTGTAGTTGGATCTAAGAATATCGACGGGAAATATAGAGCAGCACAATGGTCTAACGGAAAAGTAACGATCCTCACGAGTGAACCGAACAGCGTTGCCGCGGGTGTATCAGCCAATGGCGCTGTGGCTATCGGTGTAATCGATTATAATACGACTTACTCTCGTGCAGTACGATGGGTCAACGGCAAGATGTCATATCTTGAAGGACCGGAAGGCTTTACTATGTCTAGCGCCAATTCCGTGTCATCAAATGGATCCGTGGTCGTTGGAACCTATCGTAACCAAGCAGGGTTCACTCAGGCATTTCGTTGGACACAGAGTCAAGGCATGGTCGGGCTCGGAGCTTTGGATTCTAGTTATCCGCTTTCTCGCGGCGTAGCAGTATCCGCAGATGGTTCAACTGTCGTTGGTGGCGGCAATTCCAATAATGGTTTACAGGCTTTTCGCTGGAAAAATGATACAATGATAGGGCTGGGTTTTTTACACCAGGACTTGACAGGTAAGGGGGAATCATTTGCCAAGGACGTTTCTGCAAATGGTTCTGTAGTGATCGGCTTTAGTAAAAATGAACGTGGCCAATCAGAAGCTTTTCGTTGGGTCAACGGGACCATGTCTCCACTCGGTTTTCTTGAGGACGGGATTAAATCGACGGCACAAGGTGTCTCTGATGATGGTGGTTTAGTCGTTGGATATAGTAGTGACTCCAACCATAATTCCAAAGCATTCCGTTGGACAGAAAGTCAGGGCATGGTTTCCATTGAACAATTGTTAAAAGATGGAGGTGTTGATTTAACGGGCATTAATATTAGATATGCATTGGGTACTAATGCAGATGGCTCAATCATTCATTGCTCCCAAGGCACTGGCGATGGTTTACTAATCAACATCCCTTACGCGGGGATCATCACCCCTGAGGCTTTGTATCAGTCGCTTGATGTCATGGGGCAGGTCAGCCCCATGGTCAGCAACATGGGGCAATTGTCCATGAATCGGCTTGCCAATGCAGCCAGTGGACATGCTTCACGCTCGCGGGTCAACCCTCTGGCAGAAAATTCCCGAGGCATGTCCAGTGGTGACACAATGCCCGGACGTCTCGACCTCTGGATGGTTGGTTCTTTTGGGACCAACATCGAGCTGGATAGCGACGACATCAATCTGCATGGCGGTCTTGGGCTAAGCTGGGAAACCGACAATTGGCGATTCGGCGGTGGGTTGTTTGCCGATTCCCGCGACCTTGAAACTGGCTATAATGGAAGTCAGGATATTTCCGCACTCGGTCCCGGCGCTTTCGTGACCTATAGCCCCGAAGGGACCCGTTTCGAATTTCGCGTATCCTCACTCTGGCAATCTGTTGATTTGGACCTTACGCGCGGCTACATGAATGGCGCAGGCTACGCCACCTCCTCGGGGTCCACCGAGGCCGAAGTATTCAGTCTTTCCGGGCAAGTGCAGTGGACCGGCAATATATCCGAGACTCTCTCCCTTACCCCCTTTATCGAGTACACCTGGCAAACCACGCGTGTCGACGCTTACACTGAGTCCGGTGGCCCGTTCCCAGCCAAATTTGATAGCCGTGAGGAATACTCCAACCTGATTCGCACGGGTCTGCGTGCGGATGTCGCCTTGATCGACAAGCTCGACACATGGGTATGGGGTGCCTGGAACCATCGCCTTGAAGACTCCTCCACCGGCATGAGCGGCAGCGCCACGGGAATCGGCGCCTTTGCCTACCCCGGCGCGCCCATCGATCAGGACTGGGCTGATGTCGGCGTCGGTGCGGCCTGGAGCATCACGGACCGTTTGTCCGCCTCGACCAGCCTGGGATTTGCGGTCGGGTGTGATGATAATTCTGTTTCTGATACAACCCTTTCCGCTGGTCTCAGCTACCAACTCTGGTAGTCAGCACTATATCAATGCAAAGGCCGGGTTTTCCTTCTGAAAACCCGGCCTTTTTTATGCACTTACCCTACCTTGCAGGTGGAGCAAACAACTTCAAGCTCACTAGGTATCGCCCTCGGGTGTGACACCATGCAACCTTTTATGAGCTCGAAACATCGATCTCTTCCCAGGTATTCACCTCGGCTGGTCCGGCAACCAGATCTTTGGTCGCCTCGGCCATGGCCGCCATATGCGGCGTCTTGCCATGGGCTGCCAGATGAGCCGGGCTCTGCCATATTTCATAAAAGAGGAAGACATTGCCATAGTCTGATCGGTGCAGATCATACCTGATACATCCCTCTTCCTTCCGAACCTCTTCCACCAACTTCACCAGTATGGCTTCCAACTCCTGCTCGGCACCATCCTTGGCGATAACTGTCGCTGTCACATATGTTTTTCCCATGGTCATTCCTTTGATTATAGTGTGCACACACCATAATAACTAATCGGAAGTGACACAAGAGATCACGCCAAAGCCACTATGATCCGGATCAGTTGCAAAGTAACGGCGCTCCAGGCTCAAGTGTCGATAAAAAGGACGCCGCTTCATTAATTCTGTCTTTGGGCAACTTGGCCCCCTTGCCCACCATTTTGTTGATGGTTGAGTTCCATGCCGATTCAGACTTCACTCCAAGATTCAGGCAAATCCGCTTTGGGGAATGACATTTAGTGCACGTCTGCTGAATGGTGGGCCCGATATCAGAAGCAAATCCACCCACCACAGTACCCATTACAATCAGACCCGCGATTACAACCGAGAAACGAAGTGCTGCCATTTTCCGCATGATAATTCCTCATTGTTAGATATGTGATTGAGCACCCACAGTTTCCAATCCGTATAACAAAAAGAAATGGCACGTGCCATTAAATGTGGATATTCACGCAGACTTTATTGGGGTTAAACCGAAAGGAATAGAATCGAGCTTGTTTACCCTTATGAAAACTGGTACTTCTCCAATCGAACTCGGGAAAAAACTCCCGAGGCCATGTGTGAAAGCTGACCACAGCCAACACACATCACCAATGGAAGCGTTTCGTCACCGGTGTGGCGCTTGGTCTTCAAAACCAATGTACGGCAGTGATGTCGTAGGCAGGTTCGACCCCTGTACGCTTCCGCCATTGTTAACAAAAATGCCGATCAGCAATGATCGGCATTTTTCGTTTCCTGAGTTTCCCCAGCACTATCCCCAGTTGTGTCCCGTCAAGTGGTGTAATTCCGTCTTAGCTCCCAGGGTTACTACCTTCCTTTCGATCCCCTACGCGGCCTCTTCCAGGCCCAGCTCCCCCCGCGGGGGGAGCTGGGGCCGGGCGGCGTTGAGTTTGGCCATTGAGGCTTCGCTGATATAGCGCCGGGCCTCCATCCACTCCTCGTTCTCTTCGATCAGTACGGCGCCAACCAGGCGCTCCAGCGACCTCTCGTCAGGGAAGATGCTGACCACTCGGGTGCGGGCCTTGATTGTCCGCATGAGGCGCTCCAGCATATTCGTGGAGTACAGTTTGCGCCAATGCTCTGGTGGAAACGCCATGTAGGTCAGCACCTCGTCCTCAGCCTCCTCCACGAGCTTTGCCACGTCTGGAAATTTAGGCTCAAGCGCATCGACCACATTGCGCAGTTCCCTACGGGCCTCTTCCAGGGTGGGCTGGGCGAAAATGGTCTTGAGCAACGCGGACACCATTGGCTGATAGCGCTTGGAAACATGAGCCAGCATGGAGCGCATGAAGTGAACGCGGCAACGCTGCCAGCTTGTTCCGGAAAAAACTTCGGTGATGGCCCGCTTCAAACCTTCATGGGCATCACTGACTATCAGTCGGACGCCCTGCAACCCACGGCTGGTCAGATCCTGCAGGAAATCCCGCCACAGGAGATAGCGTTCTCCCATCGTGGGCTCCACTCCAAGCACCTCACGGTGGCCGTCCATGCGTACGCCAACGGCCACCAGCACCGCCATGCTTGTCACGCGGCCTTCCCGGCGGACCTTCTCGTAGCGTGCATCCACAAACACATACGGGAACTCGCCCTCCAGGGGGCGGGACTTGAACGCCAAAACCTCAGCCTCGATGTCCTGGACCATGCGCGAAACGAAATTCTTGTCCATCCGCTCGATGCCCATCTGCTGGCACAATCGTTCCACACGGCGCGTGGACACGCCTTGGACGTAGGCTTCCTTGATAACGCCGATCAGGGCCTTCTCGGAGCGCCTGCGGGGTTCCAGGAACGTCGGAAAATACGACCCCTCGCGGAGCTTCGGGATGTGCAGATCAATGTCGCCGACTCGGGTCGTCCACTGACGCTCCCGGTAGCCATTGCGGTGCGTGTTCCGCTCCGCCTTTCGTTCGCCGTAGCCGGCTCCAGCTATTGCGCTCACCTCAGCCTCCATCACTTCGTGCACGATCGCCGTGACCATCTCACGCAGCCAGTCGCCGTGGGACTCGACGAAAATCTTGTCGAACCCGTCCCGACCTGTCATTCTCTTCTCAGGCATGCCGTTCGTTCCTCCTTCGGGCTTGTTTTAGCTACAAAACCCTATGGAACGAACGGCGGCCTCTTTCAAGACCTTGAGGCTTTACCCCCAATTACACCACGTCGTGGGACACTACCCTATCCCCAGCAGGCGGGATGCAAATTGATGCAAATGAATTCGGGGCTGTACCAGATAACTCCTTTGGGTTATCGGTATGGCAATGCGAAAAAGTCGTTTGAGCAAGGACAAGCAGCTTCGTTTAATCGAACATTTTGTGGCTGGCACGACAGCTCGTTGCGCTGCCGATCTGGTTGGTGTGAACGTCAAAACAGCCGCCTATTACTTTCACCGGCTCCGGGAAATCATAGCGGTAGAAGAGTCCTGTGAAGGGATGGATTTTGGCGAATTTGAGGTCGATGAGAGCTACTTCGGTGGCAAGCGAAAGGGCAAAAGAGGACGTGGGGCGGCTGGTAAGGTTCCTGTTTTTGGAATCCTTAAAAGGGGCGGGAAGGTCTATACACAGGTGATTCCTGATGCGAAAGGTAAAACCTTGCTTCCCATTATTCAGGAAAGAATCCAGCCAGACAGTGTGGTTTACTCGGACTGCTGGTATGGCTACAATGTCCTTGATGTGTCAGCGTTCAAACACTTCCGAATCAACCACTCGAAGCTGTTTGCAGATAGCCACAACCACATCAATGGAATCGAGAATTTTTGGAACCAGGCCAAACGCCATATGAGGAAATTCAACGGCATTCCAACCAAGCATTTTTCTCTGTTTTTAAAGGAATGCGAGTGGCGTTTTAATAACAGCAATCCGCGAAGCCAGTTTAAACAACTGAAACAGTGGGTTAGAAGACATATGGGCTAGTTATCTGGTACAGCCCCATGAATTCTTTCCTACATTGGCTCTTCTGACTTTTTTTGTGGAGCGTATTTGGGGAGTATCTTCCCTTGCCTTACACACTCTTTCGTAGACTCAAAGCAATCCTTAAGGGCAACTAGAGCGTTATCATAAGCATCCATATAGAGCTCAGCTTTCTCAAATTTATCATAGTCCTTATTAGCCTGTTCGCAGCTCAAGTAAACTCTCTTGCCCAAAGGAGTACACCGAAACCAAGGTTCTCTGAGCATGCTTGCAAACCATGTTGAAGGAAGGCCCTCAAAGCTCCCTATCTTCCATGCCTGATCCCATAACCACAGTCCTACTAGACGGTCATCGTCCATTTCGTGATATTTATATCCGCAGAGAGCTTTCTTGCGGCTTTCATAAACATCTTCAAGAGGCTTAAAGCGATTGCGAGCATTCCCCTTGAAAGCAACAGAAGACGGGGGAGCCACGATCTTCCGTCTTGGAAGTTGTGCATTATCTATCAGATATGCATATATGACCTTAATCTCTGTAAATGAAAAAAGTTCGTGAAGTGGAATACCATAATGTTCATAAAGGCTCTGACAATCTTGCCAACCATTGTGACTACATGCAGGAAGAACTTTCTTTCCTTCAGTGACAGTTGCCCCTTTAACATCCAACTGAGCCAACCTCATTAGGTGTCTTGTAAAATCACACTCACGACCATCACACCCCCCCCAAGAGAAGACAGCTCTCTCCCCCAGTCGGGCAGCATCTTTCCCCCACACGCAATCAACGCAGTGCTCAGGCTTCTTACCGACAAGCTTTTCAAAATGCGTATTCAAAAATATAAATACGCCGCGCGCCATGTCCCTAAGACATTCGTTCTCCAATTGATCCAGGAAAAATTGTCTTTTTGAATATTCAGCTTGTAGAAATTCAAGGCTGACCAGACCGTCCCAAGCGTTTTGTCCTGCTCTGGCCCGCTTGGCCAGACGCATGAGGGCAACCTCTAATTGCGTACACTTCTCATCAATTTTATCCGCCGTCCTCACTCCTTTTATCGCCGCTACCTCCTCAAGAAAACGGTCGCGCTCAGACAAAATGAGGAAATGGCAAAAGGCATTTTCATACGATCCAGCTTGCTCATGATAGATAGCGGCGGACTCATTGGAAAAATAGCGTTGGGGAATACCACGTTCATCCAATGAATCCGGATCTGCAGTGAGGATGGAGTCGGGCTGAAGCAGAAAAGTAAACGGCGAAAGCAACACGCCATCAGTCAAGCCCTCTCCAGTCAGCTCCCTAGCAAACGTTTTCAACTTCGGAAAATCCCTAAACAGCCTCTCGATCAATTTATAGAGGCTTTTGGCTGCTGCCTTGTCATTCTTAGAAGCGGCTTGAGAAGGGAAACCTTCGATCCTTCCTATTGTCAAATCAGTCCTCCAAAAAACAATCCATGCAAATACAGGCAATTGGGAAGAAACGCCCATAATTGCCTATCACATCTTCGATTTATCACCCCAGCTGTGATTTTCTACTCCTGACGTCACAACTCGAGTTCAACAGATGCAGTTCATAATGCCCTAATGGCCAACGGGCGTAAACGTTAGGAAAACAAAATGAATAGGCCCCAATATCTAACAGAAAAGGAAGTCGCCAAGATCACCTCGCTGTCAACCAGTAAGCTGCAAAGCGACAGGCACGCCAATACCGGCTTTAATTATTTCAAAATCGGATCTGCCGTGCGCTACGACCTCGTTGAAATACTGAAGTATATGGAAGAACACCGGATCGTCACCCGGTAGACCAGGAGGATACTATGACTACTAACTCTAACAAAGTTAATCCGAACGTTTCCCGGATTCAAACGCACTCGCGTGACTTAAAATATACCGTGACTGAAAACAGCGCGGCCCTTGAACTCATGGCAGAGAGCAGAGCAAGGGTTCTGCCCCCCTTTCATGCTCCTACTCATAAAGGAATAGAGGGCGTATATGGCAGCCCATATCACCCACTCCCTGACACAGACCTCGCCTTCCTGATCCATAATAATGGGGCAGTCTCTTGGAAGCGGAATCAATGGGGAGCCAAGCCTGAAGCTCCCCGCAAGGGCTGGTTAGACCTGTACGCGGAGAGATACAACCTCTGCATAGGAGAGGCAGCCAGAGATCTCGCAGTACGCTACGGGATCAACCCCGACAGGCCGCTTGAACAAAACACTAGCCAGTCTATGTACCCAATTACTGGAGACATCTGGGCGTTACCGAATGGAGGCTCTTCTATCAATGGCTCCACGGCGAAACACATGGAGACTATCCCTGTCCCCTATCCCAGGCAAGATAAGCAGTATCTTATAGCCGTGTTCCAAACCGACTCCGGCGATGTAGACCATTTGCCTTATTTTAAGGCCAACGATCTGGACCCATGTGATCCCAACGCTTACTCATGGGGATTCTTCCCGAACGACATCCCTATCACCGAGTTGGATGTGTTGGAGCGCTACCGGTCGGCCATAGTCATCGTTACAGATGACGCATGGCTCGCACACCGGATCAACCAGACCCTCGCGTCACTGAATGAGCCGAACCACGCCGGTGTCGTTGCAACAGCCTTTTGGGCGGGAGCTAGTCGAATGAAAGACTATGCGCTCTTGCCGCTGAGAGGCCGCCGAATCGTGTATCTTCCTACGCTGCAACGGGATACGATTGCAGTTGGCGTTGAGCTTCGTGGACGCCTGCAGGAAATCGGCATCGAAGACTTCAGGGTTCTCATTAAGCCATTTGCCAACAGCGGCGATGTCATTGAGGCTGCCAGAACAGAATGTGGGGCTTATGCTTGCGAAAAGGCCATGACATTCTCTCGTCGCAACGTAATTTGCCTGCTTGATGACGTCCAAAACGCGTGGTCCTTCTCCCAGTACAAGAAGTACTGCAAGGACGAAAAGTTCATCGAAGCGGAGATGCAGCCTACAGAAGAGGCGAAGCCCACTCTCTTTATTCCCGCAACGTCTATCAGCGATGCTGCTAAGAATGGCGGAGTTGACGTCGCTTTTTCTATTGAAAGCGTCTTCGCTCCCAGCAATATCACTGTCGTTGTTGGTGACTCGAATGCAGGTAAGTCCATGTTCACCAGGACTCTCGCGATCAGCATTTCAACCGGCACAAGTGCTTTCGGGATGGAAGCGTCCAGGGCCAGAAAAGTTTATTCAATCAACGCGGAACAGGATTACCAAAAATCCAACACCTATACGATACGCGCCATGGCAGCTCTGGGGGTCACTGAAATCCCAGACCGCTTCTTCGACTTCCCTGAGTTGAGCATGCCAGCCCCTGAAGGCTTCGGCCCTCTGGATGTATTGGATACAGGTTGGCAGGATCTGATTCTCGACAAGATGGATTCTAACAGCGTGCTCATCATCGATAACCTGCTGGCGGCATCCCAAAAGGGACTGTCCAGTGAGGCCGTAGGAAGAGGACTTAAGAATTTTGCGAAGCGCCTTCAGGCGAAGCAAAACACCCTTATCGTTGTCCACCACACCACGAAAAAAGGCGACCCCATGGGGTCAAACGCATTCAAAAGCTTGGCACAGAACGTCATCCTGATCCATGAGTCCGAACAGCGTAAAGGGTTCGAGGGCGGCGTCAATGCGCTGGTCACATTCCGCGAATTCAAGGGCTGCCCGCCGTACACGGGAAAGCAATTTCATGCTCATCTGGAGTATGCGACAGAGGCAGAGGGAACGCCTTGGGTATTCGACGAAGTCGGTGCAGACTCGTCCGAGGCAGAGTCGGCACCTAGGACGAAGCCTGATGTCGCAGGCCTACATGAAATAGAGCAAGCCGCTCTCCTCCACGCCTACGAACACGGGCGGGTTACGAAGTCTGACCTGGTCAATCAGGGCTTCAATGAAGGCACAGTCAAGGACCACTTAGCCGCCTTGGTGAAGGCTAACAGACTTGAAAAGAGGGGGAAAGGACCGGGGACGCATTATGTACTCCCAGAGGCCACCTCATAGCCGCCTCACACGCCCGACCAATCCCCCCGATCAAATCGCATTTATCGGGGGGATTTTCATTTTTCCCAACAAATCCAATGATCACAAAAAACGAAAACAATCGGCTACCGGCTGCCTATACTTAATACACTTCGCATGAGGACCAGTCTATCTCGTACCGCACACTCCGCCCGCCGCCACTCTGAATGAGCAATCCGGCATCAACCAACGCCTTCAAATGGCGCGTAGCCGTCGCGGAAGAGGTCTTGGTCATGGAGATGTACTTTTTGTTTGAAAGGCCGCCCTCGAAGCCGTCAGGACCAGCATCGAGTAATTTGTTGAGCACCTTACGCTGCTGGTCATTGATGTTGGCTTTGGCGTGCTGTTTCCAGAACTCCGCCTTCATGATCGTCAACCGGGCCAACTCACGGGAATTTCGCATGCCTTGTTCCACTGTTTCGAGGAACCAGGCCAACCACCCAGTGATGTCATTTTTGCCCTTCTGCGCCTCCTCAAGGACCCCATAATAGGCCTTCCTGGAAGCCAAAATCTGAGAAGACAAACTATAGGCTCTCCGAGACGTTTGCTCGTCTTGCGTCATGGCCATATCGGTAATAGCCCGCGCGAGCCTCCCGTTGCCATCATCAAAAGGATGAAGCGTCACAAACCAGAAGTGCGCAACCCCAGCCCGAATAATACCGTCTCCATCCACCGGCGAGTTGAACCAATTCGGAAGGCTTTCATCTCCTTGGGAAGCGAATCCGCAGGCGGGGCTTCATAGTGTAACTTCACCTTCCTTGGCCTGCCGGAAATGACTTGCATGGTTCCGTCTGCGTATGTCCGCCAATTGCCAACAGAGTAATACGCTGAATACCGGTATACCCTGTCGGGAAAAGCGCCGCATGCCATCCAAAGAGTCGCTCTGCGGTAAGAGGCGAGCTATGGTTCGTTGTGGCATCAACAAGCACCTCAACCATCCCGTCCTCATATTGATTACGGGGATGATAGTCTGCTTACTCCAGCCCGAGTTTCCGGACCACAGAAGACCGCACGGACTGCGGCTGCAATTTCACGCCTTCAATTT